>JAYSYE010000044.1:0-22742 GCA_043716635.1 Deltaproteobacteria bacterium | reverse complement strand
CAGGCGGCGATACGAGTTCTGGGTCGGCTCGCCACCTTCGCAGTTGCGCCGCTTGGTCTCGCCGCACCGAACGTCCTGGTCGGTGAACGTCCGCGCCCCGCACCGCGGGAGGTACGTCATCACGTCGTTGCAGCTGTAGCCGTGGTCCAGCCCGTAGGCGTGCGCCACCTCCATCCCGATCGTCTCGCACACCTTGCCGGGCTCGTTGCCCAGGGCTGCGCTGAACGCGAACACCACCGGCTTCGGGATCACTCCGCCGTTGAACGGCGCCAGCCCGGCGACGCGGCGATCCTTCGCGCCGATCTCCGCGGGCTTGCCGCCGACGGCGACCAGCACGTAGTTGTCGACGTTCGGAACCGCGTCCGTGACCACCACATCGAACGGCGCGAACAGCGCGCGAACACACGTCATCAGCCGCTGCCAACCCTTGTCGGTGCCCTTCCAGCCCGGCAGCCTCACCGGCGCGTCGAAGGCTACCGGAGCCGTGGTCGCGCTCGCCGAGCCCGCCGCCTTGGCGCGAACGCTCGCGATCACGCTGGAGATTCGCCGGGGGGAATCGTCCTGGCCGGCGCGGAGCTCGACCGGTTGGCGGACGAGATAGATCACGCGGGCGGGTGCGCCCGGGGGAAGCCTGAGGATGCGCTCGAAGTCGTCTGCTTCGGGCATCGCCCACGCTCCAGTGTCGAGCCGCTTCTTCATCACCACACCGCCCAGGATGCCGACGATCGCGATGCCCAGCGCGAGCGCGGCGAGGATCGCGAGGCTCCGGCGGAAGCTCCGGCGTGGCGGCGGCGCCGGCGCTCGGGGCACTGGATTCCGGCGAGGGCCACCCATCTCCACCCGGGACTATGAAGTGCCCGACGGCTGGATCCCAGGCGCGCGCACGACCGAGGTCGATGTCGGCGCGATTGTCAGCCGCTCGGCACGGCTGGACCCTGCCGGAGGGCCGCTGTGCGCGGATTCGCACCGGGGACCGAGTCTCCAGGGACCGGATGGTCGAGTCCCCGATTCGCTCCGAGGCCGTCACCATCGGGTGTCGTAAGTGCCGATTCCGCCAGCAGAAGATGACTGGTTCCGAACTTGCTTCAGGTGCTCGCATGCGCACCATCCTCCTCTCGCTCCTGTTCGTAACGGCCTGCGCGGTCAACGAGTCCGACTCGAGCGCCAACCTCACGGGAACCGAGGAGTCGCCTCTCGAATCGTCCACGGGGGCGCCGACGTGCGCGGGGCACAAGGTCCTCGTGTGTCACATCCCGCCCGGCAATCCGGCCAACGAGCACACCATCTGCGTCGGCGCGCCCGCCGTGGAGCCGCACGTGAGGCTCCACCACGACCACCTCGGAGTCTGCGCGAGCGAGGTGCCCGGGGACGAGGGTTCCGACACCGGCTCCGGCGATTCCGGCTCCGGCTCTGATTCCGGCTCTGGTTCCGACGGCGGCTCCGGGCCGATCCTGTAGCCCGCGAAGCGCAGCCCGACGCCGCGATCCGGTCGCCGCTATCCAGTCGTGAGCGGCAATCGAGCGACCACTCGGTTGCGGCCGCCGTGCTTCGCCTCGTAGAGCGCCGCGTCGGTCACGCCGACGAAGCTGTCGACGTCGTTGACCCGGCTGTCCGGGATCATCGACACGCCCATGCTGACCGTGATCGGGATCCGATCGCCCGCGAACACGATCTCGAGAGCCTCCACCGAGCTGCGGATCCGCTCGGCGAGGAGCTCTGCCTTGTCGACGTGGGTCTGCCGGCACAGCACCGCGAACTCCTCACCGCCGTAGCGCGCGACGACGTCCTCCGCGCGGACGAGCTTGACGAGGTGCTGACCGAGCGCCGCCAGGACCTTGTCGCCGGCGACGTGGCCGCGGGTGTCGTTGACCTTCTTGAAGTGGTCGATGTCGAACAGGATCAGCGATAGCACCGCGCGGTGGCGCTGGGTGAACGCGAACTCCGAGCGCAGCCGGTCCTCGAAGTACTTCTTGTTGAACAGCTTGGTGAGCCCGTCGCGCAGCGCCGAGTCGTACATCTGCTTCTGGAAGGTCTCCTCCAGCTGGTCGTTGTACGTGAACTTGAGGATCGTGGTCTCGCCGACCTGGATCTTGTCCCCGTCGGCCAGCTTCTGCCGCTGGACCCGGTGGCCGTTGACGAATGTCCCATTGCTCGACCCGAGGTCCTCGATGTAGGCCTCACCGGCCTCGATGAACAGACGGCAGTGCCGGCGAGACATCTTGTCCTCGACGAGTCGAACGTCGGCCTCGTCCCCGCGCCCGATCACGGTGGTCTCCTTCAGCGAGATCATCTCGCCCACCTGATTGCCGGCGATGACGATCAGGTACGCGCGATCCTTGCTGAGCGTCCCGAAGTCCTCGGCGCTCGCGCCCACCACCGTCGCGTCATCGAGGTCGTACGGATCCATTCCATCCCAATATACCCGGGATCCACGGCACTTGCCGGAGCCATCGGAACGTCCGGGCCTGCCGCGCGCCCACTACCTCGTCGCGCTCGCGTCGTCGTCGAGCTCGTCGAGCTCGTCCAGATCGGGGCCTGCGGGCCACCGCTTGACGAGGTGCCCGTTCGGACGCTTGCCGGTGTGGGGCTCGAGGTACGCGCGCCGATGTTGCATCGTCCGCGTGGGGTTCGCGTTCGCGATGAATCGACTCTCTCCCATCTCCCACGGCTCGCGGTACGCGCCCACGGCCGTGTCGACCCGGCGAAGAAACTCCCGCTGCTCCTCCGCGGAGAAGGCGCGGCGCGCGGCACGATTGACGGCCGCTTGCACGAGCTCCCAGTCGGTCGCGCGGTCCACCGTGTTCGCGAGGAGCGCGGCGTGAACGGCGTCGAGGTCGGGCGTCCGTAGCCGTGCGGGCAGCTCGCGTACCATCGCGAACACGATCTCGGGGAACGGGGCGACCGCGGTGAACGTGTGGCGCTGCACCTCCTGGTACGGGCAGCGAATCTCGACGATCCGCGGCTTCGTCGGCCCCGAGCAGCCGTCGTGGTGGAAAAACTCCCCTTGCGAGAGCCGGCCCCGCGAGGACCGGCCACGCACGCCCTTGTGTCGAGCGTCGTCCCCGCCCACGTGCTTGCACACGACGAGACCCGCGCGGTCGACCAGAGCAAAGAAGGCTTCGCGGTGCTCGTCGGTCAGCAGGACGTCGTCGACGTAGTCGGCCGGTGTCGTCGCAGGCCCGGAGAGCCCCCCGATGACCACCGCGCTTCCCCTCCACGGCACCCTGCGAGCGTGCCACTCACCGAACGCGATCGTGGTCTCGAGCGCGGGATCGCGAGGTGGCGAGCTGTCCACGAGCGGTCAGGGATTTCGGATCGGGCCGCGATTGATGATCGAGGCGCTCGCGACCAGCTCGTCGAGCAGCGCGAGCGTGGCGCGGCCGGAGCACCCAAACGGGTCGAGCGTCGCCTTCTCGGAGTACTTGAGGAGCAGCGATGCGTTCACCTTCGCGACGTCGACGTGGCCCATCGTCCAGTGCCCGAAGCGGCGCTCGGTGATCTCTTCATAGACGAGGAGCCGCACGTTCGTATGGCGCGGATCCCCTACGATGGCCTTGTAGAGGTCGCAGACCGCGTCGCGGCCGCCTTCGAGGACCTGGATGAAGATGTCGTCGCTCATGCACAGCATGCCCGTGATGCCGCGCAGGGGGTTGTTCTTGCGGGACTGCTCGAGGATGCCATCCAAGAACGCGGACGTGAGCGGGACCGACGAGCGGCTGGCGTAGAGACAGCGTACGAGCATCTCGGCCTCAGGCTTTCAGATTGATGAGTGAGAGGAACTCGCGGCGAAGCGAGGGGTTCTTGAGGAACGACCCTCGCATCACGCTGTTGATCATCTTGGTGTCGGAGTCTTTCACGCCGCGCCAGTGCATGCAGAAGTGATCGGCCTCCATGACCACGGCGAGCCCATCGGGCGTCACCTTGCTCATCAGCATGTCGGCCAGCTGGATGATCGCCTCCTCCTGGATCTGCGGTCGGCTCATGATCCATTCGGCGAGCCGCGCGTACTTGGACAGGCCGATGAGGTTCGAGTGTTCGTTGGGCATGAGGCCGATCCAGACGCGACCCATGATCGGGCAGAAGTGATGGCTGCACGCGCTGCGCACGGTGATCGGGCCCACGATCATCAGCTCGTTCAGGTACGCGGCGTTCGGGAACTCGGTCACCGGCGGCGCCGCCACGTAGCGCCCGCGGAACACTTCGGTCACGTACATCTTGGCGACGCGGCGCGCCGTCTCGCGGGTGTTGTGATCGGAGTCGGTGTCGATCACGAGGCTCTCGAGGACGCCCTCCATCTTGCTCGCAACCTCGTCGACGAGCGCCTCGAGGTCGCCGGGACCGATGAACTTGGCGATGTTGTCGTTCGCGTGGAAGCGGTGGTTCGCCCGCTTGATGCGATCGCGGATCTCGCCCGACACGGGCACGGTGGGCAGTTTGGGCTTGGCGTTCATGGGATGCCGTGGGCCCGGCACGATACGTTCGATGGCCGCCGCATGCTCGCGGATACGGCGGAACGTGGCGCCTGGACCGCTGGTTCCCGGACGCTAGGAGGGTGAAGCGCGTAGCGCTTCGGGACCCCCTTGTGCCGGTACGGCCTACTCGGGCTCGGGATCGCTGCCGGTGTTGATTCCCTCGAGCAGCACCGTCGACAGGTAGCGCTCACCGGTGTCGGGCAGCATCGCGAGGATCACCGTGCCCTCGGCCGCCTTCTCCGCGACCTGGAGCGCGCCGGCGAACGTGGCGCCACACGACAACCCGCAGAAGATGCCTTCCTTGGCCGCCAGCGCGCGGGCGGTAGCCACCGATTCGGCGTCGGTGACCGACACCCGCTCGTCGAAGCTCTTGCGATCGAGGACGGCGGGCACGAAGTCCGGGGTCCACCCCTGGATCTTGTGAGGTTTCCACTCGGCGCCGCCGAGGAGCTGGGCGGCGGCGGGCTCGACCGCGACGATCTTGGTATCGGGACGCGCCGCGCGCAGCGCGTGGCTGACGCCGGTCATCGTGCCGCCGGTACCCCAGCCGGTGACGAACAGGTCGAGTCGCTTGCCCGCGAAGTCCTGCAGGATCTCGGGCCCCGTGGTCTGCTGGTGATACGCGGGGTTCGCTGGGTTCTCGAACTGCTTCGTGAGGAACCAGCCGTGCTTCGCGGCGAGCTCCTCGGACTTCCGCACCATGCCCGAGGCGCGCTCGGCCGCGGGCGTCAGGATCACGGTCGCGCCCATCGCGCGCATGATCTGACGGCGCTCGACGGAGAACGACTCCGCCATGATCGCGACGAACGGATAGCCGCGGGCCGCGCACACCATCGCGAGGGCCACGCCCGTGTTGCCGGACGTCGCCTCGCACACGGTCTGCCCGGGCTCGAGCACGCCGCGGCGCTCCGCGTCCTCGATGATCCCGAGCGCGAGCCGGTCCTTGACCGAGCCGCCCGGATTGGCCGCCTCGATCTTGACGTACATCGTCACGTGCCCGGGCGCGAGCCGGTTGATCCGGACGATCGGAGTCCGGCCGATGGTGTCGACGATGCTTTGATAGATCATGCAGTCCCTCCTGGTGGACCGTATCAAGCCGCGGCCCGTCGTGCCGCGGCAGCGCGAGCGGACGTGGTGGGTTACCCTCGGATGCCATGGGCAGCATCGCGTTCACCCGCAACTACTCGGACCACAGCAACGACACGGGCTATCAGTTCGAGTTTCACTGCGACAAGTGCGGCAACGGGTACCGGTCGTCCTTCCAGGCCAGTGCGCTGGGCGTGGGCTCGAAGATCGCGAAGGGCCTGGGTAGCCTCTTCGGCGGCAGCCTCTGGGCCGCCGGCGATGCCGCGGAGCACATGAAGGATGGCCTGCGCGGCGGCGCGTGGGACTCGGCCTTCAAGACCGCGGTCGCAGAGATCAAGCCGAAGTTTCACCAGTGCACGCGCTGCGGAAGCTGGGTGTGCCCGGAGGTCTGCTGGAACGAGGCGCGCGGGTTGTGCGAGGGATGCGCTCCGGATCTGGCCGAGGAGGCCGCGTCGCATCAGGCGCGCATCGCGTCCGAGCAGATGGCCGCGAGGATGCGGAGCACCGATCTGGTCGGCGAGGTCGACGTCTCGGCGCCGATGCAGTCGGGCTGTCCGCACTGCCGCGCTCGGCTCGCCCCGGGCGCGAAGTTCTGCGCGGAGTGCGGCAAACCGACCGCGGTCGCCGTCGCCGCGAAGCCGGCGTTCTGCACGGGTTGCGGCGGCAAGCTCGCACCCGGCGCGAAGTTCTGCGGCGAGTGCGGCACGTCGCAGGTCTGAGCGCGACCACGTCCGCGTGCGCCAGCCGCGGCTCAGCGCGGCTGCGAACACGACCCGGCGAGACTCAGTTCACGGTCAGCGTGAACGTGCCGGTCGGGAACTTCTTGTCGGCCGCGTAGAACGAATCGATGATGATGAAGTACGTGCCCGCGGTGGTCGCGGTGAAGGGCACGGTCTCGTCCTCGCCCTCGGCACCAGCATCCGAGCCGGCGACGCACTGGGTGATCGGAGCGGGGTCGGGGAGGCAGCTGGTCGCCGCGGTGCCCGGACCGACGATGGCGAGGCTCGGGTCGTACGCCGACGTCACGTTGGTGAGCTTCGCCGTGATCGACTGACCGGCCGTCAGCGTGATCTGGTACGCGACGTCGCGGCCCGCCTGCGGCAAGTTGGTGCAGGCCGTCCCCTCGAGGCCGGCGTTGTAGTTGTTCGCCGCGCCGACGTTGGTCGCGGTGATCGGCGTGTTGAGCGTGATCGTCGGTGCCGTCAGGCAGGTGTCGGCCGCGTTGGTCTTCGCCTCGCACATGCCCTTGACCGTGCCGGCACCGAGCGTGCCCGTGAGGAAGTTACAGTCGGCGTTGTTGCCGCAGTCCGCATTCGAGTCGCAGACCTTGCGGCACTTGTGGTCGCCCTGACCGCCCGACAGGCCGGCGTCGCAGAGCCCGCCGGAGATCGTGTTCGTGACGGCGCAGAACAACGCGTTCCCGGCCGGCGCGCAGGCCGCCCCGACGAGCGCAGGATCGGTCACGGCCGGGTTCGAGTAGCAGAGGTCCTGCGTCGACGAGCTGTAGCCGCAGGTGTTGGTCGCGGTGGGGCAGGGCACCGCCGGGTTCGCGAACACGTTGCACGCGTCGGCGCAGGTGTCCGTCGGACCGCAGACCTGGGTCCCGGTGCAACCGGCGACCACGCTGACCGTGTCGCAGTCCGGATCGTGCGCGCCGCACGCGCAGTTGCAGGTGGCGCCGTCCCCGTACGTGGCCGCATTGCAGGTGTATGCGGCGGGCGCGCGGTCCGCGTTGATGTTCGTCGCGGGTAGCGTGAGGCACGCACCACCGGGGACCGGCGTCGACGTGAAGTCCATGGCGATGGTCACCTCGACGAGCTTGATGGCGGTGGTCGCCGCGACGAGCTTCTTGTTGGTGAACGGGTCCTCGGTGAACGTGATCGTGCCGGCGGTCTGGAAGAACTGCTTGAGCACGGCGCCCGCGCTGTCGAACGTCAGCACGCGCACGCACTGGCTGCAGGTCTTGTAGTTGGCGTTGTCGCCCGCCGTGAGGTCGACGGCGCCGCTCGTTCCGGCGCCACCGTAGAACTCGAACTGGACGTTCTGCGTCACGCCACCGAGGTCACCGGTGATCGGCCCGCGCCACAGCTGGTTCATGGCGTCGGAGCTGGCGAGGTCGTAGTCCGTGGGGATCGTCGTCGCCAGGCAGGAGTCGGCCGGCGGCGCATCGATGGCCACGGAGCCGTCCGGACGCGCGTCGGGGGTCGGATTGTTCTTGTTATCGTCGCCACCGCACGCGGTCACGCCGACACAGAAGAGTGAGACCGCGAGCGCAGTCCGCGACAGCAGATTCATAACCATGGCGGGGACGCTGCCAGACCTCGACGCGTACCGCAATTGCCATCGCCATCGCGGCCCTGACCGGTCCTCGCACGGTGCGCAGCCGGATGGCGCCGAGCGGCACCTCGGACGGCGGCCGGAGGCCGATTCGTGGGGCGGCGAGTCGTGCACTTCGCTGCACGAATTGCGCAGCGGTAACAAGGAGATCCGGCGCGTCCCCCGGCCGCAAGGCGGCGGCCGGGGTTGCCAGGAGCCGCGACCCGCCGGAGCATCGCGCGCTCCGATGGCCTTTGCGCACGTTCGTGGGCAGGGGCGCTTCGGCCTGCGTGTTGCTCCTGGGGTGGCTGCCCATGAAGTTGCGCCCCCTGTTCGCTGCCGTCGCGTCCGCCGCTCTTGCCACCGCATGCGTGGCGTCCGACTCCGACCCCGGGACCGAGGTCGCCGCGTGGAACGAGGCGAGCGCGAAGGCGGACGATCCCAACGCCGACGGCATCTCGCCCACGAAGGTCGACTCGGTCAGCTTGCTCGACGGCTACGACAAGCTCCAGGACGCGGTCGCGGGCGGTTGCGTCGCGCCTGCCGCGGGTCCGCTCTCGTACTCCGTCGGATCGGTCGCGAAGCCGTTCGATGTCTACGTCGTGTCGTCGCGCGAGGACCTCGCCAAGAAGGTCGGCGTGGATCTCGACGTCAAGGTGAAGTACGGCACCGTGAGCGCCGGGCCGACGCTATCGTTCGTCGATTCCTTCGAGCAGACCCGCACCTCCGTGAACCTGCTCGTCGCGGCGCGCGCGACGTATCGCGTGTCGGCGACGAAGAGCGTGGTGCTCACCGATAACGCGGCCGCGCTGCTGGCGACGGATCCGCGCGCGTTCCTGCACCGCTGCGGCAACTTCTACGTGAATGGCATCGAGCTCGAGGCGCAACTCTTCGTGCTCATCCACTTCGACCTGAAGTCCTCCGACACGGCCCGCACCATCGGCGCGGACCTCGGGGTGAGCGCCTCGACGGGCGCCGTGAACTTCGACAGCACGCTGAAGTCGAGCATCACGAACACGGCCAACCGCGCGGACGTCACCGTGCAGACCCACGTGCTCGACCGTGGCTTCCTCATCGATGGCGGTACGGGCTCGCTCATGGGCTCGCTGCTCGAGGGCAAGATCACTGCCGATACGTTCGCGAAGATCGATGCCGTGCGCGCCGCGATGCTCACGTCACTGCAGGGCGATGTCTGCCGCGATGGCGGTGGCGCCGGCCTCAACTGCAGCGGGACGAACCCCGGCTACCCGACGAACTCGACGCGCTACGCGGTCCCCGTGCGCGTCGACCTCCGCGCGTACTCGCGCGCGCAGAACGCCCCGATCGGCGGGTCGGGATCGCCGTACCAGGCGATGCGCGACCTCATCGCGCCCGCGGACCGGTACCTGCGCGCACTGTCGAAGAGCGCGGCGAGGCTCGATGCCATCGATCATGACGAGATCCAGGCGTATCTCGCCGCGTCGCCCGACCGCCGCGCGCTCTACGGGATCGCGGCGCCGGCGGCGCCCCTGTACAGCACCGACGCGATGGTCGCGACCGCGACGAACTATGCGGCGGCGATCGATGTCGCGCGCAGCAACGTGAGCGACCTCGCGGGTGAGTGCTGGAACGCGATCGCGGAGGGCGCACTCGAGGTCTGCGTGCCGCCGACCGGCATGCACGCCGACGACCTCGCGGCGGTGAAGGCGGCCGCCGCGGTGGTCGCCGACTACGGCGCCCACGGCCGCATCGTCCCGCTCGCGTTCGCGGCGAAGGGCGTCTCCACGTACGCGCGCGCGCATGACCTCTGCGCCGCTGCCGGTCGGCGGCTCCCGACCCTCGACGAGGCGAAGCGCCTTGCTGTGCCGATCGCGTACGGCACGTTCGCCCGCTCGACCGACAGCAACTACGCGTACATGGCGTGGCACTCGGGCACGGGCGCGTGCAGCGACGGCTCGCCCGCGTTTGCGAACCCAACGCCGCACGCGGCGTGCGTGACCGGATCGCTCTTCTACACGCCGCAGCTCACGACGCTGTGCGTGCCCTCGCAGGGCCCGTTCACCGGCATCCGCCCGCTCTGAAGACCGACCGGGGGTCAACCCACGTAGGTGATCTGCCACTCGCGCAGCGACCCCTCGACCGTGACGTCGACGGTGTCGCCGGCGCGGCGGCCGATCACCGCGCGCCCGATCGGAGAGGCAGGCGTCACGACCGAGAGGTGGCCATCGCCGCCCGGGCCCGTCAGCGTCATGCCGGCGCCGACGGGAGCGAGGAAGAACGTGCGGCCCTCGCCCGACTCCTCGTCCTCGATCTCCACGATGGCGCCGACGTGCACCGGGGCCTTGTCGGGGAGCGGTCCGGGCTTGAAGGTCGCGAGCCGGTCGACCTCCGCGAGGGCCTGCTGGGCACGCGCCTTCTGCATGCTGCCCATGCTCTGCATCTGGTGGGCGGCGCGCGCATCCTCGCGTTTCTCGTCGGGCGTCGCGCCTTCGCGAGCCTCCTCCGCCACCGCGTCGCGCGCCGAAAGCGCAGTCCGCGCGGACACTTCCAGCTGCTTCACCAGCTGCGCGACGAGCTCGGCCTTGTCCATCCCGAAATCGTCGCGCGGCCCCGCGGCGATCGCAAACAACTGGCGATCGGCGCCGACCCCGCCATCACCGGTCCTCGACGAGGGCGCCATTCCGGAGCGAAAACCGATGGTCGCCCTCCGCGAGGCAGTCGCGCGGGCCGGGGCCGGCACTCCGTGCTCGCGACGCGCCTGCTGCGGGCACGCGCGGGCCGTCGACGTACGTGATCGAGACCTTCACCTGGGTCTCCATGTCGCTTTCCGTCCGCGAGAGCGAGACGGCGCCCGTGCAGCGGCGCGCGCCGCCGTCGGTCACGATCCCGCTGTCGTCGTAGGCCACGTGGACGGGCGCGGTCGGGGTCAGCATCCCGTCGCGAATCATCAGCACGTACACGTCCTGGGTCACGACGCCGACGTTGGCTGCGGTCGCGGTCACGAGCACCTCGTCGGTACCGTCGCCGTCGAGGTCGGTGACCTTCACGTCGTCGCTCGTCGCGTCGCGTCCGGCTGCGTTCAGCTGCAGCGCGTCGGCGCGAGCGGCCAGGATGGTCCCATCGAGCCCGACGATGGCCACGTACTCGGCCACGGTCGGATCCATGCGCACGCCGTTCGCATCGAACGTTGCGGCGCCGGCGTCGCCGGCCTCCGCGTCAGAACCCACCGTCCGCGCGGCCACGTAGTAGCCCGGTGCTCCGAACGCGCCGCCCGCGCACGCAGTGAGCGCCAGCTCCGTGGTCGCGGCCACCGCATAGCGTGCCTCGACCGCTGCGAGCACGGTCGCGCGGGTTGCCTGATCGCACTCCGGGACCGCGCCGGCGACGAGCGCCGCGCTCGGCGACTCGGCCACGACCGCCGGTAACCGGCTGCGTCCCGACGACGCGCGGCTGCCGCAGCCCACCACCGCGCATGCTGCCACCGCGATCCACCGGCTCGTCATCGCCGTGACATTGGCACGACGCGACGATGCCCGCTCTTGCGAAGCGGGCACCCCCGGCGATCCGGGCCGATCAGGCGGCCGGGTCAGATGGGCTGCAGGCCGTACACGAGGCGGACCCGCGCATTGCTGCCGGTCAGCGTCACCGTCACGTCCTTGCGCCAGCCGGTCTCGAACGGAACGCTCACCGACTCGGTGCCGAGGTCGTCGTTGAAGAAGGGGTCCCGCTCCCGGAGGTGCGCGCCGAGGCGAATCGACTCGCCGGCCTTCGGGGCCACGTCGATGATGGTCTCCGAGATGCCCTCGGCAGCGCCGAACGACTGGCCCTCCTTGATGACGACCGCGTTGCCCTGGCTCTTGTCGAACATCGTCACCTGCGACGTGCCGGCCGCCCACGCCGTGCCGTAGATCTCGAGGTCGCCGCCGCCGTCGCCGCCGTCGTCGTCGACCGCGATGGCCTTCAGCGTCACCTTCAGGCGCTGCGACACGCGCTCGCACTCCTTCACGTCGTAGTCCGTGGTGAAGGACATCCGCGCGGGGGAGTTGTCCTTCAGGTAGTTGAGCTTGTACGCGATCGGCGCGCCCGGCGACTGCCGCGAGTAGTTGCCGCCCTGCTTGATGAAGTCGATGAGCGCCTCGTAGCTGTCGATCGTCTTCACGGCCTCGCCGGCGTCGCCGCCGAGGATGAACGCCGTGATCTTGCTCTTCGAGATGATGTCCTTGTACGTGACCGAGACGTTGCCCGTGACGTCGACGCCGCCCGAGTACGCGAAGTCGAGCGCGGCCCCCATCTCGTTGCTCGAGTACTCCGACTCGAACGTGAACACGACCATGCGGCCGTAGGTCACCGACGAGACGTAAGCGGGCGGGCGGCTCTCGTCGAGCTTGCTCTGCACGTCCTCGAGCGTGACGCCGTTGCCGAACACCGCGCTCGGCGCCGGCGGCGCATCGACGTCCACCGTGTAGTACGCCTGCGTGTAGCGCACGACGTAGCGCGACTTCACCTCGTGATTCGACCAGTCGAAGCTCGTCTTGACGCTCGCGAGGCCGAGGCCCCAGCTCGCCTGGACGCCGAGCGCCATGTTGAGCTGGCTATCGGAGTGAACCTGCTCGATCTCCGAGTAGAGGTTGGCGGGTGTCGAGCCCGTGACGTCCGCATCGAGGATGCCGGTGACAGCCTCGCGGTACGAGGACAGGCTCGGCAGTGCGATGGTGGCCGACTTCGCGCCCGCGATGTTCTCCAGCGAGACACTGATCTTCTCCGGCGCGCGGGGCAGCACGACCTGCGTGAAGAGGCCCGTCAGCACCGAATCGGCGCTCACGATCGCGCCCGGGTACAGGGAGTCCGAGTTCGCCGCGTACCCGACGATCCGGTCGTACTGCCGGGTCTCGGACAGGTTCTGCGTCGTGCACTGGTAGTCGCCATCGCGCTCGGCCGGCGAGGTCGCGCCCTGGTCGACCTTCGCGTCGGCGACCGGCAGGTACGGCAGCGTCTGGATGTAGTCGTCGATCCGGCTGGCTTCCGTGGGCTCGCCGCCGTCGACCGAGGCGGTGGTGCAGGCGCCGAGGGTGAGCAGGGAGAGTGCGAGCGACCAGCGGGACTTCATGGTGTGACCGGGACTGGAGCAAGGTCCTTGCCATGTGATGCGAAACGTCGCTGAGGTCAGCCGTCCCAGGCGACCTCGTGCGGGATCGGCCCAATTGCGCTGATTGCGCAGGTCGGTCGCGGGATGCGCACGGCTGTCCTCGGGCAACTCGACCCCACCGCGACTCGCGTCCCTGACCACCGGATCTGCCACCGGAAGTGACATCCGACCCCGGCTCGCGGTTGGGGTATCGTGACCGGATGCCCCCGCTCGACTCGAGCCTGGCGAACGTCTACTCCCGTGCGGTCCTCGCGATCGCGCGCGCCGACGGTGGGCTCGCGCCCGAGGAGGGTGCGCTGCTGGCGGCGCTGGTCGAGACCCGGTCGGGCCATCCGGTCGCGCTCGCGGACCTGCTGCTGGCAGAGCCGCTCGAGCCCGGCGAGCTCGCTCACCTCCTGCGCGCGACGGGCCCGTTCCGCGGCTCGGGCCTCCACGCCGGGCAGATCGCCGAGCTGCTCGTCCGGGACAGCGTCTCCGTCGTGCTCGGCAAGGGCCACGTCTCGGAGGCCGAGGCCCGCGAGCTGCTCCGGTTCGCGATGGCGCTCGGCTGCACGCTCGACGAGGTCACCGCGATGAGCCTGCATCTCGTGCCACTCTTCGCGGGCCTCGACGCGTTCCGCATCTAGCGGGCCTCGACGCGTTCCGCATCTAGCGGGCCGGCGGTCTTCTTGCGGCAAGCGGGGGGTGTGCTCGCATACGAACCTTACTCGTGGACCGGCGCCCCGGCCGAGACTAATGTCCGCGTCCATGAAGCTAGCCCTCGCCCTGGTATTGCCCCTCGCGCTCACGGCCTGTGTCGATGTCGAGGAGGAGTCCTCGACGGAGCAGGCGGCCACCGGTGAGGTGGGCCTGCACGGCGCGCCCGAGCACCTGTTCCACGATCGTGGCAACGCCCGGCCCGGTGGCGGCGGTGGCGGCAGCTCCCCCCTGATGACGAACCATGGCGGTCCCGTACTCGGCGCGAGCAAGGTGCTCGCGATCTTCTGGGGCTCGGCATGGCAGACCAACCCCACGTTCGCCGCCGACAAGGTCGCGGGTCTCGATACGTTCTTCGCCGGCTACGGCAACAGCGCGTATGCAGGCGCCAGCACCGAGTACTCGGGCAGCAACGGCCCCGTCACGAGCGCGATGACGTACCTCGGCCACGACTTCGACGCCACGGAGCCGCCCGCGAACAAGGCGCTGTCGACGACGCAGGCGGTCGCCGAGGCCTGCGCGAAGACGGGCAACAATCCCGATCCGGCCGCGGTGTACTTCCTGTTCACGTCGACCGGCGCGGGGCACGCGAGCTACTGCGCGTGGCACAGCTGGGGCACGTGCTCGAATGGCGCGCTCGTTCAGGTCGCGTACATGCCGAACATCGATGGTCTCGCCGGCTGTGACCCGCAGGACACGTCGACCACCCACTCGCAGGGCCTCGCCGCGCTCGCGAACGTGACCGCCCACGAGCTGGCCGAGGCGATCACGGATCCCCGCGGCACGGGCTGGTTCGACGCGGGCGGCGCCGAGAACGGCGACAAGTGCGCCTGGCGGTTCTCGCCGAACAACGCCGGCCACGTGACCCTCTCGAACAACAGCCAGTGGAAGCTGCAGGGCGAGTGGTCGAACGCGGCGTACACCGCGGGCACCGGTTACGCGAACTCGGCCGGCGAGCACGGCTGCCTGCCGTTCAACTGAGCGTCGGCTCGCCCAGCCCGACCGACCGCCGTGCGCGGCCAGCCTAGCGCGGGGCGCAGACGTTCGCGGTCGCGGTCGGGGCGGTGGACGTCCCGATCCAGCGCGCCTCGACGCGGAGGGCCGTGCCCGTCAGCGCCGTGCAGTTCGCGTTCTGCGTCGCGGGCTTCGAGACGCACATGCCCGCGTTCGTGGTGCTGCGGTCCTCCACGCAGAACGTGCCGGCCTTGCCAGCGGCGTCCGGGCAGCCGCCCGCGCACGTCGTGGTGCAGAAGCCGGCCGGGTGGCAGCGACCGGCCGCGCCGTCCGCGGTGAACGCGCAGTCCGCGTTCGTGGTGCACTTGTCGCCGATGAACTTCTGCGCGACCGGCGCCCGGCCGTTCAGCTTCGGGAACGTCGCGACATCGTCGAGCCGCGTGAAGGAGAAGCCCTCCGCCTCGAGCGTCGTCAGGACCTCGTCGAGGTGGTCGGCCGTGAAGCCGTGGATGTCGTGCATCAGGATGATGCCGCCATTGGTGTGGCGAACCTGTGACATGACGTAGCCCTTGTAGTCAGCGCGAAGCTCGTCGGGCACGTACTGGAACGTGGCCGGCTTGCAGTAGCCGCCACCGGCCGCGTAGCACCAGTCGGCGCTGTCGATGTGCCAGCCGACGACCGTGTAGCCGAGGCCCTCGGCATACTGCTTCGCCGCACAGCTCGCTGACCCGAACGGGAAGCGAAGGTACTTGGGGGTCTCGCCCGCGGCGCGGATGAGGGCGTCGGTGCGGCCGATCTCGTCGGCGACCTTCGCGGCGGTCTGCTTCGCGAGGTCGATGTGGCTCTGCGTGTGGTTCGCGAGGATGTAGTCGGGGTCCGCGGCGATCTGCGCGGCGATCGGCTTCGCGCCCGCCGTGCCGTAGCGGATGCCGTTGTTGAAGAACGTCGCGGGGGCGTGGTGCTTCTTCAGCGTCGCGATGATGCGCGGCGTCGTGAGCGGGTTCGGCCCGTCGTCGAAGGTCAGCGCGATCTTCTTGTCGAAGCCGTTGCGGTCGGGCACGCGCACGCCGGAGCAGTCGTACGCGTCCGCCTTGGGGTCGGTCTGGTTCTCGCCGTACGCCGCGTTCATCAGATCTTCGTTCTCCGCGAAGCACTCGTCACCCGTGGCGCACTCCGGCGCCGGGTCGGTACAGGCCGTCTGGAGGAGGCTGGAGGTCATCCCGACGAGAGCGAAGAAGAGCGGAGCGCGCATCGTGCCCACCCGAGTCAGCACCCGCCGTGCCAGGGGAAGCTCGGGTTATTTCGTGGGGTTGCGCACGCGGGCGGTGGCTACTCGAGCGATCCGCCAACGGCGCTAGCCAGTGCGCGGGGGCCTCGATCCATCCCCGGCCGGCCCCAGCGCCCGGGCGATCCGCGTCAGCGCGGCGCCCGCCGGCGCATCCACGAGGAGCGTGGCGTGGGGATCGCCCCGCGTCGGGCCGTGGTTGAGGATCGCCACCGGGACGCCGTGCTCCTCCGCGCGTCGCACGAACCGGTAGCCCGAGAACACCGTGAGCGAGCTGCCCACCACGAGCAGGAGCTCCGCCCGCTCGAAGGCGGCCCACGCCGCATCGAGCGTGGGTCGCGGGACGCTGCCGCCGAAGAACACCACGTCCGGCATCAGCACGCCGCCGCAGGCCTCGCAGGCGACGAGCTGGAAACCCTCGACGAGGGCATCGGGCAGGTCGGCATCCCCGTCGGGTGCGACCGCCGCCGACCGCGCGCGCTGATCCCAGCCCGGATTCGCGGCCTCGAGCCGGTCCTGGAGCTCGTCTCGCGGCGAGACGGCCTCGCACCGCAGGCACTTCACACGCGCGAGCGCACCATGCAGCTCGACCACATCCCGGCTCCCCGCCTTCGTGTGGAGGCTATCGACGTTCTGCGTGATCATCCCCGCGAGCACACCCGCCTCGCCCAGGGCGGCGAGCGCGCGATGGCCAGCATTCGGCTCTGCCGTTGCGAACCGCGGCCACCCGAGCACGGACCGCGCCCAGTACCGCTGTCGGTACGCCGGCTGGTCCACGAACTCTCGATGCTGGATGGAGGCGCGCACCCGGGGCAGCGTGTTCGGTCCCCGATAGTCCGGGATGCCAGATTCCGTCGAGCAGCCGGCGCCCGTCAGCGCGACCACGCGGGCCTCCCTCATCATCTCGATCAACTCATCGAGTGGCGCGCTCGCCTCCGGCACGAGTCGACTGTAGCGTGATGTCATGCCGATCGACGACCTCGACACGCTCGAGTACAAGCTGGGCAAGCGCGGCTTTCGGCGCGATGACGTGTTCTTCCACGAGTGCCCGGCGTGCCACGAGCGCGCGGTCGCGACCTACAAGATCGCGGGCCGCGTCGGCGGTCGGGACATCGCGATCTGTCAGGCGTGCGGGCACGCGAAGTCGTGGCGGAGCGGTGCGGGTCTCGAGGACCGCGTCGCCGACGAGACGTTCGACATCCGGGCCTTCCTCGCGTAGGCGGCCGTTCGGCGCGCCGGCTCGAGCCGGTGTGCGCTGGACGGGTCCAGCCGGAGCCGTCCCGGACCGAGCCCGGACTGAAGTCGCGAGCGCGCGCTAGTTGCGCGGCATCCGCGACTGGTCGTCGTCGTCCTGGTCGGACGGCGGCGGCGGCGCGGGCGCAGGCGGCGGCGGCGGGAGCGGCTCGGAGATCGCAGAATCGTCACGCGGCACGAGCGATACGAAGGCAGCTTCGGCGTTGGCAGCGTTGATCACGGCCGACTGATCGACGGCCTGGTCCCACGCGATCTCGGGGCCCTTGTTCTCGCGGCCCGCGGTGCCCTGCTTGCGCTGTTCGCGGCGGGCCTCCTTGTTCTTCGCGTGCTCTTTGAGCTCCATCTCGCGATTTCGCTTTGCAAACGTGGCCTTACGGTTCGACATAGAAAACACCTCGTACGAATTAGGTAGCGGAGCATAGCCGCTCCGGCCGCTGAACGCTCGCGCTGCCGCCTGAAACACACCGCGTGTGTGCGGACACGCGCACGAGCGTCTCTTCAGCGCGCGAATCCCACCCGCGGGCTGCGAAATTGGTCCGTCTGCGCGGGGTGCGCAGTGGCGTGGTCGTTGCTGAAGGAGTCGCGACCCCCGGCATCGAGGATTGGTGACTCCATGAACTCACTCTCAGCGTTACGCAGCGACCTGCGCCCCGATTCCGGAAGCCCGCCGGATGGCGCGGCACTCGCCCAGGGCCTTGGCTACTTCAGCATCGGGCTCGGCCTCACGGAGGTGCTCGTGCCCCGATTGCTCGCCAAGATCATCGGGGTGGAGCCCGGTGGCAAGACGGCGCTCGCGATGCGCGCGATCGGTCTGCGCGGGATCGCGCAAGGCCTCGGCATCCTCCTCCAGCCGCGCCGTCCCGTCCCCGTCGCTACGCGGATGCTCGGCGACGTGGTCGATCTCGCGATGCTCGGCTGGGCAGCGACGTCGAAGCGCGAGAGCACACCGCGCCTGCTCGGCGCCGTGGGCGTGGTGCTCGGCGCGATGGCGCTCGACGCCTACGCGGCCAAGCGGGTCGCGAAGTCGTACGAGCAGCGCAATCACCCGGTGATGTTCTCGGTCACGATCAACAAGCCGCCGCTCGAGGTCTATCATTTCTGGCGCAAGCTCGAGCAGCTCCCGCAGTTCATGGACTGGCTCGAGTCCGTGGCGGAGACCTCGGCCACGAGCTCGCACTGGGTCGCGAAGCTCCCCATCGGCGGCACGGTCGAGTGGGATGCCGAGATCACCGAGGACCGTCCGGGCGAGCTGATCGCGTGGCGCTCCGTCGAGGGCTCGGCGATCAACATGGTGGGCAAGGTCACGTTCGCGACCGCGCCCGGCCGCTCGTCCACCGAGGTGCGCGTCGAGATGGCGCTCGCGCCGGTCGGCATGCGTCCGAGCGCGCTCATCGCGAAGCTCGCGGCCAAGCCGCAGGTAAAGGGTGATCTTCGCCGGTTCAAGCAGATCATGGAGACCGGCGAGGTCGTGTTCTCGGACGCGAGCCGCCATCGCAAGCCGCACCCGGCGCAGCCCTCGCTCGAGGGGCGCAAGGCCGAGTTCACCTACTCGGGCGAGCGGACGCAGGTCAGCTCGTCGACGGTCAAGCCGCGCTCGCCGGAGCCCGCGCTCGCCGCGTCGTCGAGCCCTCCCGTCGAGCTCCAGCCGAAGAAGGGATACGTGTCGTGAGAGCCAATTGCTGGATGGGCAAGCAGAAGGTCAGCGTCGAGCGGGTCCCCGACCCCTCGATCCTCAACTCACGCGACGCGATCGTGAAGATCACGTCCACCACGATCTGCGGATCCGACCTGCATCTCTACAACGGGTTCATGCCGGGGATGATGAAGGGCGACGTCCTCGGGCACGAGTTCATGGGCGAGGTGGTCGAGCTCGGCCGTGCCGTCAAGAACCTGAAGGTCGGCGATCGCGTCGTCGTGCCGTTCGACATCTCGTGCGGCAACTGCGAGTCGTGCCAGACGGGCAACTTCTCGTGCTGCGAGAACTCGAATCCGACCGGGTGGCTGCCGGAGAAGCTGATGGGCTACCCGACGGCGGGCGCATTCGGCTACTCGCACCTCACCGGCGGGTACGCGGGTGGCCAAGCGGAGTACGTGCGCGTGCCGTTCGCCGACGTCGGGCCGCTGAAGGTGCCGTCGCACCTCACCGACGAGCAGGTGCTGTTCCTGTCGGACATCTTTCCGACCGGCTACTTCGGCGCGGAGCTCTGCGAGATCACCCCGAAGAAGGTCGTCGCCGTGTGGGGCGCGGGTCCCGTGGGCCAGTTCGCGATCGCGAGCGCGAAGCTCCTCGGCGCCGAGCGCATCATCGCGATCGACCGGTTCCCGTATCGCTTGAAGATGGCGGTCGAGAAGGCGGGCGCGACCGACGTGATCAACTACGAGGACTCGAACGTGCAGGAGGTCCTGCGCGACCTCACGGCCGGTCGCGGTCCGGATGCGTGCATCGATGCCGTCGGCATGGAGGCCCACGGGCACGGCGCTCAGTACGCGTTCGACAAGACGAAGCAGTCGCTCAAGATCCAGCAGGATCGGCCGCTCGCGGTGCGGGAGGCGATCCTCGCCTGTCGCAGCGGCGGCATCGTCTCGATGCTCGGCGTGTATGCTGGCTACATCGACAAGTTCCCGCTCGGCCCGTTCATGAATCGCGGCCTGACCCTGAAGACGGGCCAGTGCCACACGCAGCGCTACATGAAGCCACTGCTCGAGCGCATCGAGAAGGGCGAGATCGATCCGAGCTTCGTGATCTCGCACCACATGAATCTGGACGACACGGCGCGGGGCTACGACATGTTTTGCAACCAGCAGGATGAGGTCATGAAGATCATCCTGAAGACCAACTAAGGAACGAGGAGAAGATCATGGCAAATGAACCCAAGTGGTGGAACGAGCAGCACACGTCGGCGTGGG
Organism: Deltaproteobacteria bacterium; assembly: GCA_043716635.1. Taxonomy (GTDB): domain Bacteria; phylum Myxococcota_A; class Polyangia; order Haliangiales; family Haliangiaceae; genus JABFXX01. The sequence continues at coordinate 2,647 of JAYSYE010000044.1, read as the reverse complement.
ATCGCGTGAAGACCGCGCTCAAGCGAGACTGGGAGCAGACGAAGGCGGATGTCTCCAGCCACGGCAAGGAGCTCAATCAGGGCGTCACCAACACGGTGAAGCAGGCCGCCGGCAAGGAAGCGGTTCCGAACGCCTCGACGCCGAACCCGCCCGATGCCAGCAAGCATACGTGGGAGCACGTCGAGGGACCGTACCGGTACGGCGTGGGCGCCCAGCACCAGTACTCGAAGGACGGTGACTGGACCGATCGCACCGAGAGCAAGCTGAAGGAGGAGTGGGGCGACATGAAGTCGGGCCGCACGTGGGACGAGGTCAAGACCGCGGTCCGCCGCGGCTGGGACCGCGCGAAGTCGTAGCGACGAGTCGCTGCGCGTCAGGCGCGTTCAGTAGTGGGGCGGGGGCTCGTTCGCGCCCCCCAGCGCCACGGCGGGCGACGCGATCGATGCCTTGATCGTGGCGAGCTCGCGGTTGGTCTTCGAGAGGCTGTCCGCGAGCTCGCGCACGAGTGCATCGAGGGAGCGGATCAGCCGCTCCTGGTAGGCGAGCTTGACCTCGAGGTCGATCGCCCACTCGGGCGGACGCGTGTCGTCTGACATTGCGCCACCATGCCACCGCACGCGGCCGATCGCGTAGGCTGGAGGCATGCGCATGATGCCGATGGTCGTGACAGCGGCGATGGTGAGCCTGGTGACGATGGCGGCCGGCGTCCGTGCGGCCCGTGCCGACAGCGTCTTCGATGTCTGCAAGGGCGAGTCGAAGCCGGCGGTCGTGGGCACGGGACAGCTGTCGATCGCGGTGGTCTATCCGGACGGCCCGGGCGGGTTCCCGGCGGTGACGACGCCGGCGATGCGGAACGCGGTCGCGGCCCAGCTCGCACGCCGCGAGAAGGCGATCATCGTGCCCGCGAAGGACGTCGAGGCCGCGCGCAAGCTCGTCGCGAGCAAGCAGTGGGTCGACAAGGGCGATGCGTGCGAGCTCTCCCCGTCGCTCGTCGCGGTGCTCGGGCAGAAGCACAAGAACCTGTCCACGGCCACGGCAAGCGTGGAGTGCGATGTCGCGAGCAAGTGCACGCTGCACCTCGATCTCGAGCGCCACGGCCGGCCGACGGCCGAGCGGTACGTGCGGTACTCGGCGCCGCTGACGGGGCCGAAAGACAAGGTCAAGACGATCCAGGCGGCGGGCGCGAAGCTCGTGCTGGTCGGCGAGACGCCGAACCACCCGACCGAGGGCCTCAAGGTCGCCGCGCTGCCGACCGGCAAGGTCACCGTGCGCAGCGACGTCGACGGCGCGCTCGAGACCGACAAGCGCATGGAATCGGATCAGGCGTTCGCCGCGTGCCGGCCGAGCACGCGCAAGCCGGCCGACATCCGCGGCTACTACGCGGAGTGGATGCTGTCGGCGCGCGGCACGACGTACCAGGTCAGCGTCAAGCCGTTCGTGGGGCGCGACCCGGCGGACGACACGGTCGGCGCGTGCCTCAAGAAGGCACTCGAAGCCACGAAGGTCGGCTGCCCACGCGACGCGAAGCCCGTCGACGTGAAGACCGCGATCTGCCTCTGACCTGCGTCGTCAGCCCGGCGTTGTCAGCCCGGCGTCGTCAGCCCGGCGTCGCCATCCCTGCGTTGGCGTCCCACTACGCGTGTCACCCCGGCGAACGCCGGGTCCAGGCTGCGCCTGCGGATCGCCAGCCGGGACGCAGACACGGGGAGCGTGTCTGCGTGGCGACACGAGGCGTAACAGGCAGCAATCGTTAGCCTTTTAACTGGCCGCGGGGTTGCAAAACCCACCTGCACGATGATCGAGCCACTTCGCCCCGCGACTGCCAACACCTCTGTCTCTCACGCCGTGCGCGCGACCGTTGGCGCGCTGGGGCTCGCCCTCGTGGGAGCCGGGATCGTCCTCACCGCGGTCCCCGCGGTGAATGGTGCGACGACCGAGCTGCCGCTGCCCGAGCTCGGTGGCACCACCACCGCCGACGAGGCGATCGCGCCGCGCGTCGCCACCGCCACGCGCGAGCCGGTCGCCATCGACCCGCACCGCAACGACGTGCAGGTCGTGATCGCGGTCGACGGCACGCAGTACCTGGCGCTCGCGCCGGTTTCGGTCGATCCCTCGCCGGAGCAATCGCTCGCCGATCTCGATCCCGCCGATGGCGTGACGGCGTTCTCCTACGGCATGACCACGCAGCCCGAGCGCCTCGCGATGCCGCAGCACGGCACCCCGCGCCTCGTGACCACCCGGGATGGCGCGCCCGCGACCACGCTCGCGAGCCTGAAGCTCGCGCAGGTGCCCCGGACCTATCGCGAGTGGCTCGGCACGTCCGTCGAGCTCGGTGGCGAGTGCACCACGACGGTGGTCGGCTTCGCGATCGTCACGCAGGTCGCCGGTTACACGTTTGGCGAGGATGGCGAGACGCCGTGGCATGCGAGCGAGGTGTTCGAGCAGGGCGCGTCGGTGCTCGCGGCGAAGCTCGCGCCCGCCGCCTGCTCGTCCACGTTCGCGCGTGCGAGCTCGCTGCCGCGGATCCAGGTGCTCGCGACGGAGCCGCTGACGGCGCTCCCCGATGCCGCGGCCGTGATCGCCGAGGTCCACGCGCGGCTGGTGCACGCACCGGCGGCGGCGGCGGTGGTCAAGGAGTGGCAGGACG
>JAYSYE010000430.1:0-12383 GCA_043716635.1 Deltaproteobacteria bacterium | reverse complement strand
CGCCCGGCAGGCCCGGGGTGCGATCGAGCGGGATGCGATAGCGGTCGAGCACCCGCGGCGTGGCGGCGCGGACCGCATCTGCATCGAGGATGATGATCCCACCCGAAGTCGTCTCGATCTCCACCACGCCGCGCGCCGCGGAGAGCCGCGCGACGAAATCGACCATGTCGCGCGGGACCACGCCATCGAGCTTCGCGATCGCCTCGTTGTAGAGGTGCCCGTAGCCGACGTTGATCTCGTCCGCGAGTACCTGCGTGAGCACCACCACCTCGTGCTGCTGCGCGGAGCGGAAGCCCAGGTAGTAGAAGTTCAGGAACTCCTTCGGCGCCTTGTTCCACCACTTGTCCCAGGTGGTCAGGTAGTCGCGCGTCAGCGTCTGGAACACGAGGCCGCCGTACACGAAGTACGCGGGCGGCAGGTCGTAGCGCGACCGCGACACGAGCGGGCACCATGCCTTGAGCTCGAGCGTGACCTTGCTCGGGACGCCGCCGCGCTTGATCCCGAGCTCGATGCGGTCGCCGATGTAGCGGTGCCCGAGCACCACGTCGTAGCGAGTGCGGTGGGCCCCGAGGTAGCGCACCGTGCCGTTATTGGCGATCTCGAGCCCGTCGATCGACGTGATCACGTCGCGCTGCTGGAGGACCCCGTCCGCGGAGCCACCGTAATCGACGTGGAGGACCGCGACTCCGTGCTCTTCGGGCAAGAGCCCGAGGTGCTTGCGCAGCAGCGCGTTCTCGAGGTTCTGCGTGGTGATGCCGATCGCGGGGATCTCCGGACGCTTGCCGGCGGTGACGCCATCGAGGAACGCGCGGATCACCGGCGGCGGGACCATCTCGCCGATGTTGTCGACGCCCGTCAGCTTCTGGAACGCAATGCCGACGACCTTCTCCCCCGCGAACACGGGCCCACCACTGTTGCCCGCGTTGATCGCGGCGTCGACGGTCACGGCGAGCAGGTGGCGCTGCGAGTGACTGTAGCGCTGGACCTCGATGCGGGAGACGACGCCCTCCGTGATCGAGATCTCCTCGCCGCCCACCGGGTAACCGACGACGGCCACCTCGTCGCGGAGCCGCGGCATCGCACCGAGCTGCGCCGGCTCGATGTCACTGAAGAAGTCCGGCGGATCGACGACCTCGAGCAGCGCGAGATCGGTGTCGTGCGAGACCGCGCGGACGCGCGCGACGGCCTTGTCCGGGTGCGACTGCTTCTGCACCTGGAGGAACGTCGCGTTCGCCACCACGTGGGCGCCCGTCAGCAGCAACCCCGGCCCGATCACGACGGCCGAGCCGGTGCTGCTCGACGGCGTACGCGCCTGCCAGGGCCCGTCGAAGTCGGGGTCCTGCGACGTCGCAAACACTCGAATTACCGAAGGATACGCCACGGTAAAACCCTACCGTGCGTGCGCGCAACGGGGAAGGCAGGGCGCCCCTCTTCACGGTAGTCTTGCCGCCGTGATCGCACTCCAGGCCGTGACGCCAGCACAGCTCGTCGAGGCCGTGCCCACGGTGACGATTGCCGAGGCGCGCAAGCTCGTGGCTGCCGTGCACCGAGGCGAGGGTGTGCAGGCGAGCTCGGCGATCCGGCGGAGCGCGGCCGACGCGGTGCGCGCCGTCGGGCACGTGCCGACGCTCGCGGTCGTCGAGGAGACGGCGAGCGCCCTGGACCCGTTCGTGAAGTATCTGTTCGAGAGTGCAGGGGCGCGCTTCGAGGCGGTGCGCATCCCGCTCGCAGATCCGGCGCGGTTCACGGTCTGCGTCAGCTCGCAGGTCGGGTGCGCGCTCGCCTGCGCGTTCTGCGCGACGGGACGCCTCGGCCTGTCGCGCAACCTCGAGGCCTGGGAGATCGTCGAGCAGGTCCGCAGCGTGCGCGCGGGGCTCCCCGCCGGCGGACGAGCGGTGGGCGGCCCTCGCATCAGCGGCGTGGTGTTCCAGGGCATGGGCGAGCCGATGGCGAACCTCGACCACGTGCTGCAGGCGATCGCGGTGATGTCGGAGCCGTCCGCAATGGGCATCGATGCGCGGGCCATGACGGTGTGCACCGCCGGCCTGCCCAGCGGGATCCGGCGCCTCGCGAAGGAGGAGCCCCGCGTGCGACTCGGGCTGTCGCTGTCGAGCGCGCTCGTGGCTCACCGCAAGCGCGTGATGCCGATCGCCGAGCGCTACGAGCTCGACGAGGTGATCGCGGCCGTCGCGGACCACGCGCGCACCACCGGCCTGTCCCCGATGTGGGCCGTCACGCTGCTCGCCGGCGTGAACGACAGCGACGCGGACGCCCGCGCGCTCGCCGAGCGCACGCAGGCCTTTGCCGTCGCCACCGGCATCAAGCCGCGGATCTCGATCGTCGCGTACAACGCGATCGGCGGCGACGATCCCTTCCTGCGCTCCACGCGCGAGACCGCCTTCCGTCGCGTGCTCGCGGATGCGGGGCTCGCCTCGCATCGGCGCTACTCGGGCGGATCCGACGTCGGCGCGGCGTGCGGTCAGCTCGCCGCGCGCACGGCGTAGTACCGTCGCGCCGTGCATCCCGTTCACGACATCGAGGTTCCTGACGACATCGTCACCTTCGTGCCGACGGTCATCGAGATCCCGAAGGGCTCGCACCTCAAGTACGAGGTGGACAAGCCGACCGGGCTCCTGCGGCTCGACCGCGTCCTCTACTCCGCCGTGTACTACCCGGCGAACTACGGGTTCATCCCCCGCACGCACGCCGATGACGGCGATCCGCTCGACATCCTCGTGCTCATGCAGGAGCCCGTCGAGCCGCTGTGCATCGTGCGCGCGCGACCGCTCGGAGGCCTGCGCATGGTCGACAAGGGCGGCGACGACAAGATCATCGCCGTCTGCATCGACGACCCCGCGTACCTGCACTACACGTCGGCCGACCAGCTGCCCCCGCACATCATGCGCGAGCTCGACCGCTTCTTCCGCGACTACAAGCTCCTCGAGGGCACGAAGCCCGACTTCGAGGTCGGCCAGCTCTACGGCGTCGAGCGCGCGTACGAGGTGATCCGCGAGTCGCGCGCTGCGTACGAGCGCGGCGACTGGAAGTCGTAGCCGAATCCGGCCGTGCGATCGCCGACTCGCCGTGGCGGTCGGGCGTCACCGGTCAGTGATAGCTGACGGCCACGCCGCCGTCGCTCGACAGCCCCGTACCCGCGAGCTTGTAGACCGCTTCTTCGGCGGTCTGCGCGGTGCCACCCGTGCAACTAGGGCCCGACGTCTTCACGAGCATCGCCCAGGTGGCCGCGCGCTTCTGGAAGCCGACGTACGCGCGATGGCAGCAGATCGACGTGTCGGTCAGGTTTACGCCATCCGGGTTTGCGCCATTCACGTCCAGCACGGTCGTGATCGGCTTGCCCTTCGCGGGCGTGGTCACGAGCTTCACCGCGCCGCACGAACCCGTGCCGTCGTGCGCGGGGTCCTCGGAGGTGCCCTGCGCGGTGCCGCCCTCGATGACCACGCACTGTGTCTTCACGCCGGGTGGCAGGATCTCGGTCGGCACCGCGTACCCGTCATCGCCGCACGCCTTCGCTTCGATGTAGGCGCCGCGCGCCTTCTCGATGGCCGCGTGACAGACCTTGCTGTTGTACGTGAGTGCGTCGATCACGGGCTGCAGCTTGTCGTTCTGACCGGCGTAGTACACGACACTGGGCCGCTCTCCCCAGAGCTGGCCCTCGGCGGTGCGGTAACACTGGTCGGGTTGCCCGGCCTTGAGGTACGCGAACGCGAGGTCGCTGACGAGCCATGCAGTCTGCAGCTGGAGCGCGGGCGCCTGGCCGTCCTCCACGAGACAGCTCGCCCCGGAGAGTCGCTTCACTGCCTCGGCATACTTCTTCTGCTTCATCAGGGCCGTGGCCGCCTTGCGCGTAACCTTCACGGCCGCCAGCGAGCACCCGTCATCGGCCGCCGCCACCGCAGGAGCCACCACCGTCACCGCCACCGCCACCACGAGCCACGAACGCATCATGAGATGATCGTACGCCCACCGGTTCGTGCTGCGATGCATCACGTCCGCCAAAATCGCGCACGGACGATCGGACCCATTCGCTCGGAGGCGTCCGGGAAGCGGACAGCGCGTCCCGGCCCTACGCCTTCGTGCTCGGGCGCGCCGACACCCGGGCGTGCCACGCGACCAGGTGCGGGTGGGCCGCCGCATCGAGACGGAGGTTGCTGACCTTGCCGAAGTCGATCGCGCAGAGCGCCGTGATGTCGGCGACGGTGAAGCGGTCACCGGCGAAGTACTCGCGGTTCGCGAGCTCGTGGTTCAGCCACTCGAAGCGACCGAGGACCAGCTCGCGCATCACCGCGGCGAAGTCCGGGCTCTGCTTGATCCGGCCGACCCAGAACTTGCTCGTGTTGCGGAACACCTGCGCGATCGGGAGGAGCAGCTCGAGCTCGGCATGCCGGTTCCACTGCTCGATGACCGCGCGCTCCCAGGGGGTCGTGCCCATCAGATTTGGCTCGGGATGCAGCTCCTCGAGGTACCGACAGATCGCCATCGACTCGCGCAGGATCTTGCCGTCCTCGAGCTCGAGCACGGGCAGGACCTGGAGCGGGTTCTTCTTCTTGAAGTCGACGGTCTGGTTCGCGGCCGCGGCGATGGAGACCTCGATCGTGTCGTACGCCACACCCTTCTCGGCGAGGAAGATCCGCACGCGCCGCGGGTTGGGGGCGCGCGTGTCGTCATAGAGGAGCATCTGCGGACATTACACATCCCACCGGGACCGCGTACACTCGCAGCTCATGCGCACGCAGGTCGGGTCCCTACTGGTGGTGCTCGCGCTCGCGAGCGGAGCGGGATGCAAGGGCAAGGGTGCCGCCTCGGACCACGCGCCGGATCCGGCAGCGCTCAAGGCGCAGGCCGAGCTCGCCGCGCGCCGCGATGCCCTGATGGCGCAGCGCAAGAAGCTCGAGACCGATCGGGCGCAGGTCGAGGCGAAGATCAAGGAGGTGTCGGCGGGCGGCGGGGATACGACCGAGCTCGTGGCCCAGCGGGCGCAGCTCGATAGCCAGATCGAGGGCCAGAGCTCGGACCTCGCGCAGCTGTCCGACAAGCTCGACCAGGTGGTCGCGAACGGCGACGCCGCGGCGGGGATGGCCCAGCGCGAGGCGAGCATGGGCGGGCGCGAGAAGACGGTCGCGACGCGGGAGGCCACGCTGGCCGAACGCGAGCGCGTGCTGGCGCAGCGCGAAGGCGAGCTCGCGAAGCGCGAGAAGGAGACCTGCGGTGCCGGCGCTCCGCCCCAGATGATCATCCAGCAGGTCGCGCCGCCCGTGCGACCCGGCGGCTACTCGCGCAAGGAGGTCGAGCCGCTGCTGCTCCGGGCCCGCCAGGCGATGGCGAAGAAGGGCCTGATGACGAGCGACCTCGGCGCCGCCTCGGGGCTCGATGGGGCGGCAACCAAGGCGATGGCCGACAACGACTTCGGGGCGGCCTACCTCGCGGCGTCACAGCTGCTCGCGACGGTCGACCAGACGAAGATCGATCGCGCGTTCATCACGGCGAAGTACAAGCGGCTGAACGACCGCTTCAACGCGAGCAAGGTGGACGACACCACGCGGGCGACGCTCGAGAAGGGGATGCAGGACGTCGTGCAGCTCTACGGCGACGGCGACCACGCGGCGGCGAACAAGAAGCTGAACGCGCTCGCGGCCCAGCTGCGATAGCCGCTCAGCAGGGGTTTCCGCCGATGCGCGTGCAGGCATCGGCAGCGGGCAATCGGCTCGCAGCGAGCCCGGCGGCGACGCCCGCGAGGATCGCGACGCCGACGGTGACTCCGCCCCACACGTACCAGCGCCGCCACACCGGCGGGTCGACGTAGACGATCGTGTCGCGGTTCAGGGGCTTGCCTTGCAGGTCGCGCTGGACGATCGGGTACTGCTGCATCCCGACGGTCACGGCGGTGGTCTTGCCGTAGGTCACGGGAATGAAGCGCACGAAGTCGTGATACTCGGGATGTGTCACGCGCACGGCCTGGGTGCCGACCGGTAGCGTCAGCACGCCCTGCGCGCCGAGCGTCGCGCGCGTCCCGTTCACGAACACCGTCGCGCCGGTGACATCGATGGCGAGCTGGAGCGTGCCCCGGTACCGCTCGGGCGCCAGCAACCGCACGACCGCCCCGTCCGGGCCGCCATCGTCGCCCGTGGCGGCCGCGCCGACCGCGAGCGTGGTCGAGCGCAGCTCCTGCGCCGCCGCGACATCGGTGGCACGCAGGTACACGATCTTCGACTCGCCGAGGCCGCCGACCTCGCCCGCGATCACGACGTTCGCGCCGACGAGCTTGCCGAGCTCCGCGAGGCACTCCGCCTGACCCTCGCAGGCCTTCAGCTGCGGCTTCTTCGCCGCCTTGATCGCGGCCGATACCGCGGTCGCGCCGATCACCGTCGTGCCGGGGAGGGCGGCGGCGGCCACCTCGATGGCAGTCGTGAGCTGCTTGGTGGACTCCGACGTGTCCTCGGTGCCGAGCGTGGACAGGGGAGCCACGGCGACCACCCGGTCCGCCCACGCGATCGGGCTCGAGGTCGCAAGGACCCCGGCCAGCGCGACGAGCGCCACCGCGCCACGCGCTAGGAGGGTGAAGCGCGTAGCGCTTCGGGACCCCCTTGTGCCGGTACGGCCTAGCACGATGTCTCTCCGTCGGGCCCGATGCGAACGCAGTCGACGCGCCCGAGCGACTTGCCGATCACCACGCCCGCCACGATCGCCACCACACTCACGCCCACGATGAACCACGTCCGGGTGTAGAGCGGATGGCGCTCGACGTGGTCGACCACGCCGGTCCCGATCACCGTCGTCGACGGGATCAGCCGCACGACGACCTGGCTGACCTTCTGGAAGTGCACGTCGACCGTCTCCTCGAAGGGCGCGTAGCCGGGCGCCTGCACGCGGAGGGCATGCTCTCCGAGCGCGAGCTTCTGGATCACGCCGAGGCCCGCGAGCGGCGTCTTGCCGAGGTCGTGACCATCGAGCTTCACGTCGGCGCCGACGAGATCGGTCTGCACCTGGAGGGAGCCCTGCAGCTGGCCCGGCGCGAGCAGCTTGTACGCGGCGACGCGGACGCCCTCGATCAGCTCGTCCGGCGTGCCGCGCAGCGGATCGCTCTGGATGCGCGTGAGCTGCTTGCCCGTCGCCGTATCGACGGCCTTGATGTTGAGCACGTACGCATCGCCCATCGCCCCGACGGTGCCCGTCACCATCACGTCCACGCCGAGCTTCTTGCCGATTGCCCCGAGGCACTTTTCCTCGCCCGTGCAGTCGCGCTGGTCGCTGCCGACGGCGCGCTCGATGTCCCGGCGCGTGGGCAGTGGCTGCTTCGCGAGGCGCTCGAGCTCCATGCGGAACAGGGTCTCCAGCCGGGCGACGAGCTCGGGCTCGATGCCGAGCGCGTCGAAGCGCCACACCGCGATCTTCTGGGTCAGCGCCTGCTCGGGACCACTCCCCGGCGCCGGGACCGGGTCGCCGGCCGGGGCCGGAAGCGCCGGCTGCGCGGCCACCACGGACGTGGTCAGCAGCGCACACATCATCAGAGTGACAAGCGTTCGCACGACCCAGGATGCTACACGTGCGCGGCGGCGAGTGTTAGCGTGCGCGCCATGTCCGCCCGGGCCCTGGCCGTGCTCGCGACCACACTTGCTGCAAGTGCCGGCGCGTGCTCCTCGGTCAGCACCGTGCGCGTGCAGGGCGACGGCGTGGCGGTGCCGGCGGGGATGCGGCCGATCGCGATCATCCACGCCGAGGCCACCACCGCGTATCTGCTGTTCATCCCGTTGCCGGGCCACGTCACGCTCGATCGGGTGGTGAACCGGATGTTGATCGCGACGGCCCGGGCGCTCGGCGCTGACAAGGTGATCAATATCTCGGTGCGCATCACCCCCGACACCGGGATCTGGACGCTCCTGAAGGTCGCCGGCTGGCGGACCGCGGAGGCCAGTGGTACGGCCGTGGTGATGGAGCCGGTCCCGGAGCGCGCAGGCACGCCATGAACCTCTCCGACAAGCGCCTCATCCTCGTCGTGGGCAAGGGCGGCGTGGGCCGCAGCACCGTCGCGGCGGCGGTTGCAGGTCAGCTAGCCCGCAGCGGCAAGCGCGTGCTCCTGTACGAAACGAACGCGAACGATCGCTTCGGTGCGTACTTCGGCAAGCCGGCGGTCGGGTCCACGCCCGTCGAGCTGACGAAGAACCTGTGGGCCGTGAACGCGACCCCCGCGACAGCCCTGGCCGAGTACGGCCTGATGATCCTGAAGTTCAAGACCGTCTACGACATGGTGTTCGAGAACCGGGTGACGAAGGCGTTCCTGCGCGCCATCCCCGGCCTCGACGACTACGCGCTGCTCGGCAAGGCGTGGTTCCACGTGATGGAGGAGAAGCGCGGCCAGCCGGTGTGGGACACGGTCGTGTTCGACATGCCGTCGTCGGGCCACTCGTACTCGATGCTGCGGGTGCCGTGGGTGATCGCGGAGACGGTCCCGGACGGTCCGCTCACGCGCGACGCGCGCACGATCAAGGCGCTGCTCCAGGACCCGCAGCGCACGCAGACGCTGCTGGTGACCCTCGCCGAGGAGATGCCCGTCAACGAGGCAATCGAGCTCGAGGCCAAGCTCACGGCGCTCGGGATCGTGCCGCAGTACCTGATCGCGAACCAGATGTACCCCGAGCACTTCCCGGTCGGCTCCCCGGTGGCGACGATCCTCGACACGCTGCTCGCCGACCCGGCGCTGCCGACGCCGCTCGCCGAGGTGGCGCGCCACGGGCAGATGTCGCGCGACCGCTATCTCCTGAACGCGCGCTACCTCGCGGAGATCACGAAGCGCGCGACCACGCCCGTGGCGGAGCTCCCGATGGTGTTCGGTGACTCCCTGGTTCCGAACGACATCGTCGCGCTCGGCGCCTGGCTCGCCGCGAGCTGACCGGGCGGTTCAGGCCGGGCGGTCCACGCTCCGCGTGGTTCCACCCCTAGTCGCCGGCGGCGCGCATCGGGAAGAGCGGCTCGCCGTGGATCTCGAGGCGATAGACGCTGTTCTCGGTCTCGACGTAGATCATCTTGCCGCCGGGCTCACCGAGCACGCGCTTCACGGGCGTCGTGATCATCCGGTGCCCGTGCGGGTCGCGGAAGATCACCATCCCGCGCCCGATGTACGGGTACGAGATCAGGTACCCCGTGTACAGGCGCCCGCCCGCAGTAGCGGGTCGCTCGGTGCCGAGCTCGCGGATCTTGCGGGCCGTGACGCTGACCATCGGGGACGGTACAGTCGAGTCTAGGAGATGCCCGTGCCCACGTCACCCCCTTTGCTCGGCGCGTGGGTGAGCGGTGGGTGAAGTGGACGACCTCTACGCGCACGTGCGCGGCGTGCTCGGGGCGGGGACCGTGGCGGTGGGTGAAGGCGCAGCGCCTACCATCACGACGGTTGCCCCCGAGATTCGCGTGGTTGCGCTGCGCACGCCCACGCTCCCGCCGGCCACACACACGAACCTATATCTGGTCGGACCCGAGCACGGCCCCGTGGCGGTGGTGGATCCCGGGAGCCCGTACCCGGCCGAGCAGGCGGCACTCGTCGCGCTGTTGCATGGCATCGAGGTCTCGGTCGTGCTGCTCACGCACCACCACGGCGACCACGTCGGCGGCGCGGTGGCCCTCGCGCAGGCCCGTCGCGTGCCCATCGCCGCGCATGCCGAGACGGCGCGTCTCCTCGGCGCGCGCATCCCCGTGACCCAGGTGCTCGCCGATGGCGAGCGCGCGTACGGGGCCGAGGCGATCTTCACGCCGGGGCACGCCGCCGGTCACCTCTGCTTCGCGGTCGGCGACGCGGTCATCGCCGGTGACATGGTCGCCGGCATCGGCTCGATCCTGATCGACCCCGACGAGGGCGACATGGCCACGTACCTGGCATCCCTCGAGCGCCTGCTCGCGCGCGGCGAGCACGCCCTGCTCCCCGCGCACGGGCCGATGATCGCGGACGGTCCCGCGAAGCTCCGCGAGTATCTCGCGCACCGGCGCATGCGCGAGGCGCGCGTGGTCGATGCGCTCGCAGGCTCGACGGCTCAGCCGCTGGGCGAGCTCGTCGCCACCGTGTATGCCGACACCCCGCGTGCGCTGTGGCGCCTGGCGGAGCGCTCGCTGCTCGCGCACCTTCACAAGCTTGCGCGCGAAGGCAAGGCCCGCGACGTGGGCGGTGGCGCATGGGCGGTGGCTGCGTCGGGTATCCACTGATCCCACGATCTGCGGCGCCTTCGCGGCATGGCGCCTGCCGCGCAGCCCGCTATAGTGCGCGCCCGTGAGCCTGCTGTTCGATGCTCTCGCTGATGTCGTGTTCGCTCGCGACCTCTTGCGTCGCTGGTGGGGCCTCGAGCTCGGCCTCGCCGAGGTCGGTGCATCCGGCGTGGCGTCGGTGCGGGTCGCGCCTGCGATCGAGTCGCTCGGCACCGGTGCGGTCGCCGCGATCGCCACGGCCGTGCAGCAGGCAGCCGGGTTCACGGCGGCCGGCACGCACGGCGGTGCGGTCACGATCGAGGCGGCGGGCGGCCTGGTCGTCATCGCCGCGACGGTGATCGGCGACAAGGGCGTGACGGGCATCGTGTACGCGACCGGGGCGCGGCGCTCGCTGCTTGCGCTCGAGAGCTGGCTCGTCGCGGGGACGGGCATGGCGGCCGACGAAGCGACCCGGCTCGCCGCCGCGGTGGTCGAGCTCGAGACCCCCGAGCTGGCGCGCGTCGCCGACCTCGTCCGCGCGGCGGCGGCGGCGGTCGAGCGTGCACAGCCCGCCGTGATCCCGCCGACCACCACGGCCCACCCGTTCACCGAGATCGTGGGCGACGCCCCCGCGGTGCGGGACGTGGTCAAGCTGCTGACCAAGATCGTGCGCAGCGAGGCGACCGTGCTCATCCACGGCGAGAGCGGCACCGGCAAGGAGCTGATCGCGCGCGCGATTCATTATCACGGGCCTCGCGGCAAGAAGGTCTTCGTCGTCCAGAACTGCTCGGCGTTCAACGACAACCTCCTCGAGAGCGCACTGTTCGGTCACGTCCGCGGTGCGTTCACGGGCGCAGTCAAAGATCAGCCCGGGCTGTTCCAGGTCGCCGATGGCGGCACGTTCTTCCTCGACGAGATCGGCGACATGTCCGCGGCCCTCCAGGTGAAGCTCCTGCGCGTGCTGCAGGAGGGCGTGCTGATGCCGGTCGGAGGGACCAAGCCGGTCAAGGTCGATGTCCGCATCATCGCCGCTTCGCACAAGGACCTCGCGCACATGGTCGCGCACAAGCAGTTTCGCGAAGACCTGTTTTACCGCGTCAACGTACTGAAGATCACGGTCCCCCCACTGCGTGATCGTGTCAGCGATATTCCGCGGCTCGCGCAGCACTTCATCACCAAGCACTGGCGGAGTCCCGGGGCGCCGCCGAAGCTGTCGCAGGGCGCGCTGTCGCGGCTCGTCGCGTATCCGTGGCCGGGCAACATCCGCGAGCTCGAGAACGAGGTCGAGCGGATGCTCGTCCTCGCCGGCGATGCGCAGGAGCTGACGGCGGCGATGGTGTCGGGGCGAATTGCGGGCGTCATCAATGCAGCGCAGAGCGCACCGCGGCAGCTCCGCGATGTCATCGCGAATGCCGAGGCCGACGCCATCGTGGCCGCGCTCGGGCGGCACGTCGGCGACCGCGCGCTCGCCGCCGCGGAGCTGGGCGTGAGCGGACCGTATCTCGACGTGCGGATGGCGACCCTCGGGCTCGGCGGAACCGGGCTGGTCCCGTGAGTCGCGCACTGGCGTGTCCGACGTGCAAGGCGGCCATGGAGCGTGCGGCCTCCCGGCAGTTACCGTTCTGCTCGGAGCGCTGCCAGCAGGTGGACCTCGGCCGGTGGTTCAGCGAGGAGTACCGGGTGCCCGGCGAGCCCGCGGATCCCGAGGCCGTCGCGCGCGCGCTGATCGCGGAGGGTGGCGGCACGCCAGGCGACTCCGGCGACTCCGGCGACTCGCACTGAGCCCGTACGCGGGCCGCGCCGGGGGGGGCGCGTAGCGCGGGGGCGTGACGCGGGGTCCGGCGCCGGGGGCGGCGACGCGAGGATTGGGGCGAGGGTCGGCGTGGGGGCGCGTGGGGGCGCGTGGAACCAGCGCGTGAGTCGGCGTCTGGAGCGGAGCGTGAAGCGGGGCTTGAGCGGCGCGAGGAGCGGCGCGTGCGGCGGCGCGAGGAGCGGCGCGAGGAGCCACGCGTGCCGGCGGCGCGTGGCGGCGCGTGGAGCGGGGCTTGAGCGGCCCAAGGACAAGCGCGCGGAGCGGGGCATGGGCGACCCGCGGGGAAGGAGTGCGGGGAAGGCGCGCGGGGAAGGCGCGCGGGGAAGGCGCGCGGGGAAGGCGCGCGGGGAAGGCGCGCGGGGAAGGCGCGCGGGGAAGGCGCGCG
>JAYSYE010000429.1:0-35438 GCA_043716635.1 Deltaproteobacteria bacterium | reverse complement strand
CGATCAGCGCCTCGGCCTTGGGCACGTTCGCCCACCGCTGCCAGTCCTCGGCCTCGCGCAGCTCGCCCGCCCGCGTGACGAGCTTCCCGCGCGCCGCGCGATAGCGATCCGCGAGCCCGTCGCGCTGCTCGCCGGGCACCTTCGCGATGCCTGCGAACGCCTTCGTCGCCTGCTCGAGGAGCCGATCGATTCCTTTGGAGTCCTTGGCCTCGGCGAGGCTCTCCATGTCGGCGATCAGCGCGCCCAGGCTCGCCGCGATCGCCGCGCCGCGCTCGGCGTCTTCCTTCGCCCGCGCCTCGCGCTCCGCGGCCTGCGCGGCCTTCCTCGCGTCGTCCTCGGCCCGCCGCGCATCCGCCTCGAGCTTGCGTGCGGCCGCGTCGGCCTCGCGGGTGGCGCGAGCCTCGTCGGACTCCGCCACCGGGATGGGCGCCGGTGCGGGCGCAGCAGCCTGCGCGGCCTGCGCCTGCTCGGCCGCCAGGCGGGCCGCTCGCTCGCGCTCCCGCTCGCGCTCGCCGTCGCGCGCCGCGGTGCGGAGCTCCTCGGCACTGCGCGCGTTGTGATCGTGCTGTTCCTTGCGGCGCTTGAAGCGCTGCACGGCCTTGCCGAACCGATCGTCTGGCTCGTCGCCGGCCGTCGCCGGTCCGAGCGCCGCCCAGGCCGCCTCCGCCGCCTTCACCGTCGCCGCCGCCGCCACGAGCTGGAACGTGTCCTGAACCGCTTCGACCTCGCGCAGGAGCTGCGCCCGCTCGGCACGCCGGCGCTTCACGTCGTCGGGAACCGCGTGCTTCGCCGCGAGCGTCGACTTCTGGGCCTCGGTGATCTCGGTGACGATCTTGCGCGCCTTCTGGCGGACCGCCTTGTGCTTCGCCTTTTGCGCGACGTTCTCGAGCCGGTCGATGTCGTCGAGCTTCGCGACGGCCGCGAGCCCGACCTCCTTCGTCGACGTGTCGATCGCGAGCGCGCGCAGCACGTCCCCGTCGTCGATGCGCGCGACGGCCGCCGTGCGCAGCTCCTGGGGGGCGTCTCGCTTCGCCAGCTCGGCGAGGGCCTTGGGATCCCGCAGCTCCCCAAACGCGCGCTTGCGGATCGCGGGCACCGCCGCGCGCACGACCACCTCGACGAGCGCGCGCTGGTCACCGAGCTTGGCGATCCCGCTCAGCGCCTCGCCGGCTGCGTCCGCGTCCTCGCTGCACGCGCGTGCGATCCAGAGCTCCCCCGCCCGGGACTCGAGGAGGTCGCGCAGGCTGCGCTCGGTCTCGGCCTTCAGGAGGTCGGCGAGGACCTCGGGTTTCTCGATCTTGCCGATCGCGAGCCTGCGCAGGCCGATGTCGGTGTCTTTTTGGGCAACGTCGATCAGCGTGCTCAGATCGTCGCCACCGAGGGCGCGGACGTACTCGGTGCGGACGCGAACATCGCTGTGGCGGTGTTTGGGGCGAAAGAAGTCAGCAATCCCCATATAGGCGGCGCGGAGCCTATGCCGGCACCCCCTGCTCCACAAGGTCGATCAGGGCTCCCACGACGTCCGCGAGCTGATAGTCGGCCGGGGTGAAGATCCGTCGAATTCCAAGCCGATGCAGCTCGGCGTGGTCGCGGGCGGGGATCACGCCGCCCAGCACGACCGGGATATCGGCCGCGCCCCGGGCCGCGAGCTCGGCCAGCACGCTCGCCGCGAGCTCGACATGCGAGCCCGAGAGCACCGAGAGCCCCACCAGGTCGACGGCCTCCTGCACCGCCGTGGCCGCGATCGCCGCGGGCTCGAGCCGGATGCCCGCGTACACGACCTCGAAGCCCGCATCGCGCGCCGCGACGGCGATCACCTCGGCCCCGTTCGAGTGCCCGTCGAGCCCCGGCTTGCCCACGAGCAGCTTCGGCCGCCTCGGCAGCGCCGCGACCCGGGCCCGCAGCCCCGTCCACGCCGCGCTCGTGCCGCCCGCGATCGCCCCGCCGATGCCGGTCTGGGCGCGGTACTCGCCCCACACGTCGCGCAGCGCGGCCGCCCACTCGCCGGTCGTGACGCGGGCGAGCGCGCACTCGATCGACGCCTCCATGATCGGGGCCCCCGCCCGGGCCGCCGCGCCGAGTGCCGCGAGCGCGGTCGCCACGCGCGCGCCATCCCGACGCGCCCGCGTCTCTGCGAGCGACGCGAGCGCCATCGCCATCGCCTCGGGATCCGCGCGGAACACCCCGCCATCCTCACCGCCGACGAGCGGTGAGCGCAGCGCGTCCTGGTAGCGGTTCACGCCGACCACGACCTGCTCGCCCCGCTCGATGCGCCCCATGCGCTCGGCCATCGCGCGCACCAGCTCGCGCTTGCAGTACCCGCTCTCGATCGCACCCTGGATCCCGCCGGCGGCGGCCACGCGAGCGAGCTCCGCACGGGCGTCCGTGCAGAGCGAGTCGACCTTGGCCGCGATCACGGGCGAGCCCGCGAACAGATCGCCGTACTCGAGGAGGTCGGTCTCGTACGCGAGGATCTGCTGCAGCCGCAGCGACCACTGCTGGTCCCAAGGGCGCGGCAGCGAGAGCGCCTCGTTCCACGTGGGCAGCTGCAGCGCCCGGCAGCGCGCATCCTTCGATAGCGTGACGCCGAGCGTCTCGATCAGGATGCGCCACGCATTGTTCTCGGGCTGCTGCTCCGTGAGCCCGAGCGAGTTGACCTGGACCCCGTAGCGGAACTGCCGCAGCTTCGGATCCGTGATGCCGTAGCGCTCGCGACAGAGCTCGTCCCACAGGCTCGTGAACGCGCGCATCTTGCACAGCTCCTCGACGAAGCGCATGCCGGCGTTCACGAAGAACGACACCCGTCCGACGCACTGCGCGAACGCCGCCGCATCGACCCGGCCGCGCGAGCGGACGCGATCGAGCACCCCGATCGCGTCGGCGAGCGCGAACGCGAGCTCCTGGGTCGGCGTCGCGCCCGCCTCCTGCAGGTGGTAGCTGCAGATGTTCGACGGGTTCCAGTGCGGCATCGCCGTCACGCAGTACTCGTAGGTCTCGGCGACGAGATCGAGCGAGGGCTGCGGCGCAAATATATAGGTGCCGCGCGCGAGGTACTCCTTCGCGATGTCGTTCTGCGTGGTGCCGCGCAGCGACGCCTCGGGCACGCCACGCTCGCGGGCGAGCGCGATGTACAGCGCGAGCAGCCACACCGCCGTCCCGTTGATCGTCATCGACGTGTTCATCTGCTCGATCGGGATGTCCTCGAACAGCTGATGCATGTCGTCGAGCGAGGCGATCGGCACGCCGACCTTGCCGACCTCGGGGCGCGCGAGCGGATGATCGGGGTCGTACCCGCACTGCGTGGGGAGGTCGAACGCGATGGAGAGCCCGGTCTGGCCGGCGGCGAGGTTCGCGCGAAACAGCTGATTCGACGCGCGCGCGCTGGAGTGGCCCGCGTAGGTCCGGAAGATCCACGGTTGGTCGCGCGGCATGCGTGAACCGTATCCCGCCCCACGGGGACGGGTGCTACGGTCCGCCCATGCATCGCACAGCCCTCGCGCTGACGCTGGTTCTGGGTTCTGCGGTCGGCTGCTCGAGGGCGGCCCCGCCGGCACAGGAGCAGGCGACCACGAAAGCCGCGGCCGCTGTGCCCGAGGTCGAGATCGCGACCGTCGCGCAGCAGCTCAAGTCCGGCGGCTGGACCGCGGTGGATGCCAATGGGGACGGCACCCGCGACCAGCTCGGCGTGGTCCCGGGCGCGATCCTGCTGACCGACTCCGAGACGTACTCGCCCTCGACGGAGCTGCCCGCCGACAAGTCGCGCGCGCTCGTCTTCTACTGCGCGAACGAGCACTGCGGGGCCTCGCACCAGGCGGCGCACCGCGCGCAGGTCGCGGGCTACACGCACGTCTCCGTGATGCCGGCCGGGATCGCGGGCTGGGTCAAGGCCGGCGAGCCGACCGCCCGCCCGACCAAGGCGTAGTCGCCAGCGTCGCGGTCGTGGCCGTGGTCGCGCTCAGGCAAGCGTGCGACGGAGGCCGTCGGCGAGCTTCGTCTCCGCGGTGATTCCGAACGCGCTGCGCAGCGTGTCGACCGCTGCTCGCGAGCGCAGGATCTCGCCCGCGCGGCCCGGTGCGTGCGCGATCTCGGAGCGCCCGCCGCACAGCTTGACGATCTCCTCGGCGAGCTGGCGCACGGTGACCTCGTGGCCCGTCCCCACGTTCGCGACGACGCGCGCGTTGCCATCCGCGAGCCCCGCGAGAATCGAGCGCACGACATCGCCGACGTAAACGAAGTCGCGCGTCTGCGTGCCATCGCCGAAGATCGTCAGCGCTCGACCGGCCCGCGCGCGGTCCGCGAAGATCGAGATCACGCCCGAGTACGGTGACGACGGGTCCTGCCGCTCGCCGTAGACGTTGAAGAACCGGAACCACGTGGTCGGTACGCCGTGGACGGCCGCATAGAAGTCCATCGCGTGCTCGCTCGCGAGCTTGTCGATGCCGTACGGTGACATCGGGCGCTTCGGCGTGGCCTCGGTGACCGGCATCTCCTCGGTCTCTCCGTAGACCGCGGCCGACGACGCCAGCACGACCTTCTTCACGCCCATCGCGCGCGCGTACTCGAGCACGTGGAGCGTGCCGCCGTAGTTGACGGCCATGTCGGTCAACGGATTCGCCACCGAGCTGACCACGGAGACCTGCGCGGCGAGGTGGACGATCCTCGAGACCTCGCCCGCGTGGGGGGTTCGCGCGAGCGCGGTCGCGATGCCGAACGAGACGTCGCACTCGACGATCGTCAGCCGGTCACTGCCCGCGTGCTGCGCGAGGTTGGCGCGCTTGCCCGTGCGGAAGTCATCGAGGACGATGACGCGATCGCCGCGCGCGATCAGCGCATCGACGGTGTGCGAGCCGATGAATCCTGCGCCCCCGGTGACAACGACAGTCGCTGACATGACCACGACTCTACGTCTCGGCGAAGGCGATGCGCCAGAGCTGCCCCAGGATCACGTCGAGGGCGACCTTGTTGTCGCCGCCCTCCGGAACGATGAGGTCTGCCCACCGCTTGCTCGGCTCGACATGCTCGATGTGCATGGGCCGGACGGTCGCGTAGTACTGGTCGCGTACGGAGTTGAAGGTGCGCCCGCGCTGCTCGAGGTCGCGGCGGATCCGCCGGATCAGCCGGATGTCCGCGTCGGTATCGACGAAGATCTTGATGTCCAGCAGCTCGCGGATCGCGGGCTCGGTGAACACGAGGATGCCCTCGACGATCAGCACCGCCGCCGGCATCACCCGACGTCGATCCGTGCGCCGCGCGTGCGTGGTGAAGTCGTAGATGGGGAGGTCGACATCGCGCCCGGCTCGCAGCTCGGTGAGGTGCTCGACGAGGAGCTCGGTCTCGAGCGATGCGGGGTGGTCGTAGTTGATCTTCTCGCGTTGCTCGAGCGTGAGGCTGCTCTGGTCCCGGTAGTACGCGTCGTGCTCGATGATCGCGCAGCGTCCGGGCGGCATCGCCGCCGCGAGCTTGTGCGCGACCGTTGTCTTCCCCGACCCCGTCCCCCCGGCAATTCCTACGACGAGCGGGCGTGACATCGGGCTCACGGTATCAGAGGAGATCTATGGCGCAGTGAGTCACGGCGCGCGAGTTGCTTTAAGTGCGAGAAAGCCGGAAGAGGTCCCTCATGATTCGACTAGGCATCTGTGAAGATCACACCATCGTACGATGGGCGCTGCGCGAGGCCCTGAGCAAGGCGGACGACATCGAGGTCGTCGGAGAGGCCGGTACGGCCGCCGAGACGCTGGAGATGGTTCAGCGCGACCGCCCTGACGTCATCCTGCTCGACATCACGCTTCCCGACCGGTCGGGGTTCGACGTCCTGGAAGACCTCAAGACCCAGGAATCCGCTCCGCTCGTCATCGTGCTCACGTGGCACACCGAGCCGAGCTATGCCACACGAGCGCTCACTGCGGGCGCGCACGGCTACCTCAACAAGTCCGTCGAGCCGGACGCGCTCCTCGCAGCGATCCGCGCCGTGAGCCGCGGCGAGCAGGTGATCCCGCCGGGGATCGAGCAACTGCTCGCCAGTGGTGACGGTCACCCGGCGAGCGCGCTCACCGCGCGCGAGTCGCAAGTGATGGAGATGCTGGCGCGGGGGCTGACGAACCGCGAGATCGCGGAGCACCTCACGATCAGCATCAAAACGGTCGATACGCATCGTGGTCACGTGCTGAAGAAGCTGGGGCTGCGCAACAACAGCGAGCTCACGCGGTTCGCGGTCAAGCACGGATACACCGCGCTCTGAGGCGCGCTCCAGGCGCGGTCTAGGCTCGCTCCAGGCGCGCTCTCAGGCCCGCCCGGATGCCGGATCGCCGCGTCGCCCACGCGTCGAGCGCCCGCAGGCCTAGCGTGCGCCGCCGGTGGGCTGGCTCACTTGCGGTCCGGGCCCGTAGACCGGCTGGGTCCAGGCGCGCTCGGTCGTCCCATCGAGACGCAGACGGCTGAGGCGCGCTCGCAGGTAGCCCCCGATGGGAATCGCGAATCTGGCCTCGCCCCCCCTCACGGTGGCGATCACGACGCCGTTCGTCGTGATGAGCTCGGTGGTCACCTGCGCCGCGCTTGCCGGTGACCCCGCGACGCTGACCAGGAGCTCGCGCCCGGGCGTGACTTCGACGCGCGCGAGCTCGATGCCAGTCGACGCGTAGAAGTCGCCGTCGCGGATCGCATCGAGGATCGAGGTGCCGGTGCGGTGGGCATGCACGACGATCCAGCCGCCGCCAGGCGGATAGCGCCCTCCCGCGGTGTAGTCGTGGGCATCGTCGGACGCCACGCCCCAGAGGTGCGCTCCGTGGGACAGCGCGTGATCCCACAGCGCCTCCACGGAGGGATGCGTCGCGTCTCCCTTGCCCCAGACGCTGAACGCAGCGTTCTCGATCTCGACGAGCTGGAAGCCGCGCTGCGCGAGCTCGACGATGAGTGCCGGCGTCATGCCCCACAGCCACTGCGGATGGTTGAGCTGAGCGAGGCTGCTCGGGCCCAGGGTCGCGCGCTGGTCGAGCGCAGCCTGGTACTTGTCGACCCGCAGCTTGGAGGCGCGGGCGACGGTCGTCCAGTCGAGCTTGCCTTGCGGACGGGCGGTGACGCCCAATAGATTTACGTGGATCCGGCAGTGCGGCGTGCCGTCACCGGGCGGGAGGCAGCCGTCCGGGTTGTGCGTCAGCTCCGTGCCCGCGAGCACGATGAGCCCATGTGCCCCGGGCGCTGGTGCGTGCACCACCGGTGATCCGGTCGTGCCCGAGTCGATCGCGGTCACCTGGTTGTGGTCGGTCAGTACGATGAAGTCGTAGCCGTGGCTCTCGTACCACCGCATCACGTCGGCGACGGGCGTCTCGCTGTCGCCGCTGGGGGCGGCGTGAACGTGCGTGGAGCCCTTCAGCCACTCGCGATCATCGAGAGGCGGCGGGGTGTCCGCGCCGATCGCCTGCTCGAGCGGGGCATCGGGCACGGCGACGGCGGGCGCGGCATCGGGAACGGCGACGGCCCTGGCCGGCCCCGCATCAGGCGGCGCGAGCGTCACGACCGGCACGGCGTGGTGGCGCGGACACGCCGCGAGCACGGCCGTGGCCGCAACGACCGCGACCGCGACCGCGACGCCGCGCGCGGTCACTGGGTGCTCGCCACGTCGAGCGCGGCGGCCCCCGCCGCGGTGACGGCCGTCGTGACGCCCCACTCGCGCTTCTGCCACTGCATGCGCAGCGCGAGGAACAGCGACAGGTTGTCGGTCAGCATGCGTCGCTCGACGTGGTGCGTCCGCGCGTGGTCCTCGCGCTCGAGCGGATCGGCGACGAGGTCCTCGATCAGCGGCACGCCCGTCTTGCTGACCCGCGCCTTCCAGCGCCCGATGCGCATCGCATGCGCGTACTCGTACTGCGACGCGTACGACGGGCGCGCCCACCCGCGGCCCGTGCCCTCGGTCAGCGGCGCGAGCGACGTGCCCTGCGCACTGGCGAGGACCGGCGCGCCGGCGAGGTCGAGCATCGTCGGCAGGATGTCGATGCCCTCCGCGCCCTCGTCGACGGTCACGCTCGGGATGCGCGCCGGGTAGTGCACGAGCAGCGGGACGCGCAGCAGGCTGTCGCGCAGCGAGCCGCCGTGACCGCAACGCGAATCCTCGAACAGCTCCTCGCCGTGGTCGGCCGTGACCACGAGCATCGTCTGGTCCCAGATGTCCCACGCCTTCAGCTGCGCGACGAACCGACCGAGCTCGTGATCCTGGTAGCTGATCGCGGAGTCGTAGATCGCGCGGAGCCGCTCGATGTCCTCGGGAGGCGGCACGATCGTGCAGCCCATCTGCCCGGGGTGCATGCCCAGCTCTCGCGCGGTGCCGAACTCCTGGAACGGCCCGTCGTAGCGGCCCGGAGAGTAGAGGTCGATCCACGGCTTGCGGGCAATCCAGGGCCCGTGGGTATCGATCGTGCCGAGAAACAGGAACGTCGGGACGCTGCGCGAGCGATCGAGGCGCGCGAGCGCGTCGTCGACGATCGTCTTCGCGTAGATGATGCCGTTCTCGATCCCCTTCTCGCGCATCATGTTGCGGAACTCGTCGAAGCCACGCGCGTACCCGCCGTCGCTGTTGACGAAGCCGTTCCCGGTGACCGCGGTGGTCGCGTAGCCCTGCGCCTTGAGCAGCTCGGCCATGACCGGAAACTTCTTCGCGATCCTGTACGTGCCGCCCACGCCGGTCGTACGGACGCCATGCACGGCGGGATAGAGGCTCGTCCACACGCTCGTGTGACTGGTCTGCGACTCGTTACCCTGCTCGTAGTACTGGCGAAACACGGCGCTCGACGTTGCGAGCTCGTCGAAGGCCGGCGTTTGCGCGCGCGCCCCCGGCGTGAAGGTGGAGATGCGGTCGGCGCGCAGCGCGTCCATCACCCAGAGCACGATGTATCGCGGCGGCGCGCCCTTCGCCGTCGCAGTGGCGGACGCGCCCTGCACGGTGATGCGCGGCGCGAGGACCTGCGCGCGCGTGCACTCCCGAGCCGTGAGCGACAGCGCGACGACGCGCCCGCTCATCGCGGCGAGGTCGACGCGGCCGATGCCGCCACCGAGGAGCCCCGCCGCGAACGCGGCATCGCCGGCCTGCGCGCGGACCTCGACCCGGCACGGGCCCGCGACCTCGGCGACGAGCTGCGCGCCGTCCGGGACCGTGATGTACCAGACGAGCGCTGCGTCCCGCGCGAGCTCGATCGACCGCGCGGTGGGATCGAAGGTGTGGTGGGCGCGGGGGTCGGGAACCGCTGCGGCGACGGGTGCGGGTGCGGGTGCGGGTGCGGGTGCGAGGGTGAGCAGGGTAGCCGGCGCCGCACCGACCCGGAGCCACGCGATCGCGAGCGGCTCGTGACCGCCGCCGTGAAGCTCGAACACGAGCTGGTTCTCGCCGACCCCGAAGCGCCCGCTCGTGACCGGGATCGTGATCGACTGCCACCCGCCAGCGAGCGCGACGCTGCCGCCGGTGCCGGCGCTGCGGCCGTTGACGCGCAGCGAGATGCTCTGGTTCGCGCTCCCGTGCACGCGCGCGCTGACCTGCTGGGCGGCGGCGGCTCGTGCGGCCGTCAGCGGGAGCTCGAGCGACGCGAGCCGGTCGGCGACCGCGGCGCGCTCGCCGTCGACGACGTGACCGTACTGCCAGCGCTGCACCGGGAGGCCGAAGCGCGTGTAGCGTGCGAAGCCCACGTCGCCCGCGTCGACCACGAGCTCGTCATCGACGAAGCGATGCGCGGCGTGCCGATTATCGACGAGCTCGAACACCGAATGCTCGAGGCGCGCCGCGGTCGCTTCCTCGCCACCGATCGTGGTGGTCGCGGAGCCGCTCGCGGCCGCCGCGCTCCCCGCGCGCGCATCACTCCCCTCGACCGTCGGCGCGGCGTCGCGCTCGACCGCGACCGCCGCCGCGTCACCCGACGTCAGCGCGGCATCGCGAGCGGGCGGCGCCTTGTCCGATCGGGACCCGCACCCCGCGATGGCGCACGCGAACGCGACAACCCTCCACCCGCCGCGTCGCTGCACTAGCGCTTGGGCTTGTCGGTCTTGGTCACGAGCGCGGCGAACGGGCTGTTCTTGAACCCGGCGACACCCCAGTTCTCCTCGGGCTTCACGGCCGCGCCCGCGCCGCGCTCGTCGCGCCGCGGACCGCGCTCACCCTGTCCACCGGCCGGGTCGCTCGCGCCGCCCTGGTTGCCGCCGCCCTGATAGCTCCCGGCCCCCTGGCCACCACCCTGGTAGCTCCCGCCGCCCTGGCCGCTGCGCGGCGCACGGCCCTGGCCCGCGCCCTGGCCGCCACCCTGGTAGTTCCCGCCGCCCTGCCCGCCACCCTGATAGCTGCCTCCGCCCTGGCCGCCACCCTGATAGTTCCCGCCGGCCTGGCCGCCACCCTGGTAGTTGCCGCCGCCCTGGCCGCCACCCTGATAGTTGCCGCCGGCCTGGCCGCTGCCCTGACCGCCGGCCCGGCCGCCGCCCTGGTAGTTCCCGCCGCCTTGACCGCGCGGACCCCGGCCCTGGCCGCCGCCCTGGTAGTTCCCGCCCTGGCCGCCGCCCTGCCCGCCGCCCTGGTAGCTCCCGCCACCCTGATTGCCGCCCTGGTAGTTCCCGCCACCCTGATTGCCGCCCTGGTAATTCCCGCCCTGGCCGCCGCCCTGGTAGTTCCCGCCCTGGCCGCCTCCCTGGTAGCTCCCGCCCTGGCCGCCGCCCTGATGGCTCCCGCCGCCCTGATTGCCGCCGCGTCCGCCGCCCTGACCGCCACGAGTCTGCGAGCCCGTCCCGCGTCCGCCGCGCGGGCCGCGAGGGCGACCGTCGGCGTTCGCGCGATGCTCTGCACCGCCGGCGGCTTCGCCCGGCGCGGACGCCGGTGAGTTCGGGCTGGAACCTTCGCCACTCGCCGCTGCATCGGGGCCCGGCGCGGTGCCTTCGGCGCGAGGTGCATTGCCACGGCCCTGCCACTGACGGGTCTCGCGATTCCCGCCGCCGCGCTGCGATGCACCCTCGACACCCCCGCCTCCCGTCGAGGTGGCGCCTTCCGCCGTTGCACCGGCGTCAGGACCTGATGCTCCGGTGGTCAGATCCTGTTGTCCGGTGCCCGGACCCTGCTGTCCGGTACCCGGACCTTGCGCTGTCCCCTGCTGGTCCTGGCCGCCGCCCTGACCGCGACCACGACCACGTCCGCCGCGCCCACGCCCCCCACGACCTCCGCCCTCGACACCGAAACCTTGCTCGGGCCCGCCCTGGCCCTGCCCGCCACCGCCGACCTGGCTCTGGCCTTCGCCACCGCCCTGGCCGTACGCGCCGCGTCCGCTTTGGTTCTGGCCATCGCCGCCGCCGCCCTGACCGTACGCGCCGCGTCCGTCCTGGTTCTGGCCGCCGCCGTTGCCTCCGCCGCCCTGGCCGTACGCGCCGCGTCCACCCGGGCTCTGACCCTCGCCGCCGCCTTGACCGAACGCGCCACGCCCGCTCTGCGGCTGGCCCGCTCCCCCCTGGCCGGCGCCGCCGCGCGCACCCTGCTGCTGACCCTGACCTCGGCCCCGGCCGCCGCGCGGACGCTCGCCCTCGAGGCGACCGCCGCCCTGCTCGCGCCGCCGCTCGCTCGCCGGCTTCTTCACCGAGAGCGCGATGCGCTTGCGCTCCTTGTCGACCTCGAGAACACGAACCGTCAGCTTCTGTCCGACCTTCACGACCTCGGCCGGGTCCTTGATGAAGTTGTCGGACAGCTGGCTCACATGCACGAGCCCGTCGTTGTGGACGCCGATATCGACGAAGGCGCCGAATGCCGTCACGTTCGTCACGATGCCCTCCAGCACCATGCCGGGCTTCAGATCCTCCATCGACGTGACGTCCGCGCGGAACGCCGGCGGGGCGAACTCCGCGCGCGGGTCGCGGCCCGGCTTGCGCAACTCGGCCGCGATGTCGCGCAGCGTCAACTCACCGACGTCGGCCGTCACGTACTTCGAGAGGTCGATCCGATCGACGAGCTGCTGGTTGCCGACGAGGTCCGGCACGCCGACCCCGACGTCGCTCGCCATCGTCTCCACGAGCGCGTACCGCTCGGGGTGGACTGCCGAGCGATCCAGCGGATGCGCGGATCCGGCGATCCGCAAGAAGCCGGCGGCCTGCTCGTAGGCCTTGGGCCCGAGTCCCGCGACCTCCATCAGCTGCGCGCGCGACTGGAACGCACCGCTCGCATCGCGGTGCAGCACGATCTTCTTCGCGAGCGCCTTGCCGATGCCGGCGACGTAGCCGAGCAGCTGGGCACTCGCGGTGTTGAGCTCCACGCCCACGTGGTTCACGGCGCTCTCGACGACCTCGCCGAGCTTCTTGCCGAGCAGCGGTTGATGCACGTCGTGCTGGTACTGCCCGACGCCGATCGACTTCGGCTCGACCTTCACCAGCTCCGCCAGTGGATCCTGCAGCCGACGCGCGATCGAGATCGCGCCGCGGATGGTCAGATCGAGCTCCGGGAACTCCTCGCGCGCGAGATCGGACGCCGAGTACACGCTCGCCCCCGCCTCGTTCACCTGCACCACGAACGGCGCCGGCGCGGCCGCGGGCGTCGCGCCCCCCCTGGCTTGCCCGTCCGCGCCCGGGGTGGTCGCGGCACCCGCACCCGCTTCACCGCCGGCCGCGCTGCTCGCCTCGCTCGCGCCGGGCTGGCCCGCTGCGGTGCCGTCGGTCGTCGCGCCGGTCGTCGCATTCGCTGCGTCCCCAGGCTCGGCATCGCGCGCCGTGGCCGAGGGCCGCATGTCCGCGAGCACCTGCTTCACGAACGCCTCGGCCTCGCGCCCCCCCGTGCCGTTGCCCACCGCGATCGCGCTCGGCGTGAACCTCGTCACGAAGTCCGCGAAGTCGGCCTTCGCCTTGGCGAGCTGGGCGTCGCCCTGCGTGATGTAGATCGTCACCGTCCCGAGGAAGCGCCCGGTCGCATCGATCGCGGCGCACTTGCACCCCGTGCGCAGCCCCGGATCGACGCCGATCACGCTCGCGGACCCGAGCGGGGCGGCCAGCAATAGATTCCGCAGGTTGCCCGCAAAGATGTCGACCGCCTGGTGATCGGAGCGCAGCTTGAGCTCCGC
The DNA here is from genome assembly GCA_043716635.1 of Deltaproteobacteria bacterium. Classification (GTDB taxonomy): domain Bacteria; phylum Myxococcota_A; class Polyangia; order Haliangiales; family Haliangiaceae; genus JABFXX01. The sequence goes on along the minus strand of JAYSYE010000429.1, from coordinate 22,383 downwards.
ACGCACGTCGTTCTCGACGCTCGGCGCGAGCAGCCGCTTCAGCGCGTCCGCGATCGCGAGCCGCAGCTGCTCGGCCCAGGGCGAGCCGCCGCTCCAGCCGATCTGCCGCTCGATACCCGCGACCACCTTGGCGGCATCGACCTGCACGTGCGCCCGCAGGACGCCCTCCGCCTCGCCGCGGCGGATCGCCAGGAACCGGTGCGACGGGATCGTCTTCACCGACTCGCCGAACGCGTAGTACTGCTCGAACTTCGTCGGCTCGTCGGTCTTGCCCGGCACGCGCTCCGAGACGAAGCCACCGTGCTCGCCGTACTCCTGCCGCACGAGCGCGCGCACCGCCGCCGTGTCCGCGACCGTCTCCGCCGCGATATCGCGCGCGCCCGCCAGCGCCTCGTCGGCACTCGCGATGCCTTCCTTCACGAACGCAGCCGCCTCCGCCGCCGGGTCGCCCTCGGCGCCCTGCGCCAGGATCCGCTGCGCGAGTGGCTCGAGGCCCTTGTCGCGCGCGACCGAGGCCCGCGTCTTGCGTCGGGGCCGGAACGGCGCATACAGATCCTCCAGCTCGCTCTTGGTCTCGGCCGCGCGCAGCTGGTCGCCGAGCTCGGACGTCAGCTTGCCCTGCTCGGACACCGACGCGAGGATCGCCGCGCGCCGCGTCTCGAGCTCGACCACGTACTCGCGCCGCTCCTCGATCGCGCGGATCTGGACCTCGTCGAGGCCGCCCGTGCGCTCCTTGCGGTACCGCGCGATGAACGGCACCGTATTGCCTTCGTCCAGCAGCGCGACGACCGCGGCCACCGCACTCGCCGAGAGCTTCAGTTGGTGCGCCAGGACGGGCACCACATCGAAGCCCGCGGGAACCTTGTCTGCAGCAGCCGTCTCGTCGGTCATGGGGGCGGCGACCGTACCCAGCGCACCTGCCGTCGGCAAGCCGCCACCCATGTTACGTACGCACGATGGACCTGGACGACGCGCGCGCGAGCCTGATTCGCCGCCTACCGAAGGTGGAGCTCCACCTGCACATCGAGGGCACGCTGGAGCCCGAGCTGCTGTTCGGGCTGGCCGGCCGCCACGGGGTTTGCCTGCCATACGCCTCGGTCGAGGCCGTCCGCGCCGCCTACGACTTCCACGATCTGCAGTCGTTCCTCGATCTTTACTACGCGGGCTGCGACGTGCTCCGCGACCGCGCCGACTTCTATGCGCTGGCGCTGTCCTACTTCACGCGGGCGTTTGCCGACGGCGTCGTGCACGCGGAGCTGTTCTTCGACCCGCAGTCCCACACCTCGCGCGGCGTGCCGATCGGCACCGTCATCGGGGGCCTCCGCGACGCGATGGAGGACGCGCACCGCCGCTACGGCATCACGTCGTCGCTGATCCTCTGTTTCCTGCGCCACCTGCCCGAGGCCGACGCGCTCGCCACGCTCGACGCCGCGCTCCCGTACCTCTCGGATCTCGCGGGAGTGGGCCTCGACTCCGGCGAGCGTGGCAATCCGCCGTCGAAGTTCGAGCGCGTGTTCGCCAAGGCGCGGAGCCTCGGTCTGCACGCGGTGGCGCACGCCGGTGAGGAGGGCCCCGCCGCCTACGTCACGGAGGCGCTCGATCTGCTGAAGGCCGAGCGGATCGATCACGGCGTCCGCAGCGACGAGGATCCTGCGCTCGTCGCGCGCCTGGTGCGCGAGCGGATCCCGCTGACCGTGTGCCCGCTGTCGAACCTGAAGCTCCGCGTCGTGCGCGACCTGCGCGATCACAACTTCGCGCGCTTGCTCCGCGCCGGCGTGGCCCTGACCGTCAACTCCGACGATCCGGCGTACTTCGGCGGCTACATCGCCGACAACTACCGCGCGATCGCGGCCGCGCAGGACCTCACGGCCGCCGAGCTCGTCGCGATCGCGGAGAACGCGGTGCGCGCGGCGTTCCTGCCCGCCACCACGAAGACCGCGCTGCTCACCCGCGTCCGCGCCTCCGCGATCGCACAGCGCTCGTAGTATCGCCCCGACGGCGTTCCGGGACAAAGGGGGTCCCGATGGACATGCCCATCACCCTCCGAGACAGCGGTCCGGTCAGCGCTGGTTCGACCCTGCTTCGAAATCCTGCAGGCCACACCAATCGCGAGTCCTCGCGCGGCGTCGGGATCACGCGGCGTTCCAGACCCCACCCCAGGACGCGGAGCCGTTCGTGAAGGGCCGTGCCCTGCACGTGACGCTGCGGACGTTGCCGGTGGCGAGGAACCTCCGGCGGATGGATGCGTATCGGGCGGTCGGCATCGGCGCGCGCGTCGTGCTCGCGCGCAGCGGGTTCCGGCTCGTGCACTTCAGCATCCAGAGCAATCACATCCACCTCATCGTCGAGGCGGAATCCCAGGCCGAGCTCGCGAACGGCGTGCGCGCGTTCTCGATCTCGGTCGCGAAGTCACTGAACGCGAAGCTCGGCCGACGCGGGCCCGTGTTCGCGGACCGGTATCACGCGAAGTCGATCGCGAAGCCCACCCAGATGCGCAACGCGCTCCAGTACGTGCTCACGAACTGGCTCCACCACCGCCCGGCGCATCACGAGATCATGGAAGAGGTCGATCCGTACTCGAGCAGCGCGGAGTTCCTCGGCTGGAAGGAGCTCGACGGTACGCGGCAGTTCGTGCGCGACGACGGGTTCGAACGCGTGGCGCTCGCCAGCCCGCGGCTGTGGCTCACGCGTGAGGGCTGGCGACGTGGCGGCGAGATCAGCGTGTTCACCGTTCCGGGTTGAGGCCGGAGGCGCCGGTGTTCGGGTCGGATACGTGGCGCACGATCCCGCCGCCCAGCCCTGGGTCTGGCGAGCCGTGGGCCGCCGTGCCGACGCCCGCCGGGCCAGTGACTCTCGAGCCCTGCCGAGCCGTCATGACCGACGCCGCCAGGGCTGCCGAGATGTGACGAATCGTGAGAGGGCGGACTGGGAGCTGCGCCACCCGCCGCCTGGCCGACGGGATTGCACCACTGGCGGAACCGACAAGGCGGTTGGCGAGCATCCTCGCTCCGCTGCGCTGCGCTGACTCAGCTCGGACCTCGCCCGGTCCGCCTCGACGCACGGCGACTGCGCAGCCGCCTGCGCACAGCTCGCGTCACTGCGACGACGTGGTCGCCTGGCGGCTCGAGAACGCGGTCGTGCCGAACAGCACCGCGGCATCGACGACGTCCGTCAGCAGCTGATCGTGATGCTTGCGGAACGTCGCGAAGTCCGGGACCTGGTCGTAGTCGTAGACGGTCACGTTCGACCTGGTCGACACCGCGACGGCCACCGTCTGCGCCTGCGGATCGTACTCGGCGTACGCAGGCGGAAGGCGCGGCAGCACGAAGCCGGTCGCGTTCCACGGCGTCGTGATGCGCCACGCGACGGTCGTGTTGCGCTGCCCCGGGTTCCAGCTCCCGGTCCAGACCGGAGCCATCGCGTCGCCGTCCCCGCCGGGCTGCACCACGGTCCACGTGAAGCCGCCCACGGTGGCGCTGAAGCTGTTGCGGGTGATCCACGGCAGCGTCGACGCCGCGAGATCGATCATCACCGCGCCCGTCAGGTCCGCGGTGCGACTGAGGACCGACTGTCGCGTCGAGGAGTCGGCCCGGTCGAACGCGAGGGCGAGCTGCGTGCGTAGCCCCGGCGCCGCCGGATAGTCGCCGAGCATCGTGGCCGTGCCGGCGGGTGGAGCCGGCAGCGTCGTCAGCGGCTGCGGGTCCACCTGCGTGTCGCCGAGCACCGAGTAGCGGATGCCCGAGATGCGCGAGAGCCCCGCCGGCACGTTGGACAGCTTCACGTCGAACTCGCTGTAGACCCCGGTGAACGGGGGCACGGAGATCGTGCCACCCTGGACGAACGGGCTCGTCGCGACCGCGAAGTGCCGCTTCCCGTTCGCATCGAGGGCCGACGCGAAGACGTCGACGTTGGCGCCATGGCAGGTCGAGAACAGCGAGAGTGGCTGCGGCGAGGGCACGCCCGACGTGGACCCGCACTCGGTGTAGAAGGTCGGCGGCGACACGTTCGAGATGGGCGCGAACCTCGCCTGCATCGACTCGGTCGTGCCGCTCGTGTTGCCTCGCGCTGCGAGCCCGAACTCGATCGACTCGCCGGGCTGCACGCCGGTGACCGTGGACATCACGGCCAGCACCGAGGCCGTCGTCTCCTGCAACCGCCGGATCACCGTCACGTCGCCGCCCTCGGCGGGCATCTCCCCCGTGAACGTGCCGGTCGCGTCCACGACCCCGTCCGCGAACAGCGTCCCGGCGCTGTCGTGGAACACCACCGTGGCCGTGAGATCCAGCGCCCCCACCCCATCGCCGTCGAGCTTGCGCACGTGCACGGTGACCGGGCCCGACACGGGCGATGCATCGGCAGCATCGACGGCAGCGTCCGCGACGGGTGCGTCGACGTCCGTCCCGTCGGACCCTGACTTGACCACGTCGCCGCAGGCTGCGGCGACCACCCACCAGAGGCACGGAACCAACCGAGCGAATTTCACACGGCTAGCATACCCGTTCCATCCGGGCTGGGAGCGACGTCGGGCGCCACTGGGGGGTCGCGAGCAGCCCGAACCCCGCTGAAGCACGCAGCGAGCGGGCGGTCGCCGCGACTAGAACACGAACGGATATGCGAACGAGCCGCCGGTCTGCGTCTTGCGGAAGCTCGCCTTCTGCATCGCGCTCGCGACACACGAGCCGAGCCCCGCGTCGGGCGTCTCCTTCACGGAGACGCTCGAGATCGCGCCATCCGCCGTCACCTTGACGCTGACCTTCACGGTGCCCTTCGCGTTCGACTTGTCGCCACACGCCATCACGCGCGACTTCACCTTCGCGACGCCGTCGGCGATCGAGGCGCGATCGAGCGCGTCGGGGAGGTCGCTCTTGCCTGCGCCGCCGGCCGCAGCCGCGGGCGTCTTGTTGCCGCCCTTCTTGTACTTCGCGCAGCACGCACCTTCGTAGCCGCTGATCACGCAGTTCACCTCGTCGCAGCCGCCGGATTCCGGCTTCGCCGCCACCGGCTTGTCCACGTGCTCGGGCCTCGAGCCCGGCGTGTGGTCCGGCTTGGGGTCGTGAGGCCTGGCTCCGCCTGCGGTCTGGTGGCCCTTGTCGGGCTTCGCGGGAGTGGTGGGGCGCGCCGGGGTTGGAATCGGAGCCGCGACCGTCGGGTCCGGTTTCGCGGCGGCGGGGTCCGGGGTCGGCGCGACGGCCTCGCTCGAGCCCGTACCAGGATCCGCCACGGCGACGACCTTGTCGCTGCCTGCGGCGGCGGTCGCCGGCGCACCGGAGCCCCGCTCCGGGTCCTTGCCAGTCGCCGTCTCGCCCACGGCCGGCTTCTCACCCGCCGTGGTCGCGACCAGCTCGGCCTTCTTGCCCTTCATGAGCACGACGATCAGGATCACCGCGGCGATCGCGAGCACGCCGACCGAGCCGATCAGCGCGTACATGAGCTTGCTGTTGTTCTGTCGCGACGATGCCACCGGCACCATCACCGCGGGCTCGGAGAAGCCACCGCCGCCGAACACCGGCAGGTCGTCCATCGACCCGATGGCTGCCGAGGCGTGCGGCCTGGCCGCGCCACCCGGACCGCCGAGGTACGCGTTCGCCATCGACCGAATGTCGATGAGACCGGACCCCTCGCCGCCGGCCATGCCGCCACCCATGCCGCCACCCGAGGAGGGCGCGGCGGTCACGGGCGCGGGCTTGTCACTCGCGAGCTGCGCGAGATTCCCGAGCGAGAACAGCACCGAGTTCTCGTTGCGCTCGCTGCGCAGCTTGGAGCCGGCCGCTTCGCCGCCGACAGCGGGCGGTGACGTCGAGGACGCCGGCGCCCGCTTGGAGCCGAACAGATCGCCGTCGTCGTCCTGCTCCGGCGCGTGGCGCGCGTTGCTACCGCCTCCGGCGAACAGATCGCCAGCGTCGCTGCGGACCGTGCCAGCCTCGTCGCCACCGCCGAACATGGACGCGACGGCATCGGCACCAGCGCGGCTGTTCGAGGCTGCGGTCGTGCTGCCCGATGCGACGAACGCGGAGAAGGCGTCGACCTGCGCGATCGGCAACCAGTCGCTGAAGCCCTCGCGCCAGATGTACGTGTCGGCGTCGATGTCGCCCGCCGCGAAGCGCTGCTGGACCTCGGCCGCCGTCATCGGGCCGACCTGATCCTGGTTGATCACCACGTGCCAGACCGACTCGTCGCCGGCGGGGGCCTGCTCGCCGCCGCCCTCGTAGCCGTAGTCGTAGACGCGGGTCTCCTTCTCGACGACCGGCGCCGGTGCGACCTCGGCCGCCGACTGCTGGCCACCACGCACGACGATGATATTGCTGCACTTCTTGCAGCGAATCTTGAAGACTTTGCCTTGGACCTTATCGTCCGAGATCGAGTACTTGGCCTGACAAGCGTCGCAGACGATCTTCATGGTGCTTCCTGCATACGTGGTTCGAGCAATCAGACCCCCAGGTCCGACTCTCCTTGGAGAAATGTGACCGTACCATAGGGACCCCAGCGGGACGCCAGTTCGAGGCGGTGCGGCACGGGTCGTGCGCACCGGCGCCTGCGCGAACGGTACGCGAACGGCTACGCGAACGGCTACGCGAACGGGTCGGTCAGGCGGATCGTCTCCGAGCGGTCGGGCCCGATCGAAACCAGGCAGAACGGCACCCCGGCGAGCTTCGAGATGCTCTCCACATACGCGCGCGCGGTCCGCGGCAGCGCGTCGATGCTCTTGGCGTCGGACGGCAGCCGGTCCCACCCCGGAAACGTCTGATAGATGGGCTCCGCGCGCTCGATGTCATCGGGATCGATCGGCGGCTCGTCCAGCTCCTGCGAGCCGACCTTGTAGCCGATGCACACCGACACCTCGGGGAGCCCCGCGAGCACGTCGAGCTTCGTCAGGGCCAGCGACTGCATCCCCGAGAGCCGCACGCCCATGCGAAGCGCAGGCAGGTCGAGCCAGCCGCAGCGGCGCGGTCGCCCCGTGGTCGATCCGAACTCGCCACCCGCCTGACGGAGCCGCTCGCCGGCCTCGCCGTGCAGCTCGGTCGGGAACGGTCCAGCGCCGACCCGCGTGGCGTAGGCCTTCGTGATGCCGACCACGTGGTCGATCTGGGTCGGGCCGATACCGGCGCTCTGGCACGCGCCCGCCGCGATCGTCGACGACGACGTGACGAACGGATACGTGCCGTGGTCGAGATCGAGCAAGCAGCCCTGCGCGCCTTCGAACAGCACGTGATGTCCGTCGGCGATCACGCGGGCGACGTGGCGGCCAGCATCGCCGACGTACGGCGCCAGGCGTTCGCCCGCCGCGAGCACGTCGTCGATCCAGCGCGCGACCTCGGCGGCGGACGGCACGGTGCCGCCGAGGTGCTGGATCAGGGGCGACAGCTCGTCCATGTTCGCGGCGACGATCTCGCGCACGCGCTCGGGCTTCGCGAGGTCGCGCACGCGCACGCCGCGTCGACCCGCCTTGGCCTCGTACGCCGGGCCGATGCCGCGACGCGTGGTGCCGATCGCCTTGCCCTTTGTCGCGCCCCGGTCCTCGCGGAGCCCGTCGACCAGCTTGTGGTACGGCAGGATCACGTGGGCGCCGAGTCCGACGAGCAGCTCCTTGCCGGCGAGCAGTCCGCGCGACTGGCACTCGGCCACCTCCTCGAGCAGCGTGTGCGGGTCGATGACCATGCCATCGCCGAGCACACAGCCCTTGCCGGGGTGACACACGCCCGAGGGCACGAGGTGCGTGACCAGCTTCTTGCCGTCGATCACGAGCGTGTGACCCGCGTTCGCCCCACCGCCATAGCGCACGACGGTGTGCGCTCGCTCGGTGAAGAGGTCGACGACCTTGCCCTTGCCTTCATCGCCCCACTGGGCACCGACGACGATCACGACGGCCATTTACGGTTGTCCTTTGAGTGCTTGAACTGCGTGAACGAGGGCGGCGGTATCCGTGAGCGCGAGCGAGGCGCGCGCGCCATCGGCGGCGTGGACGAGCTCGGCGGTGGTGGCATCCACGAGGACGATCGCAGCATCGAGGTGCGCGCCGCGGAGCCAGCTCGCGGTGGGCAGGGTCGTGGCCGTGACGGCCCGCAGCCCGTACGTGCGCAGCAACCGCGCGAGTCGGGCAGCCTCCCCCGTGGGCGCCTGGGGCCCGTAGATCGCCACGCCCCGCGCGCCGGTCGGCGCCTGCAGCCCGGTGGTGCGCTGGGCCTGGGCGAGCAGCTCCAGATCGATGGCGAACCCCGTGGCGCGGGCCGACCGACCGTAGCGACCGACGAGCTCGTCGTAGCGACCGCCGCGGAGCACCGCATCGGGCGCGCCCGTCGCATAGCCCGCGAATCGGATGCCCGTGTAGTACGCGGAGCCCTCGCCGTCCGCGGCCGCGCTGCCGCCGGTCGCGTCACCGAGGTCGATCGTCAGCGTGGCCGCCGCCGCGTCCCCCGCGAGCTCGCCGACGAGCTCCACCACGCGCGCGAGGTCCTGGAGGGCAGCTCGAACCTCCGCGGGCCACGGCAACGCCGCCGCGCGCGCGAGCGTGACCTCGGCAGGTCCCGCCAGCGAGCCGAGCGCGACCGCGAGCGGGGCGATCGCCTCCGGTAACCCCGCCGCCGCGGCCCGGAGCCCGATGCGATCCTTCTTCGCGAGCGCGGTGGCAAGGCGCGCGCGCGCAGCCTCACCGACGGCCGCCGCGAGCACGGCCTGGACCGGCGCGACGTGGCCGAGATCGAGCCGCGTCTCCGGCAACCCGGTGGCGGCCAGCGCCGCGGCCGCGATCGCGATCACCTCGGCGTCCCCGGACGGTCCCGGCGCGTCGATGAGCTCGATGCCGGCCTGGAGGATCTCGCGCTGCCCGGTGCCCGAGAGCCGCGTCACTTGACCCTCGTAGCAGAGCCGGATCGGCCCTTCGACCGCGGCGAGCCGCGTCGCGACCACGCGTGCGATCTGCGGCGTGATGTCGGGTCGTAGGGCCACGACTTCCCCGGTCCCGGGCTCGACGAAGCGCAGCGCGGTCGCGCGCGCGCCGGCCCCGAGCCCTCGCTCGAGCACGTCGGCGTGCTCGAAGACGGGCGTGATGATGCGCGCGTAGCCCCACGCCTCGAGCACCTCCATGACGCGCGCGGCCAGCGAACGCCGCCGTGCCGCGGCCCGCGGGAGGAAGTCGCGCACCCCCGACGGGAGTCGGATCGGCGAGACGGGGGTCGCGGCGGTCACGCTCGGACCTTACAACCTCCCCGCGCGCGAGGATCGCCTGGTAGCGGAGATCGAACCGGCCGGCCGCCCGAACGGAGCAGATGCAGCAGATGCAGCGGATGCAGCCGCTTGCGGCGACGATCCCCGCAGCCGCGCGTGCCGGCACTCACAGCGGCGTGGGCACCCCCACGAACCGCACGCCGAGTGCCGGAAACTGCCGTGCGAGCTCGTCCGCGACCCGCATCGCCCCGAACACCTCGGTCGCGTAGTGGCCCGCCGCGACCAGCGTGATCTGCAGCTCCTTCGCGAGGTCGGCCGCGCGCTCCGCGAGCTCGCCGGTCACGAACAGATCGCAGCCGTGCTGCGCCGCCGCCTCGAGCAGGTCCGACGCCGCGCCCGAGCAGACGCCGACCTTGCGGACCTGCGCGGGGCCGTGAGGGAACACGAAGCGAGGCGCGACCCCTCCGCAGACGCCCGCGGCGACTCGACCGAGCGCGTCCGCGAGCGACAGCGGCGCGCTCCACGTGCCCGACATCCCGAGCGCGTGCCCGCGGACATCACCGAACGCCTCGCGCGTCGGCGAGAGCCCGAGCGCATCGCAGAGCCCGACGTTGTTGCCGAGCCGCGCGTGCTTGTCGAGCGGCAGGTGATACGCAGCCAGCGACACGTGGTTCGACAGCAGCGCCTCGAGCCGCCGCGCGAGCGGGCCCTCGATCCGCGTGATGCCGCCGCCCCAGATCAGCCCGTGATGCACGACGACGAGGTCCGCCCCGAGCTCGATCGCCCGGGCGAAGAGCTCCGCGTTCGCGCTCACGCCCGTCACCACGCGCTCGACCTCGAGCGCGCCCTCGACCTGCAGCCCGTTGGGTCCGAAGTCGCGAAACCGCTCGATCTCGAGCGTTCGATCGAGGAAGCCGATCACGTCCTTCAGGTGCACGGGCATCGCCCGCAGACGATAGCCCGTCGCCGCCCCGCGGTGCGACTCGCGAGCGTTCGCGACCGGCCCCCCGCGTGCCCCGGCTCAGGCCGGGAGCAGCGCCCCGACGAGGATGTCCGCCCTGTCGATCGCACGCTGCGCTCGCGACATCAGCGCGGCGGGCACCCGCGAGCTCCGTCGGGCGGCAGTCACCGCGCGGTCCACCTCGCGCACGGCGATCCACGCCCGGTGATGCGCGGCGAGGCGCCGGCGGCTCGCGGGCGGCGCCGCGAAGCCATCCGCGAGGTCGCTGCACGCGAGCGCGAGCGTGCCGACGAGCTCCGTGGCGCCCAGTGTCGAGGCGAGCTCGGCGATCGAAGGCGCGGCGGCGATCACGGCACGGAACGAAGGATGATGGTCGAGCGGATGCGCCGGCCGCACGCGACGGAGCACTGAGTTGAACGACATGGCAGCGGTCACTACAAACGCCGCGCCACTCGCGCTGCGCGCGACGGCAGGCACTTGCAGAGCGTGGCGTCCGCCGCCCGGACCTCGCGTCCGCGGGACGGCGGACGCCGGACGCAGCCCGCCCGCCGCTGGACGCTGGACGCCGCGCAGCGATAGGGTCCGCGGATGAAGCCCTCGCTCGCGCTCGTCCTCGCGCTCGCCACCCCACTCGCCGTGTCGGCGGCCGCCTGCGGCAAGCGAGCGGAGCCCACGCCCGCCCCCGCCACCACCCCGGGCGGCAGCGGAGCGCCCAGCGCGGTCCTCGCCGGTGGTGATTCCGCCCCGCTCGACGCCCTGGCGCTCGACGCGAGTGCCCCCGCCGCCGCCCTACCGCCGGCCGGTCCGCCCCTCGACCGGGCCGGCATGCAGACCTCCGTGCTCCCCGGTGACGACTTCTTCGCCTACGCGAACGGCGCCTGGTTCGCGGCCACCGAGATCCCCGCCGACCGGTCCACCTACGGGGCGGGTGCCGTGACCGACGAGCGCACGGACGAGCGGGTCGCCACCCTGATCAAGGACGCCGCCGCGCAGGCCGCTCCTGGCACCGAGGCGCGCAAGGTCGGCGACTACTACGCGACGTTCATGGACGAGGCCGCGATCGAGGCGAAGGGCATCGCGCCGCTCCAGCCGACCCTCGATCGCTACGCGGCGCTGGCGGACGCCTCCGCGGTCGCCCGCGCGATCGGTGAGACGCTGCGCACCGACGTCGACGCGTTCAACAACACGAACTTCGAGACGCCGAACCTGTTCGGTGTGTGGATCGCGCAGGACGTCGTCGATCCGACGAAGTACGTGACCTTCCTGCTCCAGGGTGGGCTCGGGATGCCGAGCCGCGAGTACTACCTCGACAGCGATCCGAAGATGATCGCGCTGCGCACCGCCTACGAGGCGCACGTCGTGAGGAACTTGAAGCTCGCCGGCATTGCCGATCCGGAGGCCAAGGCGAAGGCCGTGGTCGCGCTCGAGACCGCCCTTGCCCATGCCCATGCGACCAGGCTCGAGTCGGAGCCGGCGACGAATGCGCTACACCACTGGGCACGCGCCGATTTCGACAAGCGCGCCCCGGGTCTCGACTGGGCGGCGCTCCTCGACGGCGCGGGACTCGCCGCGCAGACCGACTTCGTGGTGTGGCAGCCCAAGGCCTTCACCGCGATCGCGAAGGTGGCCAAGGCGACGCCCCTGGCGACCTGGCAGGCGTTCCTGATCGCGCACGCGATCGACAACGCGGCCGTGTTCCTGCCCAAGGCGTTCGCCGACGAGCACTTCGCGTTCTACGGCTCGGCGCTGTCCGGCACGCCCGCGCAGCGCGACCGCTGGAAGCGCGGCGTGGCAGCCACGAGCGACGCGCTGGGCGAGGCCGTCGGCAAGCTCTACGTCGCGAAGTACTTCCCGGACGCTGCCAAGCAGAAGATCACCGCGCTCGTGAAGACCGTGCTCGCCGCGTTCGGCCGCCGCATCGACGGCCTCGCGTGGATGACGCCGGCGACGAAGGCGAAGGCCCAGGCGAAGCTCGCCGCGCTCACGGTGGGCGTGGGGTTCCCCGATCACTGGCGCGACTTCGGCGGCCTCGAGGTGGTGGCCGGTGACGCGGTGGGCAACGCGGAGCGCGGCTCGAAGTTCGAGTACCAGCGCAACCTCGCGAAGCTCGGGCAGCCCGTCGATCGCAGCGAGTGGGTGATGAACCCACAGCTCGTGAATGCCGTGAACCTGCCCGTGATGAACGCGATGAACTTCCCCGCGGCGATCCTGCAGGAGCCGTACTTCGATGCGAGCCGGCCGGACGTGATGAACTACGGCGCGATCGGCGCCATCATCGGCCACGAGATCAGCCACAGCTTCGACGACCAGGGCGCGATGTTCGATGCCACGGGCAAGCTGCAGAACTGGTGGACGCCCGCGGATCTCGCGCATTTCAAGCAGCAGAGCGCGGCGCTCGCGGCGCAGTACAGCGCCTACAAGCCGTTCCCGGACCTGGCCGTGAAGGGCGAACAGACGCTGTCGGAGAACATCGCGGACGTCGCGGGGCTCGCCGCTGCCTTCGACGCGTACCGCATGGCCTACGCCGGCCAGGAGGCGCCGACGTGGGAGGGTCTCACCGGCGACCAGCAGTTCTTCGTGAGCTTCGCGCAGTCGTGGCGGACGAAGATGCGCGAGCCGGAGCTCCGGCGCCGCATCGTGACCGACGGCCACGCGCCCGGCGAGTACCGCGCGGACACGGTGCGCAACCTCGACGCCTGGTACGCGGCGTTCGACGTCAAGCCGCCCGCGAAGCTCTACCTCGCGCCGGCCGCGCGCGTGAAGATCTGGTAGCGACGGGTCAGGCGGGCGGACTCTTCCCCAGCTTGTCCGCGAGCATGCCGAGGCACCACTTCCAGCCCTGGATGTGGCCGCGGCCCTCGTCGTCGTCGGGGACGCCGGTGTGGCGCAGCGTCACGAGCGTGCCGCCGTCGCGCGCCTCGAACGTCGTCGAGACCATGCTCTCGACGCCCTTGGTGTGCTCGCCCACCCACGTGTGCACGGCGAGCTTGCCGCGCTCCAGTGCCGTGAACCGCCCGTAGTGGGCCCAGGTGCGGCCCAGGTTCGTGACGCGGTGATAGAAGAGCCCGTCGACCTTCGCCGTGAACAGGATCTTCGATGTCATGCCGCCGGTCTGCGGGCTGTACCAGGGCCCGCCCGGGGACGTGGGGTCGATCCACACGTCGTAGACCTCATCGGGGGTCGCGCTGATCTGGCGGGTGCATTCGAGATCGGTGAGCTTCATGTCGCTTTCCTTTGCTTGAAGAACGCTTCGAGTCGATCGAGCTTGTCGGTCCAGTAAGCCTCGTAGCGCGCGGCGAATCGGGCGACCTCGCGCAGCGGCGCCGCCTCGAGCTCGAGGGTGTGCTCGCGACCACTTCGCGAGCGGCGCACGAGGCCGGCGGTCTCGAGCACTTTCACGTGCTTCGACACCGCGGCGAGGGAGATCGCGAATGGAGCGGCGACATCCGTCACCCGAGCAGGGCCGCGCGACAGCTGCTCCAGGATCGCGCGCCGCGTGGGGTGCGAGATGGCGAGAAGCGTCGCATCGAGGCCGGTCACGAGGAGATTGTCAACCGACAGGTTGAATGTTGTCAACGCCTCGATTTGCTACAGTGCCGCGCGATGGCCAGTGGCAGCATCGAGATCCGCGGCGCCCGCGAGAACAACCTCCGCGGCGTCGACCTGACGATTCCCAAGCACGCGATCACGATCTTCACGGGCGTCTCGGGCTCGGGAAAGTCGTCGCTCGTGTTCGACACGATCGCCACGGAGGCGCAGCGGCAGCTCTACGAGAACTTCAGCCTGTTCATCCGCAACTTCCTGCCGAAGTACCCGCCGCCCGCCGCGGACTCCATCACCGGCCTGAACATGGCGGTCGTCGTCGATCAGAAGCGCCTCGGTGGCGGCTCCCACTCGACCGTCGGGACGGTGACGGACATCTACACGGTGCTGCGCCTGCTGTTCTCGCGCGTCGGCAAGCCACACGCGGGGCGCGAGAACCTGTTCTCGTTCAACGATCCACAAGGGATGTGCCCCGGGTGCCACGGGCTCGGCAAGAAGCTCGGCGTGAAGTCCGACAGCTTCCTCGATCTGTCGAAGTCACTGTCCGAGGGCGGCGTGCAGGTCCCCGTGTTCGCGGCCTGGGAGAACAACCTCTACGCGAAGTGCGGCTTCTTCGACGTGAAGAAGAAGCTGTCGAAGTTCACGAAGGCCGAGATGGAGCTGCTGCTCCACGGCACCGATCGCAAGTACACGACGATGCACAACGGGCAGACCTACAACGCGAGCTACGAGGGCGTCCTCACCCGATTCACGAACGCGTACATCAAGCGCGACCTGAAGACGCGACCGGAGCGCACGCAGAAGCTCGTCGAGCCATACCTGACGATGGGGCCGTGCGAGGCGTGCAAGGGGGCGCGGTTGAACCAGGCGGCGCTCGCGAGCCGGATCGCCGACGTGAACATCGCGGAGTGCGCGGCGATGGAGATCGGCACCTTGCTACCGTGGGCGAAGCGACTCGCGGGCAAGGTCGAGGGCGCGATCGCGAAGACGCTGATCGAGCGGCTCCAGGCGGTCGTGGACATCGGGCTCGGCTACCTGTCGCTCGATCGCCCGACCGACACGCTGTCGGGCGGCGAGTCGCAGCGCGTGAAGATGGTGAAGCACCTCGGCTCGAGCCTCGTGGACGTGCTGTACATCTTCGACGAGCCGAGCGTCGGCCTGCACCCGCGGGACGTGCACAGGCTCGGCGGGCTGCTGCGGGCGCTGCGCGACAAGGGGAACACGATCCTCGTGGTCGAGCACGATCCCGACGTGATCGCGATCGCGGATCACATCGTGGACGTGGGGCCTCATGCGGGTCCGCGCGGTGGCACGATCGTCTTCGAGGGCACGTTCGCCGCGCTGAAGCGGGCGAAGACGCTGACGGCGACGCATCTGGTCCGCGCCTCGGCGCTGAAGGCCGCACCGCGCGCGGCGACGGGCCACCTGGCGGTGACGCGTGCGCGCGCGAACAACCTCCAGGATGTCAGCGTGAACATCCCCGCGGGAGTGCTCACCGTGGTGACGGGGGTGGCCGGCTCGGGCAAGAGCTCGCTCATCCACGAGTGCTTCGTGCCGGCGCACCCGGAAGCCATTGTGATCGATCAGTCCGCGATCGGCACGTCGAGCCGGTCCACGCCGGCCACGTACACCGGCGTGATGGACGACCTGCGCAAGGAGCTCGCCGCGGCGAACGGCGTCGAGGCGGGGCTGTTCTCGTTCAACAGCACGGGGGCCTGCGAGACGTGTAATGGCCTCGGCGTGATCTACACGGACCTCGCCTTCCTCGACGGGGTGAAGACGCCGTGCGAGACGTGCGACGGTCGCCGGTTCAAGGACGAGGTGCTGGGCTATCGGCTCGGCGGCAAGCATGTCGGTGAGCTCCTCGCGATGACCGTCACCGAGGCGCTCGCGTTCTTCGAGGAGGGCGGCGGCGCCAAGGCGCGCAAGCCCGGACCGATCGCGAAGAAGCTGCGGGCGATGCGCGACGTGGGCATCGGCTACCTCACGCTCGGCCAGCCGCTCGACACGCTCTCGGGCGGCGAGTGCCAGCGCATCAAGCTCGCGAGCGAGCTACACAAGCGCGGCAGCATCTACGTGCTCGACGAGCCCACGACGGGCCTGCACATGAGCGACATCACCCTCCTGCTCGCGATCGTCGACCGCCTGGTCGACGTCGGCAACACCGTCATCATCATCGAGCACCACCTCGATGTCGTCCGCCATGCCGACTGGATCATCGACCTCGGGCCGGACGGCGGCAGAGAAGGCGGCACCATCGTGTTCGAAGGGCCACCCGCCGCGCTGGTGAAGTCGAAGACCTCGATCACCGCGCAGTACGTCCGCGGCTGACCACGGGGGACAGTGGCCCTGCCCTACTTCGACTTCGACTTCGAGCGTGCGCCTCGGGCCTTCGTGGCCTTCGTGGCCTTCGTGGCCTTGCCCGCGGTGTTGAGCGCCACCGCCGCACGAATCAGCGCGGTCAACGCGGGTTTGTCGAGCGTCTCGCCCTCGTGGACATCGATCGCCCGGCGCGTATTCCCCTCGAGGCTCGAGTTGAACACCCGGGATGGGTCGAGCAGCGCCGCTCCCTTCGCGAACGTCATCTTGACGACCGCCTTGTACGTCTCGCCCGTGCACACGATCCCGCCGTGCGACCACACCGGGGTCCCCCTCCACTTCCACTCCTCGACGATGTCGGGGTCTGCGGCCCGGATGACCGCGCGAATCTGCGCGAGCATCTCGCCGCGCCAGTCGGCCAGCTCCGCGATGCGCTGATCGATGTGAGCCGCCGCCGATGTCCCGTCCGTCTGTCCCGGTTCCGAACGCTTCATGGTGGCCTCGTTGTGGTCAGCTATCCCTGCGACGCGGGACCGCGCGGTCGATGCACTCGGCGCGGGCACGTCGAACGACCGGGCGACGGACCTGGCGTGCCTGTCAGCCGTCAGAGCTGTGGCGTAGGTGCGGCGTCCCGCTTGGTCTGTGCGTCCGCCTCCTTCTGCGCGTTCTCCACGTTTTCCTCGAAGTTGCTGTCTTCGACGATGATCTCGCAATTGTTGTTGGGGATGCACTCCGCCACGAGCTCGGTACCATCGACCTTCCACCTCATCTTGCCCGAATGGGTCTCTAGCGGCTCGCCGTACTTGGCGACCAGGGCCTTGTGAACCTTGGAGCTCTCCGCGAGGAGGTCGTCCTCGGCGAACATGTACCAGATCCGGTAGACCTTCGAGGGCGTGGATTCGGTCCCGATGAGGTGCACGTTCGCGAGGGGTCTGCGGCCGTTGTGCACCTGGTCGCTCGCTCCGGTGTGCGAATCCTGCATCAGGAGACCGTCGAGAAAGGTCCCTGCAGCGGTGTCGTTATGACAACCCATGGGCGCCTTCTCGCCATAATTCAGGGAGCCGATGCTCGTCGGGCGACCCTTGCACCGCTCGTCGACGAACTTGACGCAGTGCCGATCCTTGCGCTCCCCGGAGGCCGTCCGCGTGTCCTTCGTGCACGTGTAGCTGGGGATGCCATCGATCGGCATGCCGATCTTCACGTCGAGGACCGAAAGCTTGTCGTGGGCATTCCCCGCCGCCTCGGTGGTCGAGTTGCCGGTGCTCGAGCTGTCATTGTTCCCCGTGTTGGCACCGGTCGACGCAGGGCTGCTTCCCACGGTCGAACCATTCACTTTGACCAACCCGCACCCGGCGAGGCTGGACGTGAGTGCGATGAGCAGTAATACCCGTCGATTCGAAATCATATTGGCTCCGGTACGGTGTGTAACGAACAGCGGTAGGGGTCCGAGCAAGCTGGCAACACGGACAGACGACAGCTGCTGCGGGGACGGCGGACCGTACTCCAGCTGGGGTCGTAGGTGCAGCCCACCGGGCGTCCGCTTCGACAGGGCAGACGCAAAGTCGGTGGGCCCCGATCAGAACCGCGCATGGCGGGTCAGCGATACCCGGAGCATCAGGCGCAACTCCCAGACTGCACCGTGCGCGACGAGGACGTCCGCCGCGCCCTCGGAGCGGTGCCATGCGCCCTCGAGAAGGACGTTGGCGCGCTGGGCCGTTACAGGGACGTTCCAGTCGAGGCCGGCGCGCACGGCGAGGGTTGCAGCGGCTGCGCCGTTGCTGGAGAGGCGTGCAAACTCGGGTCGCACGAATACCGAGAGGTCGCCGTGGCACCGCGAGTCATAGAGCTGCGCCAAGCCCTGAACGTAGCCGCCCAGCGCGATCGTGCCCGTGCCTGCGAAGCGGGAGGCGATCCACTCGGTCTCGACCTGGAGCGGAAGGGCGTGTCCTCGCAGAATCAGCTCGGCGTCGACCTCTCCGGACACGCGAGCCCCGCCGACGGGCGCTCGCAGCAGCGGTGCGTTCCCGAGCGAGCTGGCAAGGATGAACGCCGGGTCGTCGGAGTGGCGGGTGTAGTCGCCCGCGGCGCCGACAGCGAGGCGCGAATCAGCGGCGTTCTTCCACAGCGGGGCGCTGGCCTTGCCACCGAAGTCGTTGGCGACTCCGAAGTGAGGATGCTCCTGATTGAGCGACCCCGTGTTGTCACCCATCGACGCCGTGAGGAGGACGCCGTGGCCGACGGTGCCCCGGAGCTGTCCGCCCCACTGCGTGCCGAATGCGTGCACCGAGCCGTGACTCTCGAGGATCATCGATCGGTTGATCGTTGGCAGGTTTCCACTCGATTGGTTGTCTTCGCGGCTGAGCACGTGGGTGTTCTCGCCGTACAAGACGCGGAAGCGATCCGCGCTCTCGGCGTTCTGCACACCGATGAAAGCGTTTTCGAAGATCTTCCACCCGGGACCCTGCCGGAAGAAGTCGTTGTCGGTGAGGTCAACCTCGTAGACTGCAGTGGCGCGCACTCCGCCGATTGCGGTCGACAAGAGCAACATCCCTTGACGTGCGCGACGCCAGTACGGCTCGCCGTCCCAGACAACGCCCTGCGCAAAGCCCCACGTCGTGTACGTCCAGCCGCCGCGAGTCCACACCGCGCCCGCGTCAGGATCGAGACTCCACCCCTGCGCGGGTCCGTCGCTCTCCGAACCATCAGCGCGCGCGCCACCGGGGACGAACAGGATTCCCAGTATGATCGCAACGGCGTGGCTTCGGTTGCCACGCGCTCTGGGCTTGCGGCCTCGCAAGCGCAGCCGGATGAACACGGCGACCATGAACAGGAGCGCTGCGCCCTCGACGAGGAGCTTCTCGGCGTCCAGGAAGTCGATCGGTTGGTCGCGCAAGGCCGGGTCCGTGACCACCCCGTGCACGAGGAGCACGGGGATCGCGACGAATGCCAGGTAGTGCAGCTTGCGCCAGCGTTGAAATCCAAGCCGCTTCAGGAAGTACGAAGACACGACGACGATGGCGAGGAGCCAGAGCGCGACCGCGCCCAGCGTATTCGCAACCGGCTGATGCTCGGTCCACAGCGGCAGCGCCAGATCCGCCCACGAGAACTTGGACCGCGGATCGAGTGGAATCAGCACGACGTGCGCTCCCACGGTGATTGCCGCCGCGTAGCCCGTCCACTTGTGCAGACCGAACGGGGTCACACGTCCAACGCGAACCTTGATCCGCGCCCAGATCGCGAGACCCAACCACGCATCGGCGCAGAGTCCGACGAGCGCGATCAGGCCAAGAATGGCTGACACGTCGAGCGTCGCCATCATTCACCCGCCGTTGCGTGCGTCGCCTGGAGCTGTAGCCGGAGAGTAGACTCCATCACATCGCCCCGAACAGCGCGCGTACGACAGGCTCACCCGCACAGGCACCGATCACCAAGGCGCTCAGGAGCGCGATAACGAGCGGCATCGTACGAGACCGCGGAACGCGAGTTGGTGGTGGAAGCGGCGCGAGAAGCCGTTCGATGCGCTCGCGCAGCTGTAGATCACGCGCGCCGAGCGTCGCGATGGCGTTGCGTGGCATGCAGGGTCGCTTCGCTGCGGTGATGATGGCGGCTGCGAGATCGGCGCCGTCCGTGCCCCGCCGTCGGGCTTCATCGTCGCGCGCCAGCTCCAGTGCATGACGCCAGTGCGTGAACCGCTCCACTGCCCGTCCGCTCGGCCACTGGAAATCGGTGATGAGCTGGGCCAGCCAGATCTGGAGCGGATCGCGATGGCGGGCGTGTGCGAGCTCGTGCTCGATGGCCGCTGCGAGCGCTCGCTCGTCGAGTGAGCCGCCGAACCACGGTGCAACCCGGACGCGCGGCCGAAGCAATCCGACGGTGTCGGCAGCCACGGGACCTCGCGGATCTCGGAGCGCCCGGAGCGCCCGCAGGATCGCACGCGCCCACACGAGCGCCACCGGAAGCGCAAATGCAAGTGCCCAGACCGGCACCGGCTCCGCAGCCTCGGGTTCGACGAGCGCCCAGCCGATCAGCAACGCGAGCGCGAGAGCGGCCGGAATTGCGGGCGCCCAGATCGACCGCCATCGCAGCGCCGCCACGGCTGCGATCAGCGGGCCGACGGTGACGGCGACCAGTGCGGCGAGCACCAGCTCACGATCCACCGCGCGACCTCCGTCGCCGCGCGACAGCGCGACCTAGCTGGTCGAGGAGATCCGGATCCAGCGTCTCGACCGCATCGACAAGCGCCGCGAGCGCGGGCTTGGGATCGTCACCAAACAACTTGCGCACACTCACCGTCGCCCGTGCTCGGTCGACGACTTCGCGGGCGACGGCGGGACGATAGATGAACGCCTTGCCAACACGCACGCGACTCACCAGCCGTTTGGCAAGGAGTCGGTCGAGCACCTTGGCGATCGTCGTGTAGACGAGGCCCGCATCGGCACCGACGCGGTCATGGATCTCGCGCGCGGACGCTTCCTTCAGCTCCCACAGGGCCGCGAGGACCGCGGTTTCGAGCTCACCGCCAGGCAGCCTCGGAGGTTCCATCGCCAGCGATACTACGACGCTCGTCGTAGGTGTACAACCACACTCGCGGCGCTCGCGAGGTGGAGCCGTTGTCGACGAACCGGGGGGACAAGCTTCGCCAGTCACTCCCGACACTAGCGAGCGAAGGTCGCTCGGTGATGACCAGTCCGCCCGGCCAGCACCGTCAGAACGCGACGAGATCAGGCTGCCGTTAACACGCGCCGTCACGAGCTGCCGCCGGAGTTCGGTTCGGCGGATGCTGCCATCGTCCAGGCACGGTCGGCGCGCGTGCGGCGCAAGCTCGGTTGCGTCGTGATGTCGGATGCCTCCGATGTCGTGACCGCCGGTGCGCCGGGCGACTCGACGCACGCTGCACGAGCCCCGTCTGGATAGGGCCGCTCGCGTAGCTCATCGTCGTGGCGATGACCGAGGCGAGTACGACGGAGACCTGGATCGAGCGCGTCAGCGCGTGGCGAGAATCGGGCGAGCGTGCGGACGAGTTCAGCCGGCGCGGCGGCTACGCGTCGAGCACGCTGCGGTGGTGGGCCTCGAAGCTTCGGCGCGAGCTGGCGAGCGCGTCGGCTACGGCGGTCGCGGCCGCTACGCCTGAGGTCCGGCTCGCACGGGTGGTGCGCCGTGCGGAGCCGTCCGCGAGGTCCGTGACCTCGGCGTCGGCTCCGAGTTCCGCCGTAATTACGCTCGAGCTCGAGCAGCTCGAAATCCGGATCGCCGTGGGGGCCGGCGCGGACCACGCGACGCTGGCGATGGTCCTCGGCGTGCTCGGGGTGTCGCGATGATTCCGCACGGCGTCGAGATCTTCATGGGCCTCGATCCAATCGATCTGCGGTGGGGATTCGATCGCCTGGCCGGCATCGTCGGCGAGCGGCTCACACGGGACGCGCGGTGCGGCGCGCTGTTCGTGCTCGGATGATGTGGCTGCGCGGCGGTCCCGTCCGGCTCGTCGTCGCGCGCGTCAAGTACAAGGTCGGCAGCGGCGACGCCGCGACGATCGCGACCGCGGAGCGGCCGACCGAGTTGATCCGGCGGGCCCTCGCGGCGCCGTCGCTGCTCGCGCACATCGCGAGCGACAAGTTCTGCGACGGCTTGCCGCTGCACCGGCAAGAAGATCGGTTCACGCGACTCGGCTTCCGCATCGACCGCGGCACGATGTGCCGGTGGCTCGAGGAGCTCGGCGGGGCGGTCGGCGCAACGGTCGTCGCCGCCATGCGCGCCGACGCCCTGGCCCACGCGTTCTGCATCGCCACCGACGCTACCGGCGTGCTCGTGCAGCCCATCCGCGGTAGCGATCAGAAGCCGCGTATCGCCGTGGCTCGCCTCATGAGAGCGACCGAACAGGCCGCCGCGAACCCCTGCGAAGTCCTGCTCGTCATCGGATGAGCGAGGTGCTCTGCACGTTGCGAGAATCGCGGAGCCCGGGCGAGGACAGGCCGGATCTACTCGGGGATGTCCGCCACGTGCGGAACCTGGTTGAGCTCGACCGGCCGGGTCTTGCGCGTGGTGCGGATGTTGATCAACTCGACGAACACGCTGAACCCCATCGCACCGTAGATGTAGCCCTTCGGAATGTGCGCGCCGAACCCTTCGGCGACCAGCACGAGGCCGATCATCAGCAGGAACGAGAGTGCGAGCACTTTGATCGACGGGTGGCGCTCGACGAACGAGCTGATCGCCTTGCCGAGCACGAGCATCACGACGAGCGCGACCACGTTCGCGGCGACCATCACGCTGACGAAATCGGTCATCCCGACGGCGGTAATGACGCTGTCGATCGAGAACACCATGTCGAGCACGATGATCTGCGCGATCACCGCCACGAACGTGGTTCCGACCTTCGCGGTCACTCCCTCGGCGTCAGC
>JAYSYE010000428.1:0-12393 GCA_043716635.1 Deltaproteobacteria bacterium | reverse complement strand
TGACCGCTCACTGGACCGCCGCTCGCGCCGCCCTCCTCCGGCTCCACGCGAGCGGACGCATCGTCCGCGCCTGAGCCGGCCTGCGCGCCAGCCGCGAGCTCAGTCCGATTCGACCGCTGCCGCCGCGCGAAGTCCTCCGAGATCGTGCTCCTCGCTCGCCCGGCGGTAGCCATGGGGGGCCTCCACGTGCCGCTATTGCTCGTGGTCGGTCTGGGTGCGACGGCGTACTACCTCGCGCTCGATCTCCGCTTCGGCCTGACCATGGCGAGCCTGATCGCGGCGGCTTCGCTGCTCGCGGTGCGGGTCGCCGCCGGGTCCACCGGGACGTGGCTCGCCGTCGGCCTCGGCCTGTTCGGGGTCGGCTGGGTGGTCCAGCTGGTCGGGCACTACTACGAGGGCAAGAAACCCGCCTTCCTCGACGACCTGAGCGGCCTGCTGATCGGTCCGCTGTTCGTGGTCGCCGAGAGCGCGTTCGCGCTGGGGCTGCGTTCGCAGCTGCATGCAGCCATCGTGCTCGACGCCGGTCCGACGAATACCCGGGTACAGGGCAACCCACGCCGAACGCGCGCAGTCGTGCCACGATAGCGATACGTCGCCCACTGCTACACAACCGTCCGTCGCCAGCGCCGACGCGGCCGAGTTCCAGCCGCCCGCCGAGTTCGACGATTACGTGATCGGGCGCGAGCTCGGGCGCGGTCAGATGGGCCACGTCTTTCTCGCCGAGGACGCCGTGCTCGCGCGCCCGGTCGCGATCAAGTTCATCGCCGGGCTCGTCCCGGATCTCGCCGCGCGCCAGCGCTTCCTGATGGAGGCCCGCACCGCGGCGCGCATCCAGCACCCGAACGTGGTCGCCGTGTATCGCGTCGGCGAGCTCGAGGGCCGGCCGTACATCGTCAGCGAGCTCGTCCGCGGGTCATCGCTCGCCGACCTGCCCCGACCGATGGCGTGGACCAAGGCGCTCGACCTCGGCATCGAGCTCGCGCGCGGGCTCGCCGCCGCCCATCGCCGCGGCGTCGTGCACTGCGACCTCAAGCCCGCCAACGCGATGGTGACGCACGAGGGCATCGCGAAGCTCGTCGACTTCGGGCTGGCGCGGCTCGTCGTCGAGGGGGCCGACGAGGGGACGGGGCCGCTCGCGGGCACGCCCGACTACATGGCGCCGGAGGTGTGGGCCGGCCGCGCGCCGACGCGCCGCTCGGACGTGTACTCGCTCGGCGCGGTGCTGTTCGAGCTGGTCGCGGGCCGGCCGCCGTTCGCCGAGCGCGATGCGCGCGAGCTCGCCACCGCGGGCGTCGCGCCCGACCTCAAGGAGCGCGTCGCCAGCGTCGACGGTCGCTTCGCCCGCGTGGTCGCGCGGTGCCTCGAGCGGGATCCCGAGGCTCGCTACCCGAGCGGGGAGGAGCTGCGCGAGGCCCTGGAGCTCCTGCATCCCTCGCGCGCACGACTGCGCGGCGCCGGCGACGAGAATCCGTACCGGGGACTGCGCGCGTTCGAGTCGGCGCAGCGGAGTCTGTTCTTCGGCCGTGGCCTCGAGGTCGGCACGCTGATCGAGCGGCTGCGCGTGGACCCGGTGGTGATCGTCGCCGGCGACTCGGGCGTCGGCAAGTCGTCGCTCCTGCGAGCCGGCGTGATCCCGGCGGTCCTCGAGGGTGCGCTCGGCGCGGGTCGCACGTGGGAGGCGATCACGATGACCCCCGGGCGCCGGCCGCTGCTCTCGCTCGCGACCGCGCTGGGCGAGCCTGCCATGGCCGCGCGCATCCTCGCGGATCCAGACTCGCTCCCCCGCGAGCTGCGGCGGCGCGCGGGGGACCAGGGCGTGATCTTGTTCGTCGACCAGATGGAGGAGCTCGTGACCGTCGGCGACGCCGCCGAGGTGGCCGCGCTGGAGCTGGGCCTGGCGCGCATCAGCGAGGGCGTGCCCGGTGTTCGCCTCGTCACGACGCTCCGCGCCGACTTCCTGTCCCGGATCGCCGCCCTGCCACGCCTCGGACGCGAGCTGTCGCGCCTGCTCTACTTCGTCGCGCCGCTGCCGCCCGATCGCCTCCGCGACGTGATCACGGGCCCCGCCGCCGCGACCGGGATGACGTTCGAATCCGAGGAGCTGATCTCCACGCTGGTCGAGACGACGGCCGAGGCCGGCGGTGGCGGCCTGCCGTTGCTGTCGTTCGCGCTCGCCGAGCTCTGGGAGGCTCGCGATCTCGAGCGTGCGGTGATCACGACCGCCGCGCTCCAGGCCATGGGCGGCGTCGCCGGCGCCCTCGCTCGCCATGGCGATGCGGTGCTCGCGCAGATGTCCGCGGCGGTGCGGGCGGACGCGCGGCGCGTGCTGCTGCGGCTCGTGACCTCGGTCGGCACGCGCGTGCGCCGCACGGAGTCCGAGCTCGCGGCGAGGGCGGGCGCAGGCTCGGCGATCGACGTGCTCGTGAAGGGGCGCCTGCTCGTCGTCCAGGATGGCGACGGCTCGCCGACGTACGAGCTCGCCCACGAGGTCCTGGTCCGCGGCTGGGGCACGCTGCGCGAGTGGCTCGATGACGACGCGGAGAATCGCGCGCGTCGCGAGCGGCTGGCCGAGGCGGCGGCCGAGTGGGACCGGCAAGCCCGGCGCGACGATCTGACCTGGAACGGGCCGCGGTTGGCGGAGGCGACCGCGCTCGAGTCGACGACTCTGACGGAGCGCGAGCGGGGCTTCCTCGGGGCGTCACGCCGCGCCGTGCGCCGCCGCGTGTGGCTGCGGCGTGGTGCGGTCGCCGGCGTGGTCGCGTTGCTGGTGTCCGCGTTCACGGTGCAGCGGTACCTCGCGCGCAGACAGCTCGCGCACGATGTCGCCGTCGAGGTCGACGCGGCGAGCACGGCACTGGCGGCCGCGCGCACCGCCGCGCGCGAGGAGCACGAGGCCGCCGCGCTCGCGTTCGAGCGGTTCGACGCGGGCGACGGCCCCGCGGGCGAGACGCTGTGGCGGCAGGTTCGTACGAAGCGCGACGCGCGCGAGACCGCGTTCGCGACGGCGGGCGGGCGGCTCGAAGCGGCGCTCGCGAAGGACGCTACGCGGACGGACGTTCGTGCGCTGCTCGCGGACGCGCTGTACGAGCGCGCCGTGTTCGAGGATTCGCTGCACGATGCGTCTCGCCGCGACGAGCTGATCGCGCGCCTCGCGGCCTACGATACCAATGGCAGCCGGCGCGCGCGCTGGAACATGCCCGGGCACCTCCGGATCCACGCGCCGCCGGACGCCACGATTCGCATCACGCCCGCCATCACCACGGTGCTGCACGGGGATTCCGAGATCTCGCTACCCGCGGGTTCGTACGGCCTCGAGCTCACGGCCCCCGGCCGGGCGCCGGTGCGAGCCCCGGTCGTCGTCACGCGCGGTGATCGCGAGGTCTCGATCGCGATGCCGCTCGCGGGCTCGTTCCCCGCGGGCTACGTGTTCATTCCGGCCGGCGCGTTCCTGTACGGCAGCAAGGCCGATGACGACGCACGCACCGGCTTCTTCGGCGCTGTGCCGATGCACGAGCGCACCACGCCCGCGTACCTCATCGGCAGGACCGAGGTCACGGTCTCGGACTGGCTCGAGTACGTCAAAGCTCAGCCCCTCGCCCAGCAGGACGCGCTGTTGCCGGACCTGCCCACCACGATCACCGGTGGGGTGACAATTCAGCGCGACGGCGAGCTGTTTCGCGCGACCTACCATCCGCGAACTCGCACGTACTCTGCTCTCTGGGGCGAGCCGATCGTGTACGCCGGACGGACCGTTCACGAGCGTCAGGACTGGCGCAGGTTCCCGATTACCGGCGTGACCGCGCTCGATGCCGAGCACTACACGATCTGGCTCGACCGTACGCAAAGGGTCCCCGGTGCCCGCCTCTGCACTGAAGTTGAGTGGGAACGCGCGGCCAGAGGCGCGGATGGTCGCGACTACCCGCTTGGGGACCACCTCGACGCCCGTGACGCGAACATCGACTTGGCTCACGGCCAGGACCTGATGGGCTTGGATGAGGTGGGCTCCCACGCGTCGGGGACAGGCCCGTTCTGGCTCGTCGACACGGCTGGAAACGCCTACGAGTGGGCTCGCGCAGAGGGTGCCGGCTTCGTGCTCAGGGGCGCCAGCTACTACTACGACAAGAAAACTGCAAATGCCGCGAACCGGCAGGTGGTCCCCCCCGATCTGCGCGACGCGAACATCGGGCTCCGAGTCTGTGCGACAGCTACCCAGGGGGGCGGGTGAGCATTTCACCCTTACGTGGTTTCATGCCTACATAATGCTGCAAGAGGGCCGATTCGGCGGGCATGAAAGTTATTTCGGTACTCCTCACCCTCTGCGCTTCCACAGTCGCACTCGCAGCCTGCGTCGTCGACGACGCCAGCGTGTCGCAGACGTCCCAGCAGGTCACGAGCGAGAACGGCGTCTCGATGAACGGCGTCTCGATGAACGGTGTGTCGATGAACGGCGTGTCCATGAACGGCGTCTCGATGAACGGCGTGTCCATGAACGGCGTCTCGATGAACGGCGTGTCCATGAACGGCGTGTCCATGAATGGCGTGTCCATGAACGGCTCGACGTGGTCGGGTTCGCTCTCGAACGGGGACGAGATCGCGCTTCGCATCGACAACGCGACGCACGGCACCGGCGCGAACGAGGACGTCGGCTTCTATGCCATCTCCTATCAGAACGCCAGCGGCTGGCAGCCGCTGTGCGGCAATGACACCAACGGCCAGCCGATCCTTGCGCTCTCTGTCGCGGGCACCTGGAACCTCCAGTCCGGCGTGGTCGGCGGTGGTGCGTACACGCCGAGCTCCTCGGAGTTCACGTTCGCGTGCCGCGGCAAGACGATCGCGAAGTGTGTGGAGATGGGCTACAAGACCTGGAACGGCTACACGGATCAGCTGACGTCGTGCGTGCGCCTGCTGCGCGCCGACTACTGCGGCGACGGCTCGCCGCACACGGTGAACGGCACCACGCTGAATCTGTTCGACAATGTCGGCGTGCAGGCGGACACCGAGGCATGGACGCCCGAGGCCGAGTGGACCCCGAACGGCGCTCGCTGCATCTCGGCCCACGAGAACACCCGCGCGTTCCGCGTCGCCCACGAGGCGCAGCAGACCTGTCTGAACGGGCACGTCATCCCGACCTGCGGCACGTCCTTCGCGAATGGTGCCGTCCTGATCGACGAGCTTCCCTCCAACTAACGCAGGGCTTGCCTGGGAGCTGGCTGCGCTGCGGGTAGCAAGGCTCGTTTGGATCCTCGCGCGTTGGGTGTAACCCGGGTGTGCGTCAAATCACGCCGCGAATGGGGCCATCCCGATCGATGAGGTTCCTTCCACGAACGGGTGAACGGTCGATACTACGGGGGCAATGCCTCAGCTCCTCGACCTCGATGGCCGGCGCAAGTACGCGGTCGGCCCTCACACGGTGATCGGGCGGGCCGCTGGCTGCGACGTCCGCCTCGAGGACCCCATGGTGTCTCTGAAGCACGCCGAGATTCGCGCGACCGGGGGCGGGACCTACGAGATCTGTGACCTCGATAGTCGGCATGGCATCTTCATCGGCAACCGCAAGGTGAAGACCTCCCCGCTCGTGGACGGCGACGAGCTGCTGATCGGCCCGATGCGGTTCCGCTTCGAGCTCGCGGACGGCGCGAGCACCGCGACCGATCCCGAGGAGCTGATCCGCCTGCGCGCGGTCGTCGCGCTCAGCCGCGCGATCGGCGTCGAGCACGACCTCACGCGGCTGTGCGATCGCGTGATCGAGACCTGCTTCGAGATCCTGAGCGCTGACCGCGCGGCGATCGTGATCTTCGAGCACTCGTCGAAGGCGCCATTCCTGACCGTCTCGCGCGACCGGTCGAAGCGCGCCCCCTTCGCAGTGTCGACCAGCTTGCTCGGCCAGGTGATGGTCTCTCACGAGGCGTACCTCCGGACCGAGGTGGACAGCGACCTCGTGCTCCAGCGCGCCGAGAGCCTGTCGACGAACGGGGTCCGCTCGGTGATGGCGGTCCCCTTGCGCTACGAGGCGGGAGAGACCGAGTGGCTCGGCGTGATCCTCGCGGACTCGATCGCGTCCTCGCGCATGTTCTCACCGCGAGATCTCGAGCTCCTCGACGCGATCGCGGGTCCCGCCGCGCTCGCGATCAAGAACGCCATGCTGGTCCGGCACATCGCGACGGTCGTCGACGACGAGGCGCAACGGCGCGAGCGCGTGGTCCGCGACCTCCCGCTGGGGGTCGTGGTGCTCGACGATCGGCTCACGTGTACGCTCGTCAACCGGTGGGTGACGAGCCACCCGGCACTCGCCGGCGTGCGCATCGGCACGACCGTGGAGGCGCTCGCCGGCATCTCGTGCGACAGCCTCGTCGGCTCCGACGTGCACACGCACGTGACCCACGACGACCGGGTGCTCGCGATCGCGGCGACTACGTCGGGCCGCGAGACCGTGGTCGTGATCCACGATGTCACCGTGGAGCGCGAGCGGATCAATCGCGAGGCGCACCGCGATCGCGTCGCGATGATCGGGCAACTCGCCGGCGGCATCGCCCACGACTTCAACAACCTCCTGCACGTGATCCTGTCGTATTCCGGCATCCTCGAGGAGTCGCTGCCAGCCGGCTCGCCCGAGCGCGACGACGTCGCCCAGATCTCGCACGCCGCGACCAGCGCCGCGGACCTGACCCGCCAGCTCCTGACGTTCTCGCGCCGCGAGCTCGTCGCGGCGAAGGTAGTCGAGATCGAGACCGTCGTCCTCGCGATGGAGAAGCTGCTGCGTCGTACGCTCGGCAGTGGAATCGAACTCGTGACCAAGATCGGGAAGGCCCTGCCGCGCGTGTTGATCGATGCCTCGCAGCTCGAGCAGATCCTGATGAACCTGGTCGTCAACGCGCGCGACGCGATGGCGGGCCGGGGGCGCGTCACGCTCGCGTTGGATCTGGTCGAGGTCGATGCGGCGACCGCCACGTCCCGCTCGATCTCCCAGGGTGCCTATGCCTCGATCGAGGTCACGGACACCGGCAGCGGCATGGCGCCCGAGGTCGCTTCGCGCGTCTTCGAGCCTTACTTCACGACGAAGGCGCGCGGCAAGGGCACCGGGCTCGGACTCGCCACGGTGCACGGCATCGTGCAGCTCGCCCACGGTGACATCGCCGTGCGTTCGACGGTCGGCGTGGGCACCACGATCAAGGTGCTGCTCCCCGCGACCGAGCTATCGGTCGAAGGGTCGCGACCGATCCCCACCGTGGGCACCGCCGCCGCGCTCGTGCTCGTGGTGGACGATGACGATGATGTCCGCCGCGTCACCGAGCGCATCCTGCGCAATGCCGGCTACACGGTCCTCTCGGCGAGCTCGAGCTCCCACGCGATGCAGGTCGCGCGCGAGCATTCCGGCATGATCGACCTGCTGCTGACGGACATCGTCATGCCGGGCCAGTCCGGCCGCGAGCTGGCGCGCGAGCTCCAGCAGCTTCGTCCCTCCCTTCGGGTGATGTTCATGTCCGGTTACCACCCGCAGACGCCGATCGGTAACTCGCAGTTCATCGCGAAGCCGTTCTCGCGCACCGACCTGTTGCACAAGCTCACCGACGCGCTGGCCCGCGACCCGAGCTCGGAGAACTGACGGCGCAACCCGGCCGGCGATCCCGAATGGCTGCGCCGTTCACCCGGCCTAGGCCGGGCGCGCCTTGCGCGGTTCGCCCGGCACAAGGGGGTCCCGAATGGCTACGCCATTCACCCTCCTAGTCGTCGGCGCCGGCGGGGAACTCGTCGACCTCCCGGCCGCCCTCCACGGCCTGCACGCTGCCGTCGATCGCCCCGTGCGCGAGCACGAGGAAGAGGTTGGCAGCAGCGAACCGATGCTCGGCGGATGCGGGTACGGACACGTTCACCTGCAGGCTGGTGCCGCGGCTCACGAAGACGCGCATCCACACCCGCGCCTCGGCGAGGTCCTCCTCGTCGAGCTCGGCCTTGGCCACGGCGAGCGCACGCTCGAGCGCCTTGCCGTCAGCATAGTCGTAGCGACCGCGATACTGGACGCACCCTGCTTGCATGCAACGGACCGTAGCGGCCAACGTCATCGGGCAAGGCTCGTTTTCGTGACGGGTCGCGCACGCTTTTCGCCGGGACGCGGCTAGGGTGCGCGGATGCGTACTCCCTGGTTCTCCCTGGCATTGACTGCCCTCGTGTCGTCTGCGGCGCTCGCCCAGCCGGCGAAGCCCGTCGCCCCCGCCCCGGTGATGGCGCCGGTGCCTGCCAAACCCGTGGTCGTGGCGAAGCCGCCCGTGGCGTCCAAGGCCACGCTGACGTGGTTCGGCCACGCGACGTTCCGCATCCTCACGCCGAAGGGCAAGACCATCCTCGTCGATCCGTGGTTCACCAACCCGTCGAACCCGACCGGCAAGACCGACGCGGCCACCACGCCTGCCGATCTCATCCTCATCACGCACGGGCACTTCGATCACGTCGGCGATGCGAACGACATCGCGAAGCGCACGAAGGCGCATCTCGTCGCGACGTTCGATCTCGGCAACGCGATCGTCGCGGCCGGGTTCCCGAAGGACCAGTTCGGCATGGATACCGGCGGTAACTTCGGTGGCACGCTGCACGTCCTCGAGGACGAGGTGGCGATCACGTTCGTCCCTGCCGTCCACAGCTCGAACGTCGGCGACAAGGGCGCGGCCGGCGGCAACCCCGGCGGCTTCGTCATCGCCATCAAGGGCGGCCCGACGCTCTATCACACGGGTGACACCGACGTGTTCGGCGACATGTCGTTCATCGGCAAGTACAACAAGATCGATTACATGCTCGCGTGCATCGGCGGTCACTTCACGATGGACCCGGCGCGCGCCGCGGATGCCGCGAAGCTCGTCAAGGCGAAGGCCATCATCCCGATGCACTTCGGGACGTTCCCCGCGCTCGACGGCACGCCCGCCGCGCTCGGCACGGCGCTGAAGAAGGTCTCGCCGGGGACCAAGCTGATGACGCTCGAGATCGGGAAGCCGATCACGCTCTGATCGGGAAGCCGATCAGCTCTGGTCGCGGCTGCGATCAGAACGGGACGGCCGCCTCGGGCTTGATGCGCTCCAGGAAGGCCTCGACCGTGAGCAGACCGAGGTCGGCGTCCTTGCCCGTGCCGTGCTTGCGCGGCGAGACGCCAGCCCCCGCGACCTCCTTGTCGCCGATCACGAGCGCGTACGGAATCTTGCCGAGCTGCGCGTTCCGGATCATCGCGCCGAGCTTGTCGCGGGACTTGTCGATGTCGACGCGAATGTCGGCCGCGGCGAGCTTGGCGGCGACCTCGTCGGCCCACGCGTAGTGGCCCTCGTGCACGGGCAGGATGCGCACCTGCTCGGGCGCGAGCCACACCGGGAAGTTCCCGGCGTAGTGCTCGATGAGGATGCCGATGAATCGCTCGAACGAGCCGTAGATCGCGCGGTGGATCACGACGGGACGATGCTCGGTGTTATCCGACCCGATGTACCCGAGGTTGAACCGCTCGGGGGCCAAGTAGTCGAGCTGGATCGTCCCGAGCTGCCACTTGCGGCCGATGCTGTCGGCCACATCGAAGTCGATCTTCGGGCCGTAGAACGCGCCATCGCCGGGCTTGAGCTCGTACGGCAGGCCGGTCTCGACGAGCGCATCCTTCAGCGCCGCCTCCGCCTTGTCCCAGAGCGCGTCGTCGCCGAGCTTGTTCGCCGGGCGCGTCGCGAACTTCGCCGTGAACTGCAGGCCGAACGCCGCGTACACCTTCGCGATGAGGCCCGTGAGCTTCTTCACCTCCTCGGTGATCTGCGACTCCATCAGGTAGATGTGCGCGTCGTCCTGCTGGAACTGGCGCACACGGGTGAGCCCCGAGAGCACCCCCGTCGGCTCGTTGCGGTGGAGCACGTCCTGCGTGTGGAGGCGCAGCGGCAGCTCGCGATACGAGCGCCGCTTCATCTCGTAGAACAGGTGGTGCGACGGACAGTTCATCGGCTTGAGCGAGAAGCTCGCGCGCTCCTCCTCGGGCAGCGTCGGGTCCGCCTCCGGATCGAGGATGAGGAACATGTTCTCGCGGTACTTGCCCCAGTGCCCGCTCTTCTCCCACAGCATCTTGTTGTAGAGCAGCGGCGTCTTGATCTCGACGTAGCCGTTCGCGAGGCACATGCGCCGCATCGCGTACTGCAGCGTCGTGAAGATCATCGTGCCGTTCGCGGTCCAGAACACCGCACCGGGCGCGGCGGGATGGAACGCGAACAGATCGAGCTCCTTGCCGAGCTTCCGGTGGTCACGCTTGCGCGCCTCCTCCTGCTGGTGCGTCCACGCGTCGAGGTCCTTCTGCGTGAAGAACGCCGTGCCGTAGATGCGCTGGAGCTGCGCGTTGCGGTGATCGCCGCGCCAGTAGGCGCCCGCGACGGAGAGCAGCTTGATCACGCCGACGCGTCCGGTCGACGGACCGTGCGGGCCGAGGCAGAAGTCGGTCCAGCCGCCGTGCGAGTAGAGCGTGAGCGTGGTGGCGCCCTTCGCGAAGATGTCCTCGATGATCTCGAGCTTGAACTTCTCGCCGAGCCCGCCGAACAGCTCGAGCGCCTCGGCCTTCGTGACCTCGCGGCGCGTGAACTTGTGATCCGCGCGGATCTCCTCGTTCGACGCCTTCTCGATCAGCTCGAGATCCTCGGGGGTGAACGGCTTGTCGCGCGCGAAATCGTAATAGAAGCCGTCGTCGGTGGTCGGGCCGATCGTGACCTGCGTACCGGGGAACAGCTTCTGCACGACGGCCGCGACGATGTGGGCGGCGTCGTGGCGCGCGAGGTCCAGCCCCTCGGCGCTCTTGGTCGTGAAGATCGCGAGCTTCGCGTCGCGGTCGAGCGTGCGCGACAGATCGACCTCGGCATCGTCGAGCTTGGCGAACAGCGCCGCCTTGGCGAGTCCGGGACCGATCTGGGAGTGGACGAACTCCGCGATCGTCGTCCCGGCCGGCACCGTCTTGCTGGCTCCATCGGGAAGGGTGATCGTGACGTTCGGCGCGCTCATGGGGCGGGGAAGATACCCGACGTTTGCGAGCGTGCGAGGGTGCAGACCGCGGGTCGCCTCGGAAATCCGGCCGTCCAGTATCACGAGCCGACGCACCGCCGATCGTGGCTCTCGATGCTCGATCTGATATCCGAGACGTTCGGCGAGCCGTTCGGCACGCGCTGAGCTTCGCGGGCGCGGCCCGGGCCGGACGCGGCGCCGCCTCGTCGAGGTGGTATAGCGGCCGGATGAAGCATCTCCTCCTGGTGGCTGTCCTCGCTGCGAGCGGCGCGTGTAGCAAGCACTCGCCAGCCGGCGAGTCAGGCTCGGCGGCCGCGTGCGCGGATGGCGCGGCCAAGGCCGTCAGCGCATTGCCGGGGGGCCTGACGGGGCCCGCGGCCGAGGTCCCCGCGAAGCTGCGGGCGATCCTCACGGCTCGCTGCACCGAGGACCAGTGGCCTGCGTCGACGATCGATTGCTACGCGACAAAGGTCCACGACATGGCGGGCATGAAGGCGTGCCGCGAGCTGTTGCCGGCCGATCAGCAGCAGAAGCTCATGACCGAGATCCGCACCGTGATGATGGGCGCCGCGGCAGGCGGAATGCCGCCCCATGGGATGGGCGGCCCGATGGCGGCCCCGGTCGCGCCGGTCTCGCAGGCGCCGGCCCCGATCGCGCCGGCCCCCGCCGCGCCCGCACCGTAGTTCGCCGCAGGCTGGCGATCTCGCCGCTCGGGGAATCAAACGATCGCGGAGGCGGGTACGGTGGGCCCATGCTGCACTCGCGCCTCCGATCGTCGAGCTCCCTCCTCGTAGCCGCCCTCCTCGCCGTCGGTGCGTGCAAGCAGAAGAGCGAATCGCCCGCCCCTGCCGCCGTGGTCGTCGCGACCGGTTCGGGGAGCGGTGATGCCGCGCCCGCAGCCACCCCCGCGCCGGTCGACGCGGCGCCAACGCCCGCCCAGGAGCTCGCGCAGGCGATGGCCGAGATCGAGGCCGGCGCCGCCGCGGAGGCGAAGCGCTGGACCCCCGAGCTGACGAAGGCCGTGATCGCGGTTCGCGATCAGAAGGCGGCGGATCCGGCGACGGCGCTCGCCGCCATCCTCGCCAGCCCGCATCGCATGCCCGGCAACCGGGACCGCGACGTCTATCGCCACCCGGTCGAGACCCTCACGTTCTTCGGCGTCCAGCCGACCCAGACCGTCGTCGAGCTCGGCGCCGGTGGCGGGTGGTACACGGAGATCCTCGCGCCGCTCCTGGCGAATCGCGGGAAGCTGTACGCCGTCGGGCCCGATGCGAATGTTCCCGTCGGCAAGATGTCGACGACCTACGGACGCGCGCTGGATCTGATGCTCGCGAAGTCGCCCGAGCTGTTCGGCAAGGTCGAGCGCGTCGCCATCACGACGGCGGACACGCTGAAGCT
>JAYSYE010000427.1:0-12437 GCA_043716635.1 Deltaproteobacteria bacterium | reverse complement strand
GCGCCACCGAACAGGCCGATCTTGCCGCCCTTGCGGTACGGGGCGAGCAGGTCGATGACCTTGATGCCGGTCTCGAACATCTCGACCGTCACGGACTGGTCGGTGAACTTCGGAGCCGAGCGGTGGATCGGCGACCGCTTGGTGTTGTTGAGCGGACCCATCTCGTCGACCGGCTCGCCGACGACGTTCATGATCCGACCGAGGACCTCGGCGCCCACCGGCACCGAGATCGGCGCGCCGGTGTTCTTCACCGACTGGCCGCGGATGAGGCCGTCGGTGTTGTCCATGGCGACGCAGCGGACCATGTGCTCGCCGAGGTGCTGAGCGACCTCGACGGTCAGGTTGTCCTCGCGCTTGTCGATCGACGGGTTCGACAGCAGGAGTGCGGTGTTGATCTCGGGGAGCTCGGCCGAGTCGAAGGCAACGTCGACGACGGGACCGATGACCTGAACCACGCGGCCCATGCTGTTGGGAGAAAAGTCGGTAGCCATGATGAGTTCCCTTTAACCCTTGAGTGCCTCGGCGCCGCCGACGATCTCGGCGAGCTCCTTGGTGATCGATGCCTGACGGGCGCGGTTGAACTGGAGCGTGAGCGCCGAGATCATGTCGCCCGCGTTCTTGGTCGCGTTCTCCATCGCCGTCATCTGCGATGCGAAGAACGAGGTGATCGACTCGAGCGCGGCGCGGTACAACAGGATCTGCACGTACAGCGGGACCAGCCGGTCGAGCAGCGCCTGCTTGTTCGGCTCGTAGATAAAGTCACCCGATTCGGCGTCCGCCGACGGTGCGGCCTTGCCGTCCGTGGTGGTCAGCGCGGTGGTGGACTCGGTGACGACCGGGAGGATCTGCTTCACCCGCGTGGTCTGCGAGGCCGCATTCTTGAACTCGTTGTAGACCACGAACACGCGGTCGACCTTGCCCGAGGTGAAGTCGTCGATCACGCGGTTCGCCATCTCGCGGGCGACCTCGAGCGCGGTGAGACCCGTGGGAGCCGCATCGAAGCTCGTGACCGTGGCGCGACGACGCGAGAAGTACTGGTTGCCCTTGCGGCCGATGATCCGCAGCGAGACCTCGGTGGCTCCCGACAGCTCGTTTGCCGCGTAGCGCTCGACGGCCTTCGTGACGTTCGCGTTGAACGCGCCGGCCTGACCGCGATCGCTGGTCATCACGACGATCGCCGCCTTCTGCAGCGGTCGCTCGTCGAACAGCTTGTGACTGTCTGCGCCGGCAACCGCCGACAGCTCGCTCACCACGCGGGTGATCGCCTGCGTGTACGGCCGCGCCTGGGTCAACGCATCCTGCGCGCGCCGGAGCTTCGCCGTGGAGACGAGCTTCATCGCGCGCGTGATCTTGCGCGTGTTCTTGACCGACGTGATCCGGGTGCGGATTGCCTTGAGGCTCGGCATCGCTCTACTTCTTCTTTTCCTCGACGGAGAACTGCTTCGCGAACTCGGTGAGAGCGTCGCGCAAATTCTTCTCGAGATCGCCCTCGAGCTTTCCGTCGGTCTTCAGCTCGGTGACGATGTCAGCCTTGCGAGCCTTCATGAACGACAGCAGCTCGGTCTCGTAGCGGCCGAGGACGCTGACCGGGTAGTCATCGACAAAGCCGTTGGTGCCGGCGTAGATGATGACGACCTGCTCGTCCATCGACATCGGCGCGAACTGGCCCTGCTTGAGCAACTCGACCATGCGCTCGCCGCGGTTCAGCTGCTGGAGCGTGGCCTTGTCGAGGTCGGATCCGAACTGCGCGAACGCCGCCTTCTCGCGATAGCTCGCGAGCTCGAGGCGGAGGCGACCCGCGATCTTCTTCATCGCCTTGGTCTGCGCCGCGCCACCGACGCGCGACACCGAGATGCCGACGTTCACGGCGGGACGGACGCCCGAGTAGAACAGATCGCCCTCGAGGAAGATCTGACCGTCGGTGATCGAGATGACGTTGGTCGGGATGTACGCCGAGACGTCGCCGGCCTGGGTCTCGATGATCGGCAGCGCCGTCAGCGAGCCGCCGCCTTCCTTGTCCGACATCTTCGCTGCGCGCTCGAGCAGGCGCGAGTGGATGTAGAACACGTCGCCCGGGTACGCCTCGCGGCCCGGCGGGCGGCGGAGGAGCAGCGAGAGCTGGCGATACGCGACGGCCTGCTTTGACAGATCATCATAGACGATCAGCGCGTGGCGGCCGGAGTCGCGGAAGTACTCGGCCATCGTGACGCCGGTGTACGGCGCGATGAACTGCAGCGGGGCGGGCTCCGACGCCCCGGCGAGGACGACCGTCGTGTACTCCATCGCGCCGGCCTTCGTGAGGCGATCGACGACGGTGGCCACCGTCGACTGCTTCTGGCCGATGGCGACGTAGAAGCAGAACATGTTCTGCCCCTTCTGATTGATGATCGTGTCGATCGCGATCGCCGTCTTGCCGGTGCCGCGGTCGCCGATGATCAGCTCGCGCTGGCCGCGACCGATCGGGATCATCGAGTCGATCGCCTTCATGCCGGTCTGCATGGGCTCGTGCACCGACTTGCGCGAGATGATACCCGGCGCCTTGATCTCGACCTGGCGGCGCTTCGTGCCGGTCAGCGGCTTGCCGCCGTCGACGGGAATGCCGATCGCGTTCACCACGCGGCCGAGGAGCTCCTCGCCGACGGGGACCTCGACGATGCGCTGCGTGCGGCGCACCACGTCGCCCTCGCGGACGGACTCGAACTTCCCGAGGAGCGCAACGCCGACGTTGTCCTCCTCGAGGTTCAGCACCATGCCGTTGACCTTCTCGCCGCCCGCACCCTCGAACTCGAGGAGCTCGCCGGCCATCGCGCCGGAGAGCCCGTACACGCGCGCGATGCCGTCGCCGGCCGTCAGCACGGTGCCGGTCTCCGTGACCGAGACCTTCTTGTCGTAGTTCTCGATCTGCTTGCGAATGATGTCGCTGATCTCTGCGGCGCGGATGTCCATGGTCGTGATCCTTTGACTGACTCGGCTCTTATCGAACGATTTCGTCGCGCAGGGTGCGGAGCTGGGTGCGGAGGGAGCCGTCGTACACCACGTCGCCGACCTTGGCGACCACGCCGCCGAGGAGCGAGGGATCCTCGCGCTTCGAGATGTCGACCTTCTTGCCCGAGAGCTTCTCGAGCGCGGCGGTGATCTGCGACAGCTGCGTCGCGTCGAGCGGCTTCGCGGAGATGACCTCGGCCGTGATCCGGCCCGCGCGGCTCTCGATCATCGTGTCGACCTCGCGGGAGATGCCCTCGAGCGAGCCGAGTCGCTCGCTGTCGAGGAGCAGGTACACGAGGTTCTTCGTCTGGGGCTGCGTGCCGATGCGCTGGAGGAGCCCGTCGAGCACGAGCCGGCGATCGGCGCGGCGAATGGCGGGGTTCGTGAGCGCGGACTGCAGCTCGGTGGAGTCGCGCATCGCGTGCGCGAGCGAGCGGAGATCCGCGGCCATCGGCTCGAGGTTCTTGCCTGCCGTGCCGAGGTCGATCACGGCGCGGGCGTAGCGGCGCGAGAGGCTACCGGTGACCATCAGACTGCTCCGGGGGTGGGCGTGGCAGCGGGCGATCCGCCGGCCGTGGCGGGGATGCGGCCGGCGCCGAGGTCGGCGATGAACGCGCTGACGAGCTTCGCCTGGTCGGCGTGGTTCACGTTGGCGATGAGCAGCTTCTCGGTCGCGCTGGTCGCGGCCACCGTCACCTCGCGCATCAAGCGGGCGCGGGCGAGCTCGATCTCGGCGGCGATCCGCAGCTCGGAGTCGCGCTTCATCTGCGCGCTCTGGCGCTGCGCGGCGTCGAGGATGCGCTGCTTGTCCGCCTCCGCGTCGGCGCGCATGCCGTCGACCATCTTCTTGATCTCGCTGTCGGCGTCCTTGAGGCGCGCCTCGTACTGCGCGAGCTTCGCGGCGGCCTGCTCGCGGAGCTTGGCGGCCTCGTCGAGCGCGCTCTTGATCTGGTCGTGACGGTCGCGGGCGACCGAGCCGAGCCACGGGCCGCCCTTCCACGCGAGGATCGCGAAGAGGATGCCGAAGTTCAGCAGCATGAAGATGAAGGGCGCCGACATCGGCTCTTCGTACGTCTGGCCGTGCTCGTCGCGCTCGACCTCGCCGGTGGCCGGGTCGACCATCTTGTCGTCGCCGAGCTTGCCGCCGTACTCGTCGTGACCGTTGTGCGAGAACGGCGAGCCGAGGAAGCGGAAGTGGCGAGTCGGATCCTCGAACTTCGCCGAGTGCTCGGGGCTCTCGCCGCCGTGCATGCCCTCGTCGATCGGCGCGGTGCGCTGGGTCGCCGTGCCCGGGTCGACCGTCGCGGGCGCACCGGACTCGGCCGGCTGCGCCAGTGCGCTGCGGACGGGGGCCGCCAGCAGCACGGCGCCGACCACGAGCTGCGTGAACGTCTTCGTGATCGACATCATGCGATCTCCCGACCGAGCAGCTTCGACGCGATCGCGCGCGCGATCTGGTCGGCCTGCGGCATGAGTTGCGCGCGCGCGGCGTCGGTCTCGCCGCGCATCTTCGCGCTCGCCTCGTCGATGGCGACCTGCGCGGCCATCTTGGCCTTGTCGGTGGCGTCGCGCTCGTGCGCGGCGGCCTCGGCGCGGACCTTGCGGCCCTCCTCGTTCGCGCGATCGCGCGCGACGCCGAGCGACTTCTCGTAGTCCGCGAGCTTCGCGTCCGCGGTGGCCGTCATGCGGTCGGCCTCGGCGCGCGCGCCATCGATCCCGGCCTTGCGCCGCTCGCGCAGCGCCAGATAGGGCTGGAACATCAGCTTGTTCGTCACCCACATGAGGACGAGGAACAGCGCGAACTGGACGACCACGGTGAGGTCGATATCGATGATCGGATGACCGGCCGCGAGGGTGGTCAGCGAGGAGTGATCCGGCATCAGGGTCATGGCGTTCCTGCGTGCAACCTAAGAGAATCGTTGGGCTGTCGCGCGGGGCTTATAGTCCGCGGTGGTTGGGGTGTCAACCGGGAGGCGCGAGATCAGATGCCCCGGCGACCGGCGGCGATGGCGGATCATCCTGCGACAAGTCGCCGCGTGCATCTTCGACGACGCCGCGCCTTTGAAGTAGCTGATTTGACAGACCCAGGCACAGCGCCCACGCAAGCCCGACCATCCAGCCGCCGAACACGTCGGTCGGGTAGTGGACGCCGAGGTACACGCGGGTGAACCCGACCGCGAGCGGGATCAGCGCCGCCATGAGGTAGACGAAGCGCCGCACCGCGCGGTCCTGGATGGCACTCGCGACGATGAAGCCGACGGTCGCGTAGAACGCGGTCGCGGTGGTGGTGTGACCGCTCGGGAACGAGAACCCGGTGACGATGTCGATGTGGCTGACCGCGTCCGGGCGCGCGCGCGCGAACAGCAGCTTGAGCCCGTTCACGATCACCGCGGTGCCGACCAGGCACGCGATCAGCATGATCGCGGTGCGCGGGCGCTTCGCCAGTACGAGCGCGATGGTGACCACGACCACCACCGGGACCACGATGTGCGAGGAACCCAGCGCCGACCAGTCCTGCACGGCCTTGGGTAACCACGACGGTCCGACCGGCACCCCGGCGCCGTCTCGGAGGGCGCCCAGCACGGCCTGGTCGAATCCGCGCGTGCGGCCCGAAAGCACGGCAACCGCGAGGAGCGCGAATCCGACGACGAGCGCCACGATGCCCGCGATCGCCATCGCGACGCCGCGATGCCGGCGAATCCAGTCGCCCATCAGCGACGGTGCCTCGGTCGGATCTCGGTCGTTCGCAGCGGCGCTACTACTTCACCGAGGTCGGCTGCGACGGCTTCGGCGGGGCCGGAGGGGTCTGCTTCTGCCCGGTGGCGCCCTCCATGAACGAGCGGCCCTCGAAGATCACGCCCTTGTCGATCTGGAGGGTCGGCGTGTGGAGGTCGCCCTTCACGCGGCCCGGCGCGTGGATCTCGATCGACCGCTTCGCCTTGATGTTGCCGATGACCGTCCCCTGGATGATCACCTCGCCGATGTCGATCTCGGCCTCGACGACAGCGCCTTCACCGATCACGAGCGTGTCGTCCGAGAACACCTCGCCGCGGAAGCGGCCGTCGATGCGCACCGTGCCCTCGAACGTCAGCTTGCCTTCGAAGGCGGCACCGCGGCCGAGGAGCGTGGTGATCTCGCCGAGTGCCTGCCGTGCTGCCGTGGCTGCCATGATGCGGCGGACGCTACCATGGGTGCTCGCCACGACGCGTCCGGAGCGTCGAGCGACCACGCGATCCCGAACGGATCGCGGATCTGGCCGTCCCGATCGAAATCACAGCGCCGTCGTGTCCGTGTTGCTGTCCCGACACGGAGCCGCACCATCGTTGTCTTCGATGACGAAGCACTGGGCGGTCTTGGGGTGCTTGGCGGTGCTGATGGGCTGCGGCAAAGGGGGCGGCGGCGAGGCGACGCCCGCCGCGGGCGAGATCCGGCCGTCGAGCACGGCACCCGCCGTGCCCGCCGTGGAGGTTTCGATCCTGTACGGGAGCGAGAAGAAGACCTGGCTCGCCGAGCAGATCGACGTCTTCAACGCGAGCGGTGCGAGGACCGCCCAGGGCGCGCCGATCCATGTCACGGGCAAGGCGGTCGGGTCGGGAGAAGCGGTCACCGCGATCCTCGCGGGCACCGAGAAGCCGGTCGTATTCAGCCCTGCGTCGGGCGCGTACACCACGCTGCTCGATCAGACGTGGATGAGCGTTGCCAGCCACACCAGGCCGCTGACGCGAGCCGGTGAGCCGCTCGTGCTCTCGCCGATCGTGATCGCGATGTGGAAGCCCATGGCCGAGGCGCTCGGATGGCCAGGCAAGCCGATCGGCTGGGCGGACATCCTTCGCGTCAGCGCCGATCCGAAGGGATGGGGCGCGTTCGGCCGGCCCGAGTGGGGCGAGATGAAGCTCGGCCACACGCATCCGGAGTATTCGAACTCGGGCCTCCTGACGATGCTCGCGATCGCCTACGCAGGGGCCCACACCACGCGCGGGCTGACGGCAGCCGACCTGCCGAAGGTGCAGCCATTCGTCGCCAAGGTCGAGGACGCGATCGTTCACTACGGAAAGTCGACCGGCTTCTTCGCCGACAAGATGATCGAGCGCGGGCCGAGCTACCTGTCGGCAGCCGTGATGTACGAGAACCTCGTCATCGAGTCGTACGCGAAGTCTCCGCAGCTACCACTGGTCGCCGTGTATCCCGTCGAAGGGACCTTCTGGTCCGATCATCCGTACAACGTGCTCGACGCCGACTGGGTGACGGCCGAGCAGCGCGCCGCCGCCGACGTGTTTCTCGCGCACCTCAAGAGCCGGCCCGCGCAGGAGCGCGCGCTCGCGCTGGGGTTTCGCCCGGTCGATCCCGCGATCAAGGTCGGCGCTCCCATCGATGCCGCTCACGGCGTCGATCCGCTGCAGCCGCAGACGCTGCTCGAGGTGCCCGATGGCAAGACGCTGCAGGCCGTGCTGGACCTGTTCAAGAAGACGAAGAAGACCGCGGACATCGTGGTCGTATTCGACAAGTCGGGCAGCATGCAGGGCCGCCCGCTCGAGGAAGCGAAGCGCGGCGCAAAGGCGTTCCTCGCGACCCTCGATGCGCGCGATCAGGTGACGCTGCTGTTCTTCGATCACAAGGTGTACCCGCCGTATGGCCCCGTGGAGGTTGGCGAGGGCAAAGCCGAGCTCGAGTCGCGCATCGACGGCGTCTCCGCCGGAGGTGAGACCGCGATGTACTCGGCCACGGAGGCTGCGTACAAGCTTCTCGCGGGGCGGGCCAAGACCTCGGTTCATCGCATTCGCGCGGCGGTGGTGCTGACCGACGGCACCGACAATCGATCGACGATCACGAGCGCGAAGTTGCTCGCCGAGCTGCGCGGCAGTGACGAGGCGAAGGACCGTCCCGCCACGGTGTTCACCATCTCGTACGGAGACGCGGCGAATCAGCCCATCATGAAGGAGATCGCCTCGGCGGGCGCTGGCTCCTTTTCCGAGGGCAACGTCGACTCCATCATCCAGATCTATCGCGACCTGGCGTCCTTCTTCTGATCGGAGCCCCTCCATGAAGCGCAACGGTTCGTTCTACGTGGTCGCGGCCGTCATCGTCGCGCTGGTCGCGTACCTCGCATTCAGGCGCTCGCACGGTGCGTCCTCGGTCAAGCCGCCGGCGGCGACCGTGGCCACGCCGGACGCGCGCCCGGCCACCGACAGCGTCGAGATCTCGTTCGAGTACTCGACCGAAAAGAAGGACTGGATCGAGGCGGCCGTACAGAAGTTCGAGGCGGACAACCCGTCGATCCACGTGAAGCTTCTCGGCAAGGGTTCGCTCGATGCTGCCGAGGCGATCCTCGAAGGCACCGACAAGCCCGTGCTCTGGAGTCCCGCCGATTCCCTGGTCACCAATCTCCTCGCGTCGGACTGGAAGACCAAGACCGGCAGCGAGCTCTTCCCCCTGACCGGGGACCTCGCACCCCAGCCGTTGCTGCTGACACCGCTCGTGTTCGCGGTGTGGGAGGACCGCGCGAAGGTGCTGCTCGAGGGGTCCGCCGGTGACGTCCTGTCGTGGAAACAGATTCACAAGGCGGTCGCCTCGCCGAAGGGCTGGCCCGCGGTGGGAGGGAAGCCCGGGTGGGGTTTCGTGAAGCTCGGCCACACGGACCCGAACAAGTCCAACTCGGGCATGCAGGCGATCGTGCTGATGGCCTACGAGTACTTCAACACCACGACGAACCTCACCGTCGAGCAGATGCTCGATCCCGGGTTCCAGGACTTCGTGAAGCAGATCGAAGATGGCATCCCTCACTTCGAGTCCTCCACCGGCACATTCATGACCGAGATGATCCGGTTCGGGCCGTCGAAGTACGACATCGCCCTCGTGTACGAGAGCCTCGCCATCAGCCAGCTCGAGAATGCACAGGGCCGCTGGGGCAGTCTCCACATCTACTATCCGCAGACGACGATCTGGAGTGACCATCCGGTCGTGGCGCTGGCGGGCCCCTGGGTGCTCCCCGCGCAACGCGCCGCCGCCGACAAGCTCATCGCATTCCTCCGCAGCACCCCCGTGCAGTCGACCGCGCTGCGCTTCGGGTTCCGCCCCGCAGACCCGACCGTGCCCATGAAGGGTAGCGAGAGCACGAACCCGTTCGTGAAGATGTCGCAGTACGGCCTGTCGCTGGAGCTGCCGCCGGCGGCCCGGCCGCCCGACGGGCCGGTCATTCGCACCATGCTGATGATGTGGTCGCGCGTCGTGAAGCCGCGGTGACTCGCTCGTAGTTCGCTGGCGCCCCCGAGGCGTCAGCCCCGCGCCAGGCGCATGACGACCTCGACGTGCGCGGTCTGCGGCATCAGGTCGAGAGGGTACGCGTCGGTCGCACGGTAGCCGCCGGCGACGAGATGCCCGGCATCGCGCGCGAGCGTCGCGACGTCACACGACACGTACACGATCGTCGGCGGCGCGAGCCGGAGGAGACCCACGATCGCCTCGGGCGCCCCGGCGCGTGGCGGATCGAGCGCGATCGCGTCGAACGGC
Source organism: Deltaproteobacteria bacterium (assembly GCA_043716635.1). GTDB lineage: Bacteria > Myxococcota_A > Polyangia > Haliangiales > Haliangiaceae > JABFXX01. The sequence goes on along the minus strand of JAYSYE010000427.1, from coordinate 2,945 downwards.
CCGGGGTATCGCGCGAGCGCTGCGGCGGCGTCGGCGACGAGCTCGGCATGATCGGAGACGTCCGAGGCCAGCACCACCCAGCCATTCGCCCGGTACGCACGCGTGAGGTTGCCGCCGCCCGCATGGAGCTCGAGCATCCGACCCGGCCCGTTGCCGAGCGTCGCGGCGGCTCGGGCGACGAGGGCGCGGTTGCCCGTCGCACTCGCCTGCGCGAAGTCCCAGGCACCCGAGCACAGGCCGGGCTCGACCTCGATCGGGGCACGACCGATCAGGCGGATCCCCGCACGCCCCACGATCTCGCCTCCGAGCGGCCATGGATATTCGGTCGCGACCGCAACCTCGCCCTTGTAGTTGACGAGCAACGCGAGCTCGCCGTCGGGCGGGCCCGCCGCGACGACCACACGGTACGCCGCGTCCAGTGCTGGCTCGAGCTGCGGGCAGCTCTCGATCGGCACGACCGCCTGCTGACCCGGGGCGTAGAGCCCGACGACGCCGCGCTCCACGTGAAAGCGCGCACGCCGACGCCAGCCCAGCGGAGGACACGGGTCCTCGATCGGATGGACGCGCAGGCCGTCGAACTTCCGCAGGGCGCCGGTCACGATCGCCTGCTTCGCGGCGAGCTGCTCGCTCCGCGACACGTGTTGCCACTGACATCCGCCGCAGACGGGCGCCGGCTGGCGGGCCCCGACGCGCCGCGCGTGCGGGCACACCGGCTCGACGCGCGACGCCCCGCCCTGCACCAGCTCGACGACCTCCGCGCGCGCGTACGTGCTCGTCGTCTTGAGCACGCGCACCTTCACGCGATCGCCGGGTGCCGTCCCGGGAATGAACGTCACGCGACCACCGGCGTCGCGCGCCACGCCCTCGCCGCCCGCCGCGAGCGAGTCCACGGTGGCATCGAGAGTCGGCTCGCGGTTCATGAGCGCCTGCGTACGCGATCGCGCGCGAACGGACAAGGTCACCCGGCTCGGCATAGCCGCACCCTCCGAGCCCGAGCGGCACCAGCCGGTCACCCGGCGCCGCGCATCGCGCGCCCGTCAGCGAGGGATCGCGAACACGCTGATCTCGCCGCCCCGCTTCCAGCCCTCGCGCGTGAGCCACAAGACGGGCGCCGCTGTACTCACTTGCTCGAACCCGTGCTCCCGCTCGAACTGTTGCGTTCCGCCGAACTCCTTCCAGCCGAGGAAGCTCGCGCCGCTCGAGTACGGGTCGACGTACGTGCTCAGCGCGTGATCCCAGTCGCGATGATGCAACCAGTTGTTGAGCACGTACCGGATCGCGTTCCGCGCCGCGGTCGGGTTCGTCAACACCTTCGCGTGATACCGGTCCGCGAAGATCGCGCCGCGCCGGCGGCCGAGCTTCGCGTTGAGTGACCTTGCGACCGAGATCGAGAACGCGCGCACCCCGTTCGCGAGCTCCACCCACGACTCGGCCGCGATGATGGAGGTGGATGCGGTTGCTCTGGATGCTGAAGTGCAGCGGGAGGAACCCGCTGCGGGCCAGGCACTGATCACGTGTCGGTAGTCGATCCGACCGCTGCTCTGAGCCGCGCCTGAGCGCGTTCAAGAATCGGAGTCGCGACCAGAGCGGCCATCACAGCGAGATCGTGCACCAGGCGTCAGGTAGAGCCGTTCAAGAATATCCGTTTGTTAAACCGCTTGCTTTCGCGGCCGTGCGCCCGTCAAAGCAGCGTCGCCTCAGAGGCCGGACGCGCCCAACTCTTGAACCTTCGCTCCGCTGTAGTAGCCAAGCGACAGCGCGATGTCGCCATGAGCTGCGATTGCCCCGAGTGAGATGACGGCCTTTCCGTCCCAACTCCAGGTGGTGGAGAACACCGCACGACCGGACTCGATGCACTTCGCGAGGACTCCAATGGTGCGGCATTCCGGGGTGGTCTTGATCTCAGAGAGGGACGGTGGTCCGTACAGTCCGATCAGCTGGGATTTGAGATCGTAGAAGCGGCGCGATAGCTTCGCTGCCTCCGTATCCAAATCAATCAGGATCGCGCACAGCTCATCTCGCTTGCAAAAATCGAAGGAGAGGAACGCCGCTCTGATCTTGAGTGCATTGATCATCGGCGTCTCGCAATACGGTGTGAGTCCCGTTTTGCTGGGCTCGAACTTTCCTCCTTGGGCAGCGCAGAGTGGAACTACTTCCGACTGCTTCAAGCCAAACGCATACGATACCGCTCCGCTCGGAGCAGTTGTTGCAGGCGAGCTACCCGTACCGACGTAGAGCTCCTTCAACCGGCAGACCGTCTGCTGGCTTGCGCATCCGCGATCCAGCAACGACATCGCTTCATCGTATTTTCCGTAGAAGTCCTCGTCGAGCAGCAGCATCGCAAGGCGCCCACACGCAAAGCCCTTGAGAGCGTTATAACTTTCGCACCCGAGCCTCAGGTACTCGAGCGCGGCATGCCTGTCCTGTGGCACACCCTTGCCGTCGGCGAGCGCGTCGCCAGCTATATCGCAGTCAGCACCGGATCCGAGGCGGCAAGCCTTGATCCGGTAGCTCACCGAAGCGGCGAGGTCGCGCCCAATCTCTGGTGCGCCCATCGAATCCGCGGTGTCGTATGCGCTCGCGAGCAAGGAGCAAGCCATGGGCTTGCCTGCCGCGCATTCTCGCATCAGTCGGGCGCTGCCCGACTCGTCGGCGTGTATGCGAGCGGCCGGCTCCTGTGACACCTCCTGCGACGGGGTCGCAGGAGCAGCAGCGCTGGGTGGAACGCACGAGCAAGTCAGGATGGCCAAAAGAACTCCGAGCGTCAGCTTCCACACAGTACCAGCTTCTGAGACATCCCCTCAAATCAGCCCGAAGACGGCACGAAAGATCGCGTGCTGCCGGATGATGTTGTCGAACGCTTTCATGAGCGGGACGAGCTTCTCGTTGCCCATGTACGGGATTGCTTCGTAGAGATGAATCCCCTGATTGAGCAGCGACATCGT
>JAYSYE010000426.1:0-35578 GCA_043716635.1 Deltaproteobacteria bacterium | reverse complement strand
GAAATCTTCGCCAGTCGCGCCACCGATGCCCTTGGTTACGTGCGCGAGCACGTCGAGGCCAGAGAGGTCACCGGTACGGAACGTGGCGGTGCGCGCGCGACCGATCAACAAGCCGGTGAGGCCGTCCGCTTCATCGATGGTGAGTGCGTGCTGCTCCATGCGGCGCATGGTGCTGACCATGCCGTACACGCCGAGACGATTGGCCACGAAGCCCGGCACGTCCTTGGCGATGACGATACCCTTTCCGAGCGTGCGCTCAGCGAACTCGCGCGTGGCCCCGATCACCGCCGGATCCGTATCCGGAGTCGGAATGATCTCGAGCAGGTGCATGTAGCGCGGCGGGTTGAAGAAGTGCGTCACCATGAAGTTGTGACGGAACTGCTCGGTGCGGCCGACGATCAGGTCCGCGATCCGCAAGCCCGACGTGTTCGACGCGATCACGGCATGCGGCGCCATCAGCGCCTCGAGCTTCGCGAACAGCGCCTGCTTGAGATCGAGCCGCTCGATGATGGCCTCGACGATGAGGTCGCAGTCCTTCACCTTGTCGAGGTCGTCGTCGAAGTTGCCGGTCGTGATGAGCAGCGCGTTGCGCTGGTGGGTGAACGCCGCGGGCTTGGACTTGCGGAGCTTGTCGAGCGCGCCGGTCGCGAAGCTATCGCGCACGCTCTTGGGGGCATCGGCTGGCGCCTTGGGCGGGACGATGTCGAGCAGGACAACGGGGATGCCGGCGTTCGCGCAATGAGCAGCGATGCCGCTGCCCATCACACCCGCGCCGAGCACCGCGACACGGCGGATCGGATGACGACTCATGGCGCGCACCATACCCGAACCGCGTGCCGCGGCGCGTCGTGACGGGGTGTCGCAGCGTAGGCGAATGGCCGGGTCGGCCCGGCCCGGGTATGTCGGGCACGTCAGGTAGGTCGGACCGGTCGGCAAGGCCGGCAGCTCGGGAAGCTCGGCCAGGCGGGCCAGGTCGGACCAGCGCAGAGCGGGGCGGCCGGGCTACGCGCGGCGAAAGACCAGCGCGTGGTTGTTCGCGGGCATCGCGATCGTGGCTCGGAGCGCGAATCCGCGCGCGCGTGCAGCCCGCTCGAGGTCACGCAGCTCGCGCACGCCCCAGCGAGCATCGCGCGAGCGCAGTGACTGGTCGAACGCGAGGTTGGACGGCGCGGTCACGCCATCGACGACATACGGGCCGTACGTGAGCAGCAGACCGTCGCCCGCGAGAGTCCGCGCGGCCCCGTCGAGGAGTCCGAGCGTCGCCTCCCATGGCGAGATGTGGATCAGGTTGATGCAGACGATCGCGTCCGCGCGCGCGACCGGCCACGTGGGGGCGCTCGCGTCGAGCGACAGGGGCGCGCGCAGATTTGAGAGCTGCGCCTCGGCGCGCCACGCCTCGATGCTCGCGAGCGCGGCCGGATCTGGATCCGTGGGTTGCCACGCGAGATGCGGAAACGCGCGCGCGAACGCCACCGCGTGCTCGCCGCTACCACTGGCGATCTCGACGACCTCCCCGGCGCCCGGCAGCTCGCGCGCGAGGACCTCGCAGATCGGCTCGCGATTTCTCTCCGTGGCCGGTGCGAAGCGCTTCATGGCGCGCACGGTATCCCGGGCGCGCGATGCGGTGCGACGCGACCACGTGGGCGCGATCGAAACGGACTCGCGACGGCGCTCCCCCAGCCGGACCGGAGCGCGATGACGCTGGAGCTTCCGGCGGTCCGCGAGCGGGCGTGCCGCGCCAGCGCGATGCATCGCGGGTCCCGAGCGCGCCGGGAGCGACCGCGCCTTCGCGTCCCGCCGACGATCGGGACGAGGACGCGGCGGAGCCCGTGGATGCGGCGTTCGATGCGGCGAACGATGCCGGACCGCCGCCGGGATTTCCCGCGATGCTCTCCATCGCCGCCAGCCACCGGGTGATTCCGCGCGCGTTCGACGCGACGATCACGGGGTCGGTGGCCGCGCCACTGGGCGCGATCGCGATCACCGCGAATGCCGGCACCCTCGAACGGGATGGCGCGCAGGCGCAGGTCGCGCTGTACAACAGCGTGCCGTTCGCGGGCTACACCGTGTTCGGCTCGTTCGTCGTGACGCCGGACCGCTGGGACATCGCCTACGCGTACTGCATGGGCGGTGCGCTGAAGGACGTGTACTCGGAGCGAGTGGGCCCGGGTGGGTTCGTGCTGTCGGCGGCATCGGGATCCTGTGATGTCGTTCAGGGCTCGACGCCCACCACGTTCGACTTCCCGGCGTTCACGATCCCGACGCCTCCCGCCTTCGGTCAGGCGACGGTTCACGGACCCGCCATCGATCTCGACCGCGGGGCGGGATACGTCGCACTCGAGGGCATGATGCAGCCCGCGGTTGTCTTCAACACGGTCGACTGCGCCACGGGCTGCGGCACGCCAGGCTGGTACGAGCTCCACACGCTGGTCTGGAACGACGCGACGCACGCCGCCACGTTCGTGATCATCTACCTGCGGCTCGACGACCCGACGCACGTACTCCTCGCGTATGCGATGCGCCTGCCCACGCTCGACGATCCGGTCCGGACCACCGTGCTCCCCGCGACCTGGACCGGCACCGCCGCGCGATGGCACTCGGCTCGGCCGGTTCACGTCCCGCCGCCCTGGCAGCGGTAGCGCCGGGCGCGAGCCCAGTTGCCCGGTGGCGCTCGACGGGCGGTGCGGTCGACGGGCGGTGCGGTCGACGGCCCGGCGGCGGCGGTCCCGGATCTGGCGAGAGCCTCGCTCGATACGCAGCGCACCGGTGGAACGGATCCAGCGCGTCGATCGAGCTCCGCTGCCTCAGTCGGCGCGTTCGAAGGGATCGGGGATGGGTTCCGTCGCCGCACGCCACAGCACGGGAATCGACTCCGCACCGGTCCCGAGCACCACGACGCCGCCGACGATCGCCGCCATCGTATCGCGGTCGCCGTGCTGGGACGCGACCGCCCAGAGCGCGTCCTCGTAGGAGACGAGGTGGCGCGCGATCGCCCACAGACAGAACGGGACGGTGTCGTGCGCGGCGACGTCGAGCCCCGTGCCGAGCGCGGCGGCGGCCGTGGCGGGTTCGATGTCGAGCGGGGTCGCCTCGGCACGCCGCAGACCGTCGAGCGTGTGACCGGCAGGGGTCAGGCGGCAGGTCTCCGCGAGCAGCGATGCGGGGCTGCACCCCGACGCGACGAGGGCAGCCGCGACGGCGACGGCCACCGCGCCCGCGGCGCCGTCGGGATGGGTATGCGTGGGCTCGGCCGAGCGGAGCGCCTCGGCGCGGACGCGGTCGAGATCGTCCGCGAAGTACGCGCCGATCGGGGCGGCCCGCATGGCCGCGCCGTTGCCGAATGACCCCTGACCGCCGAACAGCGCACGCGCCTCGGGCCGCCACCGAGCGCCCTGGCGCACGCGGTCGAGCAGCCCGTAGGCGCCGTGACCGTAGCCGCGGTTCGGGTCTGCGCTCCAGCGGCGCACGAATGCGTGGGCGAGGGCGTCGGGGTCGATCTCCCCGTGCGTTCCGAGCACCTCGACGACGGACAGCGCCATCGCCGTGTCATCGGTCCAGCGCCACGGCCGCCGCGTCGAGATCAGTCGCTTCGCAGCGCGCCGCGCGCTGTCCTCCGCAGGTCCGAACATCATCTCGCCGAACGCGTCACCAACCGCGAGGCCGAGCAGCGAGAGCCGAGCGCGCTGCAGACGAGCGCTGGCGTCGGTGACCGGGAGGTTCGCGTCCATAGGTGTATACATGACACTATCAACGTTGAAGCGCCAGGATCCGTCGGCATCTGTTCGACCGGACAACGTCGGGAGGCGGCCGGTGGTCGTCCACTCCCGGGAGTCGCGCGATGTGATCTCCGGAGTTTCGCGGCGGCGCGAATCCTGCTGGTGATCGGTCGCGTGGAGCCCGTAACATGACCCCCGACCCGATGGACTACGCGACGCGGCAGGACCTCTTCGACATCGTCGGCACGGTGCTGCAGGCCATGCAGGCGATGGAAGGGCGCCTGGTGTCGAAGGTGGAGCTGGCGGAGATGGAGGGGCGCCTGGTGGCCAGCCTGGCGACGAAGGTGGAGCTGGCGGAGATGGAAGCCCGCCTGATGCGCGAGCTCGGTGCTCACACGCGCGCCAGCAACGAGGAGATGACGGCGAAGGTCGCGATCCTCGACGAGAAGTACGCCGATCTACCGGCGCGGGTCAGTGCGCTCGAGTCGCTCGGGCCGTCGCCGCACAAGCGCACCCGCGGCAAGTCGAGCTGACGCGCGCCGACGCGTGCCGCTTGCGAGTCCGCGCCGGGGTCATCCGCGCCGGGGTCATCGCGCGCGACCGAGTCCTCTACTACTTCGGACGATCCTCGCGCCAGCGGCGCCTGCGACCTTTCCGCCTTCCGGATCACCACGATCCAGATGATCAGTGCCGCGGGGCGGGCGAAAACTGGACGGCGATCACGGGGATAGGCAGTGTGACCAGCGAATGTCACTCGATGTGGAGGCGTCGGGCCGGGTGGCCGCGCCAGCACCGCTGCCCTCGCAGCAGACCCGGCCGGGCTTTGCCCCCGCGCCCGCACGGTGCGTACCCTGCGTCCGCCTCTTTGCCGCGACCTTGTTCGTCGATGACGGCAGCCGCCAGGGCGAAGAGACCCGGACCGCGATGCTCAAGGTCGAGCTCGACTACGGCGGCCGCAAGTACCGCATCGGAGACCCGCGCATGGCCGGCCGCGACCGCGAGGCCGAGCTCGCCGCGTGTCGTGTCCTCGAGGGTCTCGGCGCCATCGAGCTCGCGCACCTCGATCACTGCGCCGTCGAGCCGGGCGCGCCCGTCGACTACGTGGTCTGCGTCGAGCCGGACGTCCACGCACTCTGCGCCTTCTCCGCCTATGCGATCCCGCAGCTGAGGAACATGGGCTGGCGGGTCGAGATCGATCCCGAGTATCCGTGGCAGGTCGTCGGCGCCGAGGTGCCGATGTATGCCTCCGCGCTGCCAGACGGCGAGCGCACCGACTGGTTCGCGCTCGAGCTCGGCGTCGAGCTCGACGGCCACCGCATCGATCTGCTCCCCGCGCTGCTCGATCTCCTCGATGGCGCGGGCGACCTCGCGTCGCTCACCCGCGGCACGCGTCGCTGCGTTGCCGTCCCCGTCGACGACAAGCGCTGGCTCCCCGTCCCGCCCGCTCGTCTGCGTCTGCTCTCGCGCGTGCTCGTCGAGCTCTACCGCGACCGCGGCAAGGGCAAGAAGATCACCGCGCCCGCGATCCGCGCGCCGATCATCGCGGAGCTCTGCTCGACGATCCACGATGGGACGCGTCCGCTGCGCTGGATCGGTGACACCGCGATCCGCGAGCAGGCCTACGCGCTCGCCCTCGGGCCCCGCAAGGCGGCCCGCATCGCGCAGCCCGAGTCGCTGTGCGCCGAGATGCGCCCGTACCAGAAGGAGGGCGTCGCGTGGCTCCAGCACCTCCGCGAGCACGATGCCGCCGGCATCCTCGCGGACGACATGGGCCTCGGCAAGACGCTGCAGACCATCGCCCACATCCTTCTCGAGAAGGAGCAGGGCCGGCTCGACCGCCCCGCGATGATCGTCACGCTCACGTCGCTCACCGGCAACTGGCAGCGCGAGCTGAAGCGGTTCGCCCCGACGCTCAAGACCACGGTCCACCACGGCGCCGACCGGCACGAGCGTCGCGCGGATCTCACCGCGCACGACGTCATCATCACGACGTACCCGATGGTCGCGCGCGACCGCGATGACCTCGCCACGATCCCGCTGCACATCCTCGTCCTCGACGAGGCCCACGCGATCAAGAACTGGGACGCCCAGGCCTCGGAGGCCGTTCGCCGCCTCGACGCCCGCCACAAGGTCTGTCTCTCGGGCACGCCGATCGAGAACCACCTCGGCGAGCTGTGGTCGCTGTTCGATTTCCTCATGCCCGGGATGCTCGGCGCTCGCGACGAGTTCGCGACCCAGTTCCGCGGCCCGATCGAGGAGAAGGGCGACAAGGTCCGCCTCGAAGCGCTCCGCGAGCGGGTGCGGCCGTACATTCTCCGCCGCACCAAGGACGCGGTGGCCCCCGAGCTCCCCGCGAAGACGATGCTCGTCCGCGCCGTGGAGCTGTCGGGCGAGCAGCGCGAGCTCTACGAGAGCATCCGCGTCGCCGCGCACGCCGATGTTCGCCAGCACATCAAGCAGCGCGGCTTCGGCGGCTCGCAGATCGCGATCCTCGACGCGCTCCTCAAGCTCCGCCAGGTGTGCTGCGATCCGCGGCTCGTCACGGTCGACGCCGCGCGCGAGGTCACCGGCAGCGCGAAGCTCGACGTCCTCCTCGAGATGCTCGCGACGCAGCTCGGCGACGGCCGCCGCATCCTCATCTTCTCGCAGTTCGCGCGCATGCTCGGCCTCATCTCCGAGTCGCTGCTCGCGCGCGGCGTGCGCCACGTGTCCCTGACGGGCAACACGCCCGACCGCCAGAAGCCGATCGACGCGTTCCAGCAGGGCAAGGCGGATGTGTTCCTGATCTCGCTCAAGGCGGGCGGCGCGGGTCTGAACCTCGTCGGCGCGGACACCGTGATCCACTACGACCCGTGGTGGAACCCGGCGTCGCAGGCGCAGGCGACCGACCGCGCGCATCGCATCGGTCAGACGAAGCCGGTGTTCGTTCACGACCTCATCATCGCGGGCTCGGTCGAGGAGCGCATGCTCGGGCTGCAGCGCCACAAGCGCCTGCTCGCCGACTCGATCCTCGACAACGGCCCGGTGCAGACGCCGCAGATGACCGAGCGCGACATCGACCACCTGCTCGCGCCGCTCGCGAAGTAGCGGACTGGCGGCGTGGACTCGTCGCCCCTACGTCAGCGCGTGCGGCCGATGATCGGCGCGTCGGTGGTGACGGCGGCGCCGTACCAGCGCGTCGGGGAGGGTCCCGCCATCACGGTGCCCTTGCCGGTGCCCGGATCGATCTCGATCACGCGGCCCGTCCCCGCCGCGCCGCCGTCGTCGACGAAGCCGTAGATCTTGCCGCCCCAGAAGCCGAGCCCGAAGATGTTGTTGAAGCCGGTATCGTTCGGCCGCAGCGTCGCCTTCCAGCCGTTGGCGGGATCAATCTTCGCGAGGTAGTCGTTGCTGCCGCTCGTGTTGCCGACGTTGACCGTCGCGTAGACGCCGAAGTCCTTCACGCCGAACAGATCGCCGCTCGAGGTGATCGCGCCGCCGGTGCCCGAGCCGTAGCTGCCAATCTTCGCCGCCGCGCCCGTCGTCGGGTTGATCGAGTAGACGTCGCCGCTGATGTTGGCCGTGACGAGCAGGTCGTCGCCGGTCGTCTGCGGGATGAAGGACAGGCTGCTCGCGTTCTGCGCGGCGGTCGGCAACGCCTTCAGCAGCGTGGCCGCCGCCGTCGCGGAGTTGATCGAATACACGCTGCCGCGTGTGGTCCCGAGCATGCGGTCGTTCTTGTCGACCGCGAGGTCGAGCAGCGGACCGTCGAGTCCCGTGAACGTTCCGATCTGCGTGACGGCAAACGACGTGTCGTTCAGCTGGTACAGCGTGTCGGCCGTGTGCGCGTACACCTTGGACGGCTCGGCACTCGGAGGCCCATCGACCGTGGATGGGGAATCCGGCGTGGTCGTGGCGTCGATGCCGGCGTCGCCGCTATCGCCAGTGCCATCGCCGTTGCGCGCCCCAGGACCGCATGCCGCAAGTGCGACCGCGCCGACCATCAACAGTCTTCGTCGCATTTGTGCGCACTCTACGGCCCCGTAATCGCCGCGTCCATCGGAACTGGAGTGGGGGCATCCGTGAGTGATTAAGAATGATGACGGCAGCGGCGCGCCTGGCTGATCCCTACGCCCGCGTCGCGAAGGCGTGACGGTCGCGCGTCGCCCCAGCGGCAACACCGTGACCGAAAGCATGACAAGGCAACCTCGACCGGGGCGATGCCGACCGCCACGTCGCCGTGTGTGCGCTGTCTTGCCGCCCACAACCGAGCACAGAGAGCTTCGGCGGGCGGCCCGGTCTCGCCGCGCAGGCCGAGCGAGGCGAGAACGTCCACCGTTCGGGTGCTGGGGTGTCAAGTATTCGCATCCGCCCCGTCGCGATCCGGCACGGCACGTGGATAACCGTCCGTACCACTCGGCGGCCGGAACGGTCCGCACGAGCACGGAGCTACAGGTGGTCCGGACGCGAGGATGGACAAGGAGGTCACTGGTCGGGCTCGGGACGTCGAATCCCCGCCCGGTGCCCGCTGCCTGAGAAGCTTGCACTCGAAAACCTTCACGCGGACGCGTGACATAGCCCCTAGAAAATCCGGCGCGGCGACGGCCACGATCGGACCTGCCGAGCAATCGTCAGAGCTATCGGGCGGACGGTACGAGTGCACGATGTGCTGGGCGGCCCATTCGGGTCTCCGAGGGGAACCGGCGGACGGTTGGAGCGAGTTCGGCGCGGCTCCGGGGTGCGGTAGGCTCGCCTGACATGGCGCGTCCTGAAGTCACCGTGTCGGCCCCGCGGTACCTCTTCGTGGGGCAGGACGCCTCGATCGAAGTCGAGGTCGCCGCGTCGAAGCGCACGCAGGTCGAGTTCATCGACGCGACGCTCACCGGGACCCACGGCTGGACGGTCGGTAGTGGCAAGTCGCAGGTCTCGTACCGGGAGACCAGCCCGCGCCTCGGCGTTCGCCTGATGGAGGGCGGCGAGCTCGCCGAGAACACGACGCGCCGGTTCACGGCCCACTTCACGTTGCCGCCGGGCACGCCGCCCACCCACGACATGCAGCCCGCTTGGATGCACGCGAAGCTGCGCGTCCACGTCTCGATTCCGTGGGCGCTCGATCGCCGGAGCGACTACGACCTGGCCGTGCGCCTGCCGCCGCCGACGGACCTGACGCGGGCGCCGTATGCCGCGACCACGGAGCGCGGGGCCATGGACCAGCCCCGCATCGAGGTCGGCCTGGCGTCGCGTCGCCTCGTCGCCGGCGAGGTGATGGAGGGCACCTGCGCGCTGTTTCACCTCGACGACACGAAGGCGCGCGACGTCGCGCTGGAGATCGTGCCCAGCTTCTCGCTGTTCGGGCGCGGCAATCATCGCGAGCGCCGCGGCGACGCGACGGTGGCCACGCTCGTGATGCCGGCGGGCAGTGCAGGGCGCAGCGTGCCGTTCCAGCTGCGGCTGCCGCTCGACCTCGTCCCGTCGTTCGCGTCGAGCACGCACGCGCTGGCGTGGTTCCTGATCGCGCGGACGGGCTCGTTCTTCAGCACGAAGGCCGAGGTCGTGGTCCCGATCGAGATCCTCGACGCGAGCGCCGAGCCGTACATCGCGGCGCAGGCGGCGGCGCCCCGGCTCGGCGACGAGCGCATGGCGAGCGTCTTCGATGCCTTCGCGCATGCGCACGGCTGGCACGCGACGAGTGCGGCCGCCGGCGGCGAGGCCGGGTCCGCGAGCGCGGGCGACGAGCACATCTCCATCGCGCGCGAGGCGCACGACTCGCAGCTCGGCATCGGCTACGCGTATCGCGGCACCACGGGGGCATTCCTCGTCGCGCGCATCCACCATCCGTCCCTCGGGCTCGGGCTCGCGGTGACGCCGAGCACGGCGCGCGACCTGTTCTTCCACGACGTCGAGGTGGCGATCGCGGAGTGGGATCGCGCGCATCACGTCGACGCCCGAGCCGCGGATCAGGCGATCCCGTTCCTGCGCATCGTGGCCGCGGAGCAGCTGCGATCCCACGTGCTCGGATCGCTCGTGCGCTGGAATGACGACGAGCTCGTGTACGAGCGGGCGATCGTCACCGCGGACGCTGCCGAGCTCGACCGCGTGGCCGCTCGCCTCGAGCTCCTCGCGGCCGTGATCGCGCGGGCGGCGGGCGCGATCGAGCCGCCGACCCGCATCACGACCGACGTCGCGCGCTGGCGCGAGCTCGCGCGTGCAGTGGACGGGGTGTTCACGCCGGGGGAGCTCGGCGTGCGCGGCACGCTGAACGGCCTGCCGGTCGACCTCGCGCTCGTCTGGACGCCGACCGGTACCCCCGCGAGCGTTCGCGTCGCCGTCGGCGATCCCGATCTCGCGAGCGGCGAGGCGCGCGACACGGTGCTCGCGCTCGACGAGCCCGCGCTCGCATGGGCGAGCGCGCCGCCGCAGCTCGCGGATCTCCTCACGACCTGGAGCACCGACCTCCGTCATCTGGCGGTTCGCGACGGCGTCGCGAGCGTGTCGTTGACCTTGCCGGTCGTGGTGGGCCCGGTGCCCGTCGACGCCGATCGCGTCCACGAGGTCGTGCTCGCGCTCGGCGCCGTGCTCGCCGCGCTGGATCCAGCCCGCGGCCCGTATCGGTAGGCCGCGAGTCCCCCGTGACCGGCGAGGTAATCCCTGCACTTGTTCGCCTATGCACTTGCAACGATTGACGGTTTTTTTCACGCAACCTCAGCGTGTGGCGGGCGATAGGCGGCGCATGGGCAAACAGGGCTACGACTACCAACGCGATGAACCACCGATGCAGCACGCCGACGTGGCGCCCGCGCGAGCTCCGGATGGAGGCGGCTCGGCTCCGTCTGCCAGGCAGGTCGATCGGATGCTGGTCTCCGCACCTGGCTTCGATCTCGGGGATCGCGAGGTCGGCGCGCAGTTTCACCAGGCGTTCCTCGTCAGCAACCTAGGCCCCGTGGAGGCCGACATCCGGGTCGCGGTGAGCGGCGATCCGAGCATCCGTTTGCGCGATGCTCCGGCCCAGATCCGCCGCACCGGCGAAGGCAACATGGCGCCCATCGAGCTCCAGTACGAGCCGAAGTCGGCCGGGCACAAGACCGCCGTAGTGTCCGTCGAGGGCACGTGGACCACACTCGGCAAGCACGAGAAGCTGGAGATCCCCGTGCGTGGCGCGGCCCACATCGACGGGCAACCGTTGCTCGCCGACCAGGAGGCAGCCGCCGAGGCGACGGCGAATCACGTGGCGCAGGCCGATCACGACGCGAAGATCGCCGATCAGAAAGCGGCCAAGGTCGAGGCGTTCGAAGCGACCGACGTTCACGTGAAGGCGGACGACCTGATGAAGTTCGAGAGGGCCAGGGATGCTGCCGAGAACGCGCTGCGGGCGCTCGGTCACCAGCGCCGGGCGGGCGCGAATGCGGCGCGCGGCGATGCGAACACCTACGTTCATCAGCCTCTGGATCCAACGCTGGTGGATCAACTCGCCGAACGCGCGGTCGTGATGGCCGGCAAGAAGCTGGGAGGCACGATTGGCAAGGCGGTCCCTTTCGTGGGCGGACCGATCGGTAAGCAAGCTGGCGCACGACTGGCCCAAGGCCTCGTCAACATCACGAAGGCGGACGGAAAGGGGCCCAATGTCGCCATGGAAGTCCTGGGCGCCGCAGGCTGGCTGCCGGCGCAGAACGACTTCTTCGAAAGGCAAGAAACGATGCTGGCTGATCTGGAGCAGCGCGAGGCAATTGCGTCCGTCCAGGATGTCTTCTATCTGCTGCAGACCGAGTTGCAGAAGAACCCAGGCGGGACGATCAGGGCCATGAACGACGTTGCGGAGCTCATTGGCGCAGGGTCCAAGGAGGCCGCCGCAACGCAGGCGATTGCCAGTGCGGCGCACTGGATCGACTACATCGCCCAGAGCTCGGTGGGCGCCGTGGCCGGCGCGACGTCCGCGACGCCAGGTCACGAGTCCACGCGCGGCCAGAGCACGATGAACCTCGACCACGCGAACCAGCGCGCCGACACGGCGCACGCTCCCAGCATCTTCGGTGGGCTCGTCGACGTGCTATTCGACGGTTCGCTGAACGATGCGATGGAGCCGATCCATATCAGAACGGTGAGACTCCACGGCGTGAGCAAAGCAGTCATCGACCGGCTGGCGGGTCAGACGCTCGCGAGCCTTCCGATCCCGGTTCGCGCGATCGGGCTGCTCCAGGGGATTTCCGCGGGCGTGACGGTCGTGCGCGACGAAGCGGGCAACGTGGCGTACACCGATGGCACGGCCGAGGAGTTCCAGCACCCGAACTGGCTCGGCCGACACATCGGCGAGCTTCACAAGAGCGAGACGAACCAGCTGCGCGGCGCGCAGCGCGTGATGGACGAGGTCACGACCAAGTCATTCGCATCCGTGAAGATCGACAATGACAGCAAGGCTTAGCGCGATGCTCGCGGGAGTGCTTGCCCTCGGGGCGTGCCGCTCCCCGGAGGCCGACTTCTCTGCTTCGATGTGGTACGTGACCGACGTATGGGAGGTCAATTCGTTCAATTGGCAGGGCCGAAGCGGCGACTGGTACGATCAGGAGACGTGGACGGGGTTTCGGATGCGCGCCGCGCCGGGACTCAGGCCGTGGGGGCCGGGGGTCGGCGTCACCAGGGGGGTCGACGATGCTACCTTCACGCTGTCACGGAGCTCCGTTGACCTGCCCCTGACGATCCTCTACTGGCGGACAACCTACGCGAGCACGCGTCCGTACGAAGCAGTCATCGACGAGCGCATCATCACGGACGCCTGCGACCCCACGAGCGCCAGACCCGACCTCGTACACCACTGGCGAAACGGACGAGATGTTGTCGTCTGCTCGTTACCGCCCATTGCCCACCCGGGCCTCACCCCCGAGTTCGCTGCGCGCACCGCTCGCGAAGATCCCGACACGCTCGTCGCCAGCCAATTCTACCTCGGGCACACGGTCGTCCGCTGCGAGATCATCGCGCGCCACCCGAGCCCGCGCCAGATCGACGCGTTCATCGATAGCTGTTCCTCCGTGAGCGCGTCGTCGTGCACCTCGACGAGCAAAATACGTGACGGGCTACATACGTACGCAACCTGCGACTGAGCCGTCCGATAGCGCGGGCATGACGAAGTCCATCGCGTACGTGTCCGCCCATCAGATCCTCGCAGACCGCACGGACTGGGCCGTGGCGCTCCTCGGCGAGGGGATCAACGAAGGCCGCACACGTGGGTGGGTGTCGGGCGATGTCATCGCGCTCGCCGCGAGCAGCGAGTCATGTGCGAACGCCATCGCCGCTCGCGAGGAGGCAACGCCGCACACGGCAACGGCGCTGCCGGTGACGTGGCTGGCGGCGCGCCTCGAGCTCGATCCCGCGCAGGTCGCCGCGTTGTGGCTGCTGGTGTGCGTCGAGCTCGACCCGCTCGTCGCCCGGCTCGCCGAGACATTCGGTGGGCTGGGGTGCCCTGGCCTGAGCATCCAGATCGTGTCGAGGTTGGTCGGGATCGACCGCAAGCAGCTCGCGCGGCTCACGGCGCTCGCGCTCGTGATCGCCACGGACGACCCGAGCGTACCGAGCCATCGCCGCGCCGTCCGCGCGCACGATCGGCTCGTCGAGCTCGCGGCCGGTGACGTGGAGCTCGACTCGCGACTCGACACGTTCGCGTTGCTCCAGCGTCCCCGGGCCGACGGGCCCGCCAGCCCGACGGGTCTGCTCGGTCCACTCGCGATGGTTCCGGCACCCGCGATCGTGGCCGTCGGCCCCGTCGGGTCTGGACGGGCGACGCTGCTCGCCCGTGCGGCTGCCGAAGCGGGTCTCGGCGTGCTTCGCGTGGACTGTGCGCGCTGCACCACGCCCGGTGCCGGGTTGTTGGGCCAGCTCTCCGCCGTCTTTCGCGAGGCATGCCTGTTCGGGGTGGTGCCGTTGTTCGAGAACGTGGAGTCCGACGGCGCGGCGCACCAGGCGTTGCGCGCAGCCGCGACTTCGTTCGCCGGTCCCATCTTCATCACCGCGATCACCTCGCTGACCGGGTTCGAGCGGCCCAGCGTCGTCCACGAGATGAAGCCCCTCGACGCCGAGGCGCGACGCATCATGTGGAGCGCAGAGCTGCCGGGAATCGATGAAGCCCTCGCGACCGCTGCCGCGGAGTACGCGTTGCACCCGGGCGCACTCAAGGCGGCCGCTCGCAACGCGCGCTCGCTGGTGGGCGCAGGAAGCGCGGTGGGCATCGAAGAGATTCATGCCGGAGTACGCGTTCATCTCGGCGAGCGTCTCGCCGGCATCGCGACGCGGATCGTGGTGGCTCAGGACTGGGAGGACCTCGTGATCCCTGGCGATCAGTTCGACCAGGTACTCGAGCTGGTAGCCCGGGTGCGCCGACGCAAGCAGGTGCTCGACACGTGGGGATTCGCGCGGAAGGTCGGGAAGGGGCGAGGGATCACGGCCCTCATGTCCGGGCCCCCCGGAACCGGCAAGACGATGGCAGCGGGCCTCGTGGCGAAGGAGCTCGGCCTCGACCTGTACCAGGTCGACCTGTCGAAGGTCGTGTCGAAGTACATCGGCGAGACGGAGAAGCAACTCGGCGCCATCTTCGACGCGGCGGAATCTGGCCACTTCGTGCTGCTGTTCGACGAGGCGGACTCGCTGTTCGGGAAGCGCTCCGCGGTGAAGTCCTCGAACGACCGGTACGCCAACCTCGAAGTGAACTACCTGCTGCAGCGCCTGGAGGCGTTCAACGGGATCGCGATTCTCACCACGAACCAGGAGACCGCGATCGACGAAGCATTTCGTCGTCGCCTCGCGATCCATCTTCGGTTCCCCATGCCGGATGACGAGCAGCGCAAGCACCTCTGGGCTGCGATGATTCCGGCGGAGGCGCAGGTGGAAGGCTCGTTCGACTTCCGCAAGCTCGGGCGCGAGTTTGCGATGAGCGGCGGCTACATCAAGAATGCGGTCGTCCGGGCTGCCTATCTCGCGGCCGACGAGAATGCCGCGATCACCGAGGACCACCTGTTCCGATCCGCGCGGGCCGAGTACGAGGCGCTCGGCAAGATCACGTTCTTGATGGCGGCCTGAAGACACCCGCACGTCTCGCACACTGGACCTGCGGGTCTCCGGTGCACGCACCCAGTGCCGTAGCGGCGAGGCGGCTAGTCGGCCTTCTTGATCACGATGTGCAGCGACAGCGGGAAGCAGACCGGCGAGAGCGCACCGGCGGCGTTCTTGTACGGCTTGTAGCGCCAGCCGCGGAGGGCGCTCTGGAGCACGTCGGCGATCTCCGGTGCCGCCTTCTTGATGGAGACCTCGGTCACCGCGCCGCGCTCGTCGATGCACATCTTCGCGAGCACGTCGCCCGAGACCTGGGCGGAGCCGCCGACCTTCAGCGGTGGAACGTCGCCCGAGACCTTGGAGACCATGCTCGCAGCGACGACCGGCGTGCGTGTCGGGCCGACGGGCGTGATCGGCTTCGGCACCACGGGCGGGATCGGCGGCGTGACCGGCTTGGTCACGACGACGGGGTCGGCCGCGCTGTCACTGCCGGTTGCAGCTGTGTGGTCGGGCGGTACGGGCACCGCGATCTGCGGAGCGTGCGCGTGGTCCTTGGGGTCGCGGCCGTGGCCGCGATCGCGGTCGCGATGATGCGGGCGCTGGACGGTGGTGCCGGTCCCCGAGCCCTGGGCCGGGTCAGGCGCATCGCCATCGGAGCCGCCGTCGTCGCCAACGTCCGAGCCATCGTCGGAGCCGGCCGCGACCAGCATCGCGTCACTGCCTGCAGCTGGCGTCCCGCTCCCCGCACCGGCCGCGACCGCAGAGCCCGCTGCGGATCCCACCTCGATCGGCGTCGCCGTCGCACCGCCGACCCCGGCCGCAGAGCCCGCGCTGCCGGAGCCATCGCCCACAAGGGCGAGCCCGCCGCCCGTGGTGGGCTTGCCTGCACCGTCGGACTTGCCCTGGCGCATCGCCGCGAACACGACGACGCCGCCCGCGAGCAGCGCGACCGGCAGCAGCAGCAGCAGCCCAACCTTGCTCTTGCGCGTCGGCTGCGTGGGCTGGACGTGCTCGTGTCCGGGCGTGGGCAGCGGCTGGAACGTCCGGCCGTGCGGCGTGTGCTGGTCGAACGCATGCGGTCCCGACTGGTGCGCGGCCTGGTAGGGCGCCTGACCCTGCTGCGACGGGTGCATGCCGGACGGGTGCTGCGAGCCATGCGCGGCGAACGGCCCTGACGCCGGCACGGGCGCGTGACTCGGCCGCCCCTGCTGCGGCCCGTGCGTCGACCCGCTCGGGGAGCCCGGCGGCATCGACACGGTGAAGTCGAGCAGCGGCATCACCGGCGCGTTCCGCCCCCCACCGCCATGGGCACCGCTGGGCCGCTCGTCCACGGTGCCGTGCCCGACGTCGCGCGTCTGCTCGACGGGAAACGTCGAGGCCGGGGGCCGGCGGCTCTCGCGCTGTCCCGACGGCTCCATCGTCGTCAGCGGCGGTGCGGGCAGCGGCAGCCGGTCGCGGGACGGCGTGGGCGAGTAGGCGTAGCGCTCGCCGGGCTCGCTCGGGCCCTGGTGGGGACCGGAGCCCGGGCCCGCTGGTCCGGGGGTCTGCCCCGGGGCTCGCGACGCGCGTGCGGCCGCGGAGCCGCGCATGCTCGCGCGCCCCGACACGCGTCCGCCATCCTCGGGCGGAATCGTGGCGAGCCACTCCGTCACATCGCGCGCCGTCGCGTGGATGTTCGCGTAGCGCGCGACCTCGTCGAGCAGCGAGCGGAACGCCCCCGCGGACTGCAGTCGCTGAGTTGGATCGCGCGACAGCGCGGCGAGGATCACGTCGTCGAGCCCCGGCGGCAGCGACGGCACCACCGACGACGGCGGTGGAATCGGTGCCTCGCGGATGCGCATGATCGTCTCGAGATCGGTCGACGCCGAGAACAGCGGGCGCAGCGTCAGCATCTCGTGCGCGACCACGCCGAGCGAGAACACGTCCGACAGCGCGCCGAGGATCTGCCCGCGCGCGGCCTCGGGGGCCATGTACGCGTACTTGCCCTTCACGTGGCCGCCGTCGGTGTGGAGGTTCGCGGAGCTCGCCTTCGCGATTCCGAAATCGATCACCTTGCAGTGACCGGTGTGCGCGACGATCAGATTCGACGGCGAGATATCGCGATGCACGATGTCGAGCGGCGTGCCCTCCTCGTCCGCGAACGTGTGCGCGTAGTGGAGCGCCTCGCAGGTCTCGCCGAGCAGGGACAGCGCGACGGGCAGCGGGATCGATTGCCCCGAGCGGCGGGCGAAGCGCAGGAGCTTGCGGACATCCGGCCCGTCCACGTGCTCCATCGCGATGAAGTACGTCCCGTCGATGCGGCCGAAATCGTGAACCTGCGCGATGTTTGGATGCACCATCAGCGAGGCGACCTTCGCCTCGCGGATGAACGACTCGACGAAGTCGGGATCTTCGGACAGGTGCGGCAGCATCCGCTTCAGCGCGACCTCGCGCTCGAAGCCCGCAATGCCCTGCTTCTTCGCGCGTTGCACGGTGGCCATGCCGCCGCTGCCGAGCTTCTCGAACACCATGTAGGGTCCGAACATCTCGGTCATGCCGCCGCCGCCGCCACCGCCTCCGCTCACCAGGTCGCCTCGAGCTTCGTGTAGTAGAAGCCGCCGTTCTGCCCGAACTGGCTCACGTTCCGGCTGTAGATGAACCGGTTGCTCGAGATGTTCGCGTCCTTGGTCTGCTTGTCGGGGAACGTGTTGAACACGTTGTCCGCCCCGAGGGTCAGGCGCAGCGACTTCACGAGCTGCACCTCGAGCGCGATGTCCGCGAGGACCTTCGGCGCGAACGTCTCGTCATTCAGCTTGTTGTCGGGCTTGTAGAGCACGCGCCCGTAATAGCTGCCGCGGACGAGGCCCGCGAATCGCGCGAGGGCGTATCGGGCGGTCAGCGTCGCGCGCTGGTGCGGGACGGAGTCCTCGATCCGGTTCTCGGCCAGCCGGCCGAAGTAGAAGTTCTTCAGCTGCTGGGTATCGCCGCCGAACTTCGTCAGCAGCGACTTGGGAATGTGGATGGCCGTCACCGTCGTGCGCGTGAAGTTCGCCGAGCCGGTGAAGACGAGCGCGCCGCCGCCCTTGAAGTCGAGGTTGTAGTCCGCGACGAGATCCGCGCCGACGGTGGACGTGTCGATCGCGTTCGCGAAGAACTGCGCCTGACTCACGCCGGGGAACGGCGCGAGGATGTCGGCGACGATCGGATTCGCGGTCGCGGCGAACGTGCTCGTGAGCACGATGCGATCCGCGAGCTTGATGTAGTAGGCGTCCGCCGTGAACGAGAACGCATCGCTCGGATGGATCACGAACCCGCCCGACGCGTTCACCGACTTCTCGTCGTTGAGCTTCGGGATGCCGAACGCCTTCGTGACGGGGCTCTGGTTGTTGCTCGTCAGCACCTGCGTCGGCAGCAGCACGCCGTTCGCGTCGGGGAGGAACTGAGTCGCCACGTTGCTGAACCACAGCTGCTGCAGCGACGGTGCACGGAAGCCGGTGTTCACGGCGCCGCGCAGCGCGAGCCCGTTCGCGACCTCGAGGCGCGCCGCGAGCCGACCGATCAGCGAGTTGCCGAAGTCGCTGTACTGCTCGAAGCGCGCGCCGACGTCGGTGGTCAGGCGCTTCGTGACCTGCGCCTCGATGCCGGTGTACACGCCGATGGAGTTGCGGGTGCGGTCGACCTCGTTGCTCGGCTGGAACCCGGGGAACACCTGCGCGCCCGCGGCGGCCTGCTGCGGCGGATCGCCCGCGGTGGCACCGCCGAGGATGTACGAGGCCTCGTCCCCGGCGACGATCTCGTAGTTCTCGACGCGGAACTCGCTGCCCGCGACGAGCGAGAGCGACTTGACGGCCGTCGTGTCGACCTTGCGCAGCAGATCCACGTTCGCGACGGTCTGCTGGAACTTCAGCGTCCCCGCGTCGAACGTGGTCGGGCTCGCCGTGCCGAGCGACGCGTTGACGCTGTTCTCGATCTCGAACTGGAAGCCACTGCGGCCGTGCGTGAGGCTGATGTCGACGTCGGTGTTGCCCGTGCGGCGCCAGCCGGCCGTGATCTCGGCGTCGGAGAGGTTCGTGTGGATGAGCGGCAGGAAGCCGTTCGGATAGAAGCTCGGGACGTTCTGCGCGACCTGCTTGGGGAACCGGTAGAAACCCGCGGCGTCGCCGTTGCGGTAGGAGACATCGCCGAACGCGTAGAACTTCGCGTGATCCTTCGACGGCGACTCGAGGCTGAACGCGGCCTGGCCGGTGGTGGCCGCCGCCTCGCCGATGCGCATGTCGAAGTCGCTGCGGCTGCGATTGCGGTCGGCGAGGATCTGATCGTCGGTGGTGCCCGCGTCCGTGTAGATCGAGCCGTTGTACGTGCCCGTGCGATTGGTCTGGCCGCGGGAGAGGAACACGCCGGACAGGTTCAGGAAGCCGTCGTCGCCGAGCTTGAAGCCGTAGTTGCCGGCCGTCTCGTACTGCGCGCCATCGCCGCGGCCGGTGACACCGGCGAGCTGCGAGAGCTCGACGTGATCGGTGCCGTCCTTCGTGACGATGTTGATCACGCCGGCGATCGCATCCGACCCGTACTGCGACGCCGCGCCATCGCGCAGGATCTCGATGCGCTTGATGGAGCTGATCGGGATCGCGTTGAAGTCGGTGCCGACCGTGCCGCGGCCGAACGTGCCGTTGAGGTTCAGGAGCGCGCTCTTGTGGCGGCGCTTGCCGTTCACGAGCACGAGCACCTGATCGGGGCCGAGGCCGCGGAGGCTCGCCGGATCGACGTGATCGGTGCCGTCGGAGATCGTCTGTGGCGTGGCGTTGAACGAGGGTGCGAGCGCGGCGATCACGCGGCCGGTCTCGGTGCGGCCACTGCGAGCGATCTCCTGCTCGGTGATCACGTCGACAGGCACCGTGGTCTCGATGCTGCTGCGCGCCGTGCGCGAGCCGACGACCACGATCACCTCGGACGGGTTCGTGGACTCCTCCTGCTGCGTGGTGAGCGAGATGTCGACCTGCAGCGACTCGCCGACGCCGATCGAGACCTTGCGCTGCACCGTCTGGAACCCGGCGAGCGCGAACTCGAGGACGTACTTGCCGGGCGGGAGCGCGAGCGAGTAGTTGCCGATATCATCCGTCGTGGCCGAGGTCTTCGTGCCGACGACGGTCACCGTGGCACCCGCGAGCGGCGCCTCGAGCTCCGGCGAATCGACGACGCCCGACAGCGAGGCGCCGGGCGTGCTCGCCGCGGTGGGAGGTTCGGTCGGCGGGGTGGTCGTGGTCGAGGTCGTGGCGTCGGAGCCATCGGTTCCGTCCACCTCGTCCTCCCCAGCCGCGGGGGCGGCGTCGTCAGCGTCGCCCGCCGGTTGCGCGCTCGCCACGCGCGGAACCCCCATCGCAGCCAGGCCGAAGATGGCGCAGCCCGCGAACATCGTTACGAATCCACGCAGTCGCGTCACCGTGTCCCCTCGGCGAGCGTAACACGCCGGGTGTCGCCGAGATGGGCATTCCACGGTCCTGGACGGGCTCCCACGGCGGCGCGCCGGTCGGGCCGGCTCAGGCGGGCGCGATGGCGATCGGGGCGAGCTCGGCCCAGGTCGGGCCGGCCTCCGCGCCGACGACGAGCGGGACCTCGAGCACGAACGCCGTCCGCATCGCCGTGGCCGCGACGCGCACCGCCTCGGCGACGTCGGACGCTGCGACCTCGAACAGGATCTCGTCGACGATCGTGACGAGCGGCGTGGCCGCGAGACCGGCCGCCCGCAGCGCGCGATCCGCCGCGAGCAGCGCGCGGCGCGTGACGTCGGCCACGGAGCCCTGGTGGCCGCCGCGGCGAGCCATGCGCTCGGCATAGGCGCGGTCCTGCGAATCGAGGGATTCGAGACCGCCGATCGGCCAGTGCCGCCCGGCGAGCGTGGTGACGTAGCCGCACGCGCGGGCGGCGGCGAGCTCGCCATCGAAGAACGCGGCGACCCGTGGATAGCGGCGGTCGAAGCGGTCGAGGATCGCCTTGGCCTCGGCAGGCGAGACCCCGAGCTGAAGGGCGAGTGCGCTGGCGCCTTGCCCGGCGAAGGTTCCGAAGTTCACCACCTTACCGAGCTGGCGCTCGTCTGAGGTGACCTCGGTGAGCGGCTTCTCGAGCACGGCGGCCGCGGTGAGCCGGTGAAGATCGGCATGCGCGCGGAGCGGCTCCACGAGCGCCGGATCCCGGGTGAGATGCGCGAGCACGTAGAGGCCGAGCTGCTGGTAGTCGAGCGAGACGAGGAGCCGGCCCGGTGCCGCCACGAACGCGCGACGAATGCGCTGCATCTCGGGCGTGCGCCCGGGGACGCGGGCGAGATCGGGCGCGGTGTTGACGAGGCCGCCCCCGAACGAGCGGGCGGGGTGAGACCGCGAGTGGACGCGCCCGTCGGTGTCGATGCAGCGGCGCAGGGCCGTGATCCAGCTGTCGCGCAGGCGGCGCAGGAGCCGCCAGCGCAGCACGAGGGGCACGATCGCGTGCGCGTGCTCGATGCGCTCGAGTGCCTCGATCGAGGTGCTCCAGCCAGTCTTGGTGTGGCTGACGATCGGCAGCTCCAGCTCCTCGAACAGCACGCTGCCCAGCTGCTGGGTGGAGTTGATGTTGAACGGGTGCCCGGCGAGCGCCTCGATCTGGGTCGCCAGCTCCGTCTCGATCGCGGCGAGGGCCTGCTCGGCGTCGTCGAGCGCGTGCGGGTCGACCACGATCCCGGTGAGCTCCATGCGCGCGCAGGTCGCGGAGAGGTCGAGGTACTCCGCGAGGAGGGCCGGCTCCGTGGTCGGCGCGAGCGCGGCCCATGCGGCGGCGGTCGCGTCCGCGTACGTGCCCGCGAACGCGGCCGCGCGATCGACGGGGAGCTGGGACCACTGCCTGCGCTTGACGCCCACGCCGCGCACGGTCTCGTCGCTCGGCAGGCCGCGCCCCAGGACGTGCTTCGCGAGCGTGGGGAGGTCGTGCGGGGCCCAGTTGCTCGGCTGCGCGAGGTGCGAGGCGGACTGCGAGTCCGCGACGACGCCGGCCAGCGCGACGTCCATGCGTGCGAGCGTGACGAGCGCTTCGACGAGGTCGTGCGTGAGCTTCGGCGCGCCGGGATTGCCAAGCCACGTCGCGAGGACGGGCCACGCCGCGCTGTCGACCGGCACGTAGACGGCGGCGCTCGTGCCGTCGGAGGCGACCGCGCGCAGGGCAACGCCGGCGAGCGCGCCCCGGACCGGCGCGGGGTCGCCGACGAGCAGGTGCAGCGCGACGGTGCGCCCGGCAACGGTCGCGAGGTGGGCGACGAGGTCGTCCGGCTTCGTGATCACGTCGGTCGGGGTGACCTCGTCGCCGACGGCGAGGAGCTCGGCGAACCCGAGGCGGTCGTAGAGCGCGTTCAGCGGCGTCGCGGCGGGCGGCCGGAATGCCAGCTCGTCGAGCGGGGCGGGGAGGGCGACGGTCCCGTCGAGGCGGGCGCGCGCCAGCGTGGCATCGAGCGTGGGCTGCGCGGCACGCAGCGCAGTCCCGGGGCGGCCCTTGATCGACGCGAGCTGGGCGACCGCGCCGGCGACGGACCCGTACGTCTCGAGCAGGGTCGTCGCGCCCTTCGCGCCGATGCCGGCGACGCCGGGCAGACCGGGCCCGGTGTCATCGCCGACGAGCGCGAGCCACTCGGCGACGTGCTCCGGCCCGACCGCGAATCGCTTGCGCACGATCTCCGGCGTGTAGCGGGCGTCCTTGTTCGCGTCGTACCACCAGACGCGGTCGCTCACGAGCTGCGCGTAGCGCTTGTCGACGCCGACGATGATCACGTCGTCGCCGGCCGCGAGCGCGGCGCGCGTGTACGCGGCCACGGTGGACGCTTCGTCCGGTGCGCGGACGACCGGCACGCCGAGCGTCTCGAGCAGCTCCGGCAGGAGCGCGAGCTGGGAGTGCAGCAGCGGTGGCCACGTGGCGAGGTCGAGGTCGGCTTCGACGACGGCGACGGCGCGCACGGGACGCTTGAACGCGAGCACGCGCTGGATCGCTCGCGCCAGCGCGAACAGCCCGTTGACCGGATCGCCCGTGCGCGACCGGCGGTCGGTCGGCACGACGAGGTAGCCTTGCGCGAGCACGTTCGTCGCTGCCACGATCATCGTGCGTCCAGACACGGGGCCTCCGCCCCACGTTATGCCACCATCGGCGCATGGCGCGCGAGGGAGCGAGAATCGTCGTGGTCCGGCATGGCCAGACCGAGTGGAGCAAGTCGGGGCAGCACACCTCGACCACCGATCTGCCGCTCCTGGAGGAGGGCGTGGCGCAGGCGCGTGGTCTCGCGGCGCGGCTCGCGGGGCACCCGTTCGCGCTGGTGCTGTCGTCGCCGCGGCAGCGCGCGCTGCAGACCGCCGAAGCGGCGGGCTACGGCGCGAAGATCGAGGTCACCGACGATCTCGTGGAGCTCGCGTATGGAGCCTACGAGGGCAAGACGTCCGCAGAGATTCGCGTGACGCGGCCCGGCTGGGACCTGTTCCGGGACGGCACGCCCGACGGCGAGACGGTCGGCGCAGCGGGGGCACGGTGTGATCGCATCATCGAGCGCGCGCTGGCGGCCGACGGGGACGTGGCCGTGTTCGCCCACGGGCATATCCTGCGCATCCTCGCGGCGCGGTGGGTCGAGGAGGCCGCGAGCTTCGGGGCGCGGTTCGCGCTCGACACGGCCTCGATCGGCGATCTCGGGATCGAGCACGGCCGCCGCGTGATCTGGACCTGGAACGACACCAGCCATCATCCGCGGTGAGACGGCTCGGGTTCGGGTTCGGGCTCGGGCTCGGTGTCCGGTGTGCGGACGCGGCGTCCGGGATGCGGACGAACCGCCGAACGGCGAGCGCGGAGCGTGAGCGTCAGACCCGGCGTGTAGGTTCGCGAGGGTGAAGCTCGTGGTCGCCGAGAAGCCGTCCGTGGCGCGGGATCTGGCCCGCGTCCTCGGCGTGCCAGCGCGCGGCCGCGAGTGCTTCGAGGGCGACCAGTGGGTGATCACGTGGTGCATCGGGCACCTCGTCGAGCTCGAGGAGCCTCATGCCTACGATGCGCGCTGGAAGTCGTGGCGGCTCGACACGCTGCCGATGCTGCCGGCGGAGTTCCTGCTCCGCGGCACGAAGCACGCGGCCCACCAGCTCGGCGCGGTGCGCAGGCTGCTGCGCGATCGGCGGTTCGGCGGCGTCGTGAACGCGTGCGACGCCGGTCGCGAGGGCGAGCTGATCTTCCGCTACGTCTATCAGTACGCGGGTGCGAGGATCCCCGTGCAGCGGCTGTGGATCTCGTCGCTGACCGACGAGGCCATCCGACGGGGGCTCGCCGGGCTGCGGCCGGGCCGGGAGCTGGACGCGCTCGCCGACGCTGCGCGGTCGCGCTCCGAGGCGGACTGGCTGGTGGGCATGAACGCGACGCGCGCGGTGACCGTCCGGGGCCGTGCGACCGGGCACGATACGCTGTTCTCGATCGGGCGTGTCCAGACGCCCACGCTCGCGATGATCGTCGAGCGCGAGCGGCTGATCCGCGCGTTCGTGCCGCGGGACTACTGGGAGGTACGCGGCGACTTCATGTCGGCGGACGGGACGCGGTTCAGCGCGCAGTGGAAGCACGGCAAGCAAGGGCGCCTCGGCACCGCGGCACTCGCCACGGCGGTCACGGCCCGCGCGGGCGAGCATGGCGCGGCCGCGGACCCGGTCGGGCCGTGCGTCGAGCACGTCACGGCGAAGGTGCAGAAGGAGCCGCCGCCGCTGCTGTTCGACCTGACGTCGCTCCAGCGCACGGCGAACCGCCGGTTCGGCTTCTCCGCGGCCCGGACGCTCGAGCTCGCCCAGGCGCTGTACGAGCGCCACAAGGTGCTGACGTACCCGCGCACCGACTCTCGCCATCTCACGACGGATGCGATCCCCGAGCTGCCAACGCTGTTCGCCGCGCTCGGGGCGGTCGCGGAGTACGCTCCGTTCCTGCCCGCGCTGCGGGCGCGGCCGGCCGCGTGGCAGCGCCCGGGGCGTCGGATCGTCGACGACAGCAAGGTGCACGATCACCACGCGATCATCCCGACCGGCGCGCGCATCGAGCTCGGCCGGCTCGATCGTGACGAGCGGCGGCTGTTCGACCTGGTCGCCCGGCGCTTCCTGGGTGCGTTCTTCCCCGACGCCGAGCTCGCGGTGACGGAGATGTGGATCCGGGTCGGGCCGGGCACGGCGTCGCGCCGCGCGGACGGCGACGAGAGTGCAGATGCGATCCTGGGCGCGTTGCCGCCGCCACCGGACCGGTTCTTCGTGCGGGGCCGCGTGCGCACGCTGGCCGGCTGGCAGGACGTCGCGGGGATCGAGGCGAAGGACGCGGTGCGCGACCGCGGCGAGGGGAAGCCGAAGCCAGGCGAGCTGCCCGAGCCGATGGGCGCGCTGCCGCTGCTGGCGAGCGGCGACCGGCTCGATGGCGCGTTCGCGACACGCGCGAAGCAGACCACGCCGCCGTCGCGCTACACGGAGGCGACGCTGCTCGGCGCGATGGAGTCGGCAGGAAGGTCGATCGACGACGAGGCGCTGCGCGCGGCGATGGCGGAGACGGGGCTCGGTACGCCGGCCACGCGGGCGTCCATCATCGAGACCCTGCTGCGCCGCAAGTACATCGAGCGCGCGAAGACCGAGCTGGTTCCGACCGCGACGGGCATCGAGCTCGTCACGGCGCTCCCGGTGGCGAGCCTCGCGTCACCCGAGCTCACCGGGTCGTGGGAAGCGCGGCTGTCACGGATCGCGCGCGGCCTCGACTCGCGGCCGGCATTCATGGCGGACATCGCGACGTACGTCTCGGACATGGTCGCCACCATCCGCGGCGGTCCGAACCCGACGCCATCCCATGCTCCGGTCGCACCGCCGGTGCCGGTGCCGGTGCCGGTGCCGGTGCCGGTGCCCGTGCCCGTACCCGTGCCGGTGCGTGCAGCGCGGCAGAAGCATCCGCCGGCGAGATCACCCGTCCCGGCACCCCGCCGGGCCCGGGCACCCGTCGCACTCGAGGTGCTGCGCTGCCCCAAGTGCGAGCGCGGGACGTTGATCGCGGGCAGTCGGGGGTGGGGGTGCACGCAATGGCGTGCTGGCTGCGCGTTCGTGATCTGGTTCGAGAGTTGCGGGCGCCGACTCACCAGCGCTCAGCTGCGCGACCTGGTCACGACCGGAACGACACGGTCGGCGAAGTTCCACCCGACCACCGCCCGCGAGGTCACCGGGCGCCTCGTGCTCGACCTCACGGTGCGCGACGGGTTCACGCGCTTCGAGCCGACTCGAACGGGCGTACCACGCACCTCACGCCAGTGATCTGGAGGGTCCCTACCGGCGCTCGAACGCGGCGAGCAGCGCGTCCGCCGCCGCGGTCGAGGTGACGGTCCCGGCGCGCACCGCGACCTCGAGATCCGGAAGCGCCGCGGCCACGGTGGCGTCCGCGCGGAACCGGGTCTCGAGGCGCTCGCGGATCAGGGCCCACATCCACGCGCGCTGCTGCTCGGCGCGGAGGGTCACGAGCTCGCCCGAGGCCTCGAGCGTCGCGCGCTGCTCCTCGACCGCGGCCCACAGTTCGTCGAGACCGGCACCTGTCGCGCCCGAGATCGCGAGCGCTCGGGTCGCCCACGACGCGCGGCGCTGCGGCACATATCGCAGCGCGCTACGCAGGTCCGCGAGCGCCAGCTTCGCGCGCGTGGCGCCATCGCCGTCCGCCTTGTTGACCGCGAGCACGTCGGCGAGCTCGAAGACGCCCTTCTTGATGCCCTGCAGCTCGTCGCCGCCGCCGGGCAAGACCAGCACGACGAAGCAATCGACCATGTCCGCGACGGCGGTCTCGCCCTGGCCGACGCCCACCGTCTCGACGAGGACCACGTCGAAGCCGGCCGCCTCGCACAGCAGCATGGTCTCCCGCGTGCGCCGGGCGACCCCACCGGGGGACAGGCCGCTCGGCGATGGCCGGATGAACGCGGCCGGCTCGATGGCCAGCCGCTGCATCCGCGTCTTGTCGCCGAGGATGGAGCCACCCGAGACCTGGCTCGACGGATCGACCGCGAGCACCGCCACGCGCTTGCCGCGCCCCACGAGCCGCATCCCGAGCTCGTCGATCGCCGTGCTCTTGCCGACGCCGGGCACACCGGTGATCCCGACCCGCATCGCGCGACCCGTCTCGGGCAACAGTCGCGCGAGCAGCGCCTGCGCGAGCGCGCCGTCCGCCTCGTGACGGCTCTCCACGAGCGTCACGGCCTGCGCGAGCACGCCGCGGTCACACGCGCGGACCCCGCGCTCGTACTCGTCGAGCGAGAGGCGGGCGCGCCGGGTCACGCCGGCCCGGCGGGGGGCGCGGCGGCGGCTTCGATGCGATCGATCAGCGCGATCGCGGCATCCGCGATCACCGTACCCGGCCCGAAGATATCCGCCGCACCGGCCGCGCGCAGCGCCGCGTGATCATCGGGCGGGACCACTCCCCCGACGACGATCAGGATCTCCGGTCGTCCCAGCGCCGCGAGTGCCGCCCGCAGCGCCGGCACGAGCGTCAGGTGGCCTGCCGCGAGCGAGCTCGCGCCGACCACGTGCACGTCCGCCTCGACGGCCGCGCGCGCCGTCTCCTCCGGCGTCTGGAACAGCGGGCCGATGTCCACATCGAACCCGAGATCCGCGAACGCCGACGCGATGACCTTCTGCCCGCGATCGTGACCGTCCTGGCCCATCTTCGCGATCAGGATCCGCGGCCGCCGGCCCTCGCGCTCGAGGAAGGCCTCGGTCCGCGTGCGCACGCGCGTGACTTGCTCCGAGGTCTCGCCCACCTCTCCACTGTACACACCCGAGATGCTGTGGATCTGCGCGCGGTGGCGCCCCCACACCTGCTCGAGCGCCCACGAGATCTCGCCGACCGTGGCGCGCGCCCGCGCCGCGTCGATCGCGAGCGCGAGGAGGTTGCCCTCGCCGCGCTCCGCGCAGGTCCGCAGCGCCTCGAGCGTGCGCGTGACCGCGGCCCCGTCGCGCTCGGCCTTCAGCCGCTCGAGCCGCTCGATCTGGGTCTTGCGCACCGCGGCGTTGTCGACCTTCAGCACGGGGACGGCCTCGACCGTCGACGGCTTCCACTGGTTCACGCCGACGATCGCCTGGCGGCCCGAGTCGATCCGCGCCTGCGTCCGCGCCGCCGCCTCCTCGATGCGCAGCTTCGGCACGCCGGCCTCGATCGCCTTCACCATGCCGCCGAGCTCCTCGACCTCGGCGATGTGCGCGCGCGCCCGCGCCGCGAGCTGCGCCGTCAGCCACTCCACGTAGTAGCTCCCGCCCCACGGATCGACCGGCCGCGTGGTCCCCGACTCGAGCTGGAGCTGCAGCTGCGTGTTGCGCGCGATCCGCGCGGAGAAGTCGGTCGGCAGCGCGAGCGCCTCGTCGAGCGAGTTCGTGTGCAGGCTCTGCGTGTGGCCCTGCGTCGCCGCCATCGCCTCGATGCAGGTGCGCGCGACGTTGTTGTAGACATCCTGCGCCGTCAGCGACCACCCCGACGTCTGGCAGTGCGTGCGCAGCATCAGGCTCTTCGGGCGCTTCGGCTCGAAGCGGCCCATCAGCTCGGACCACAGAAGCCGCGCCGCGCGCAGCTTCGCGACCTCCATGAAGAAGCTCATGCCGGTCGCGAAGAAGAACGACAGCCGCGGCGCGAACGCATCCACCGCCATGCCGGCAGCGATCCCGGTGCGCACGTACTCGAGCCCGTCGGCGAGCGTGTAGGCCAGCTCGAGGTCCGCCGTCGCGCCGGCCTCCTGCATGTGATAGCCGGAGATCGAGATCGAGTTGAACTTCGGCATCTCCTTCGCCGTGAACGCGAAGATGTCCGCGATGATCTTCATCGACGGTGCGGGCGGATAGATATAGGTGTTCCGCACCATGTATTCCTTGAGGATGTCGTTCTGGATCGTGCCCGACAGGGCCGCCGGCGCGACGCCTTGCTCCTCCGCCGCCACGATGTAGAGCGCGAGGATCGGCAGCACCGCGCCGTTCATCGTCATCGACACGCTCATGCGGTCGAGCGGGATGCGATCGAACAGGATCCGCATGTCGAGGATCGAGTCGATCGCGACGCCCGCCATGCCGACGTCGCCGACGACGCGGGGGTGATCGCTGTCGTAACCGCGGTGGGTCGCGAGATCGAACGCGATCGACAGTCCCATCTGGCCGGCCGCGAGGTTGCGGCGGTAGAACGCGTTGGAGTCCTCCGCAGTCGAGAACCCGGCGTACTGCCGCACCGTCCACGGCTTCTGCACGTACATGGTCGGGTACGGGCCGCGCACGAACGGCGCGAAGCCGGGCAGGGAGTCCAGGTGGGGCAGTCCCGCCGTATCCGCGGCCGTGTAGAGCGACCGATGCGGGATGCCCTCCGGCGTCTCCCAGGTGCGGCCGGCGCCCGCAGCGGGGGGCGGCGTGCTCGGGCTGGCCGCGGTGCTGGCGCCGGCGTCGTACTCGAGCGCGCTGTAGTCAGGAAACTGGGTCATGACAGGAGCCCCGCGAACACCGAGAGCACGTTGCACCCGACGAAGATGAATTCGTCCACGCCCGCCGCGCGGAGGTCGGCCTCGAGAGCGCCCGGGCGCCCGGCGAGCGCCACGTGCTTGCACCCGGCCGCCTTCAGCGATCGCGCCGCAGCGACTGCCTCGGCGGCGTAGCGCTCGTCGCTGCCGCACAGGCACGCGATGTCCACCGCGGTCGCGGTCGCGGTCGCGGCCTCGGCCGTCTCGGTCGGAGCGAGTCCGGCCACGGCGAAGAAGCCGGTCGCGAACCCGACGCGGCCGCGATGCTCCTTCGCGGGCCCCAGCGTCACGAGCGCGACCGTTGGCGTCGCCGCCTCGCAGTGCGCGCGCAGCTCCTCGAAGGCCTCCGCGTCACGATGGAACTCGAGTGCGAAACGACCGTGCGGGACGACCGGGCTCGGCCACGCGGGCGGAACGGCCTCGTCGACCACGGCGAACTCCGTCACTCCGACCACGGCCTGGGTGCGCTTCGCGAACGCCGCGCCCCACAGCGTCCACTCGCGCTGGAAGTGGCCGTGCAGCACGTCGCTCTTCATCATCTCGGAGATGCCGCCCGCTGCCTCGATCGCGCGGAACCGCGTCCAGGCGGAGCGCGCGAGCGCATCCGTGCGCGCCTCGAGATAGTACGACCCACCACCCGCGTCGACCACGCGCCCGAGGTGGCTCTCGTCGCGCAGCACCAGCGCGGTGTTGCGCGCGACACGCCGCCCGTGCGCGGACGGCACGCCGAGCACCTCCTCGAACGCGCGTGGGGTCACGAACGTGGCGCCACCCAGCGCGGCCGCGAACACCTCCGTGGTGACGCGCAGCATGTTCACCCACGGATCGCGCGCGGTCAGCGTGCGGGTCGCGCACACCGCGTGCACGGCTCCGATGCCGGCCGCGATTCCAGCCTCGCTCACGCCCGCGGCCGCGAGCACCTTGTGTGCGAGCACGCGGAGCGCCCGCAGCTTGCACAGCTCGCCGAACGTGTCGCGCCCGACCGCGAGCTGGAACCACAGCATGCCGGTGCCTCGCTCGGCGTCGATGCCGCCCGCCTCGAGGGCGCGGAGGTAGGTGACCATCGTGGACATCATCAGCGCGAGCTCGTCGGCGGCGTTGGCGCCCGCGTCGTGCCACGCGAGGCCCGACACGCGGATCGGCCGCGTATGCGCATCCGCGAGCTGCTCCGCCATCGGGGCGAGCACGCGCGTCAGGTAGTCCTCCTGCTGCAGCATCACGGGATCGAGGTAGCCGCGCGCCATCGAGTCGAACGGATCGAAGCCGAGCCACTCGTCGCCGCCCGCGCTCTCGCCGATGTCGCCGTCGTCGCCCTCCGGAAGGTCCTCGCGCGGCGGTGCGCCATCGCGCGCGTGCATGTCGAAGTCGATGATGCGGTGGACGCCCGCGGCTCGGGCCGCGCGCTGCGCGTCGAGATCGTTGCCATCGAGCCAGAGCGCATCGGCGCCGCCCTCGAGATCCTCGGCGAGCGCGTCCGGCCGGCGGACGCTCCGGGGATCGACGCGCATGCACACGCCGAACGGCGGCGCGTCGGCGCGCGTGCCGCGGGTGAACGGGGCCGCACCGGCGGCACCCGAATCGATCGCGGCCGTGTCGGCCCGCGTGTACAGCGGCTGCAACCCGAAGCCCTCGGGCGTCGCGTGCACGAGCACGGACTCGAAGGTCCGCTCGCCGAGCTCCTGGTCCACCGCGGCACGCCAGTGCCCCCGGGTCGCGGATGGAATCCGCGCCCCGCCATTTGTGGCGCCCGTCACGTCGTCAGCTTGCATCGGCGCCCCGTCCTACATGTTGCGGCGGTACTGGCCGCCGACCTCGTACAGTGATTTCGAGAGCTGCCCGAGCGTGCACGACTTGCACGCCTCCATCAGCGCCGCGAACACGTTGCCGCCGTCGAGCGCCGCCTGCCGCACGCCCGCGAGCGCCCCCGGCGCGACGGCGGCGTTACGCGCGGCGAACGCATCGCGCGACGCGATCGCGTAGCCCTTCTCGTCGGCAGTCGCACGGATCACTTCGGGCGGCTCTACCGTCGGGCTGCCCTGCGGATCGAGGAACGTGTTGACGCCCACGATCGGCAGCGTGCCGTCGTGCTTCAGCGTCTCGTAGTACAGCGACTCCTCCTGGATCTTCGAGCGCTGGTACATCCGCTCCATCGCGCCGAGCACCCCGCCGCGCTCGCTGATCGAGCGGAACTCGGTGAGCACGGCCTGCTCGAGCAGGTCGGTCAGCTCCTCGATGATGAACGAGCCCTGATTCGGGTTCTCGGTCTTCGAGAGCCCGAACTCCTTGTTGATCACGAGCTGGATCGCGAGCGCGCGCCGCACGCTCTCCTCGGTCGGCGTGGTGATCGCCTCGTCGTAGGCGTTGGTGTGCAGCGAGTTGCAGTTGTCGTTCAGCGCGAGCAACGCCTGCAGCGTGGTGCGGATATCGTTGAACGCGATCTCCTGCGCGTGCAGCGATCGACCCGACGTTTGAATATGATATTTCAGCTTCTGCGAGCGGTCGTTGCCGCCGTACTTGTCGCGCATCGCACGCGCCCAGATCCTGCGTGCCACGCGGCCGAGCACCGCGTACTCGGGGTCCATCCCGTTCGAGAAGAAGAACGACAGGTTCGGCGCGAAGTCGTCGATGTGCATCCCGCGCGACAGGTAGTACTCGACGAACGTGAAGCCGTTCGCGAGCGTGAAGGCGAGCTGCGAGACCGGGTTCGCCCCGGCCTCCGCGATGTGATAGCCGCTGATCGAGACCGAGTAGAAGTTCCGGACCTTCTTCTCGATGAAGTAGTGCTGGATGTCGCCCATCAGGCGCAGCGCGAACTCCGTCGAGAAGATGCACGTGTTCTGGGCCTGATCCTCCTTGAGGATGTCGGCCTGCACGGTGCCGCGGACCTGCGACAGCGTCGCGGCGCGGATCTTCTCGTACGTCTCGCGCGGCAGGACCTCGTCGCCCGAGACGCCGAGGAGCAGCAGCCCCAGGCCATCGTGACCCTCGGGAATCGCGCCCTGGTACGTGGGCCGCGGCACACCGCGCTTCGCGTAGATGGCGGCGATCGCGGCCTCCACCTCGGCGACCTTGCCGTGCTGGTGGATGTACTTCTCGCAGCCCTGGTCGATCGCCGCGTTCAGGAAGAACCCGAGGATCATCGGCGCGGGCCCGTTGATCGTCATCGACACCGACGTCGACGGATCGGCGAGATCGAAGCCCGAGTAGAGCTTCTTGGCGTCGTCGACCGTCGCGATCGACACGCCGGAGTTGCCGACCTTGCCGTAGATGTCCGGCCGGCGATCGGGGTCTTCCCCGTAGAGCGTGACCGAGTCGAACGCCGTCGACAGGCGCTTCGCCGGCAGCCCGCGCGACACGTAGTGGAAGCGCTTGTTCGTGCGCTCCGGGCCGCCCTCGCCGGCGAACATGCGCGCCGGGTCCTCGCCCTCGCGCTTGAGGGGGAACACGCCCGCCGTGAACGGGAACTGGCCGGGCGGCGCCTCGCGGAGCAGCCACACGAGGAGGTCGCCCCAGTCCTCGTACTTCGGCAGCGTGACCTTCGGGATGCGCAGGTGCGAGAGCGACTCGGTGGTGAGGTCGAGCTCGATCACCTTGTCGCGCACCTGGTACTGGTACTTCGCGGCCGCATAGCGCCGCTTCATCGCGGGCCAGTCGGCGAGGAGCTTGCGGCTCTCGGGCGCGAGCCGGCTCTCGAGGTCGTGGTAGAGCGCGACGAGCTCGACGAGATACGCGGGCTCCCCCTCGACGGTCTGCGTGACCTGCACGACGTCGTCGGCGGTACGCGGCTCGACGATCTCGAGACGCTTCTTGCCGACGTTCGCGCGGAGGGCCTCGATCGTGCCGTGCAGCTGGTACATGCGCCGCGCGAGCGCGGACTGCGCCTTGACGAACGCATCCGCGGCATCGCTCGTCTCGGCGATCTCCGCAAGGTAGCGGGTGCGATCGGGCGGGATGATCCAGGTCTTCTCGCTCATCGCGGCGGTGAGCGAGAACGTCGAGTGGAGCGGTGCGCCGGTGCGCGTCACGATCAGGTCCATCAGCGCGCGATACAGCCGGTTCATGCCCGGGTCGTTGAACTGCGCGGCCATGGTGCCGTAGACCGGCAGCTCGTCGTCGGGCGTCGCGAACGCGGTGTGGTTGCGCTTGTACTGCTTGCGGACGTCGCGCAGCGCGTCGAGCGAGCCGCGCTTGTCGAACTTGTTGATCGCGATCGCGTCCGCGAAGTCGAGCATGTCGATCTTCTCGAGCTGCGTGGCCGCACCGTACTCCGCTGTCATCACGTAGAGCGAGACGTCGGCGTGGTCCGTGATCTCGGTGTCGCTCTGGCCGATGCCCGAGGTCTCGACGATCACGAGGTCGAACCCCGCCGCGCGACAGATGTCGATCGACTCGCGCACGTGCTTCGACAGCGCGAGGTTCGACTGGCGTGTCGCGAGCGAGCGCATGTACACGCGCGGGTCGTCGATCGCGTTCATGCGGATGCGGTCGCCGAGGAGCGCACCGCCGGTCTTGCGCTTCGATGGATCGACGCTGATGACGGCGATCGTCTTGTCCTGGAAGTCGGCGAGGAAGCGCCGCACCAGCTCGTCGACGAGGCTCGACTTGCCGGCGCCGCCGGTCCCGGTGATGCCGAGCACGGGGGACCTCGAGCGCGCGGCATCCCCCGCGAGGAGCGGACCGAGCGCGGCGCGGAGCTGATCGCCGGCGTCGGGGTGGTTCTCCGCGGCCGTGATGAGCGCGCCGAGGTTCGCGGGCGAGCGCGCGGGCAGCGTCGCGAGCGACTTCGCGATCGGCGCGACTGGCTTCTCGAAGTCGCACTGCTGCAGGAGATCCGAGATCATGCCCTGCAGGCCCATCGCGCGGCCGTCATCCGGCGAGTAGATGCGCGAGACGCCGTACGCGTGAAGCTCGGCGATCTCCGAGGAGAGGATGGTACCGCCGCCGCCGCCGAAGACCTTGATCTGCGCGCCGCGCTCGCGCAGCAGGTCGAGCATGTACTTGAAGTACTCGACGTGACCGCCCTGGTACGAGGTGATCGCGATGCCCTGGACGTCCTCCTGGATCGCGCAGTTCACGATCTCGGCGACGCTGCGGTTGTGCCCCAGGTGGATCACCTCGGCCCCCGAGGCCTGCATGATCCGGCGCATCACGTTGATCGCCGCGTCGTGACCGTCGAACAGCGACGCCGCGGTGACGATGCGGACGTGATTCTTCGGCTTGTACGGTACGACCGCGGCGGCCTGGTTCACCACGTCGCGACCGTACCACCCGCGCGCACGCCTGGCCCGGCGCCGAGTCCGGCATCGGCCCCACGTACACCGGCCCGCCCTGTCGCAGAGTCTTCGAGCTCCGCAGCTCGTGGTCAGTCGGACCTCGAAACGGCCCAGGCTGGGCTGGCCACTCGTTGCGTGGTTCCGCCCGGCACGAGAGGGTCCCGAGGGGCGATGCCCATCACCCTCCTGGCGCACGCGATACACGGGCGCGTTCTGACACTCGACGCCAGGCTCACCGTCCAGGTCGAGCACCGATGGGATCGCGTCGAGCGGCATGCGTCGGCATGCACCCGCGTCAACGCCACCGGTTACGGTCGACCGCATCGTCCGTTGGTTCGAGACCGGACTCGCGCCGTGCCTGTTCCTTCGGTCACTGCATCTGAGCGCGAGGCTTCGACCGTGCTTCGAAATCCTCCAGGCCACACAAATCGCGAGCCTGCGCGCCGCCCGAGGCTCAGGTGGCGTTCCAGACCCCACGTGGATCTTTACCCCCCGCGTGGCGCGGCCCACAAATTTACCTGAATGGCATTTCCTGATTTACATCCGCCGTATTAATAGAGTACGGTCCGCGGGTGATGCAGTCGCGCGCGAGGCAACTGGAGCTCGAGGTCCGTGCGCCGGGCACGCGGGCACCTGGTGCTGGGCGACCGAAGAAGCGGTGGCCGAAGGGCGTGAAGCCGCCGGCCTCGCACGTGAAGCGGGAGGCGTTCGTGAAGGGGCGAGCGCTCCACGTGACGCTGCGGACGTTGCCGGTGGCCAAGAATCTCCGGCGAATGGACGCGTATCGAGCGGTTCGCATCGGCGCGCGCGTCGTGCTCGCGCGCAGCGGGTTTCGGCTCGTGCACTTCAGCATCCAGAGCAACCACATCCACCTCATCGTCGAGGCCGACTCGCGGGTGGAGCTCTCGAACGGCGTGCGCGCGTTCTCGATCTCGGTCGCGAAGTCACTGAACGCGAAGCTGGGTCGACGCGGGCCCGTGTTCGCGGACCGCTACCACGCGAAGGCGATCACGAAGCCGACCCAGATGCGCAACGCGCTCCAGTACGTGCTCACGAACTGGCTGCACCATCGCCCGGCG
>JAYSYE010000425.1:0-4162 GCA_043716635.1 Deltaproteobacteria bacterium | reverse complement strand
CTGCCTGACGGGTCGGCGGCGGGGCGACGACGGGGGCCGTCCGGCGGGCCGGCGCGCTAGTGTCGCGCCCATGACCACGGGACAGATCCAGCTCGAGCGGCGCGGGCACGTGCTCCTCATCGGCCTCGACCGCCCCGCGAAGCGTAACGCGTTCGACCTGCCGCTGTGGACGGGGCTCTGCGCGGCGTACGGCGAGCTCGAGCGCGACCCGGAGCTGAGGGTCGGCGTGCTGCATGCGCTGGGGGATCACTTCACGGGCGGGCTCGACCTGCCGCAGTGGACGCCCGTGTTCGCCAGCGGGAGCTGGAGCATCCCGGACGGCGGAGTCGATCCTCTCGGCCTCACCGGACCGCGGCTGTCGAAGCCGATCGTCTCCGCCGTGCAGGGCATCTGCTTCACGATCGGGATCGAGCTGATGCTCGCGACGGACATCCGGGTCGCGGCCGCGGGCACGCGGTTCGGCCAGATCGAGATCAAGCGCGGCATCTACCCGGTCGGGGGCGCGACGGTGCGCTTCCCGCGCGAGGTCGGCTGGGCAAACGCGATGCGGTGGCTGCTCACCGGCGATGAATTCGACGCCGCGGAGGCGCTGCGCATCGGCCTCGTGCAGGAGGTCGTGCCGCATGGCGAGCAACTCGCCCGCGCGACGGCGCTCGCGGAGGTGGTGGCCGCCCAGGCGCCGCTGGGAGTCTTTGCCACCCTGGCGTCGTCCCGCGGCGCGCTCCCCGCCACGGAGGCGTCCGCAGCGGCGCGGCTGCTGGCAGATCTCCAGCCGCTCCTGCAGAGCGACGACGTGCAGGAGGGGCTGCGCGCGTTCGGACAGCGGCGCCCCGGCGCGTTCACCGGCAAGTAACGCCCGCACCGTCGGCGATCTCCAACCCGCGTGAGCAGAGGCCTCGTGAGCAGAGCATCTCAGTGACCAGAGCATCCAAGCGTCCGCCGGCGCCCGCGGCGGTTCCGCAGCCGCGACCTGCCAGCGAGCCCGCGCCAGCGGGCAGCCCGGCGTTCACGCGCGTGACGGTCGTGCTGCCGTGGGATCTCGATGCCCGCCTCGCCGCGTTTCCGCGGACCCCGGATGCAGGTCAGCTCCTCGTGCTGGAGACGCGCGCGAAGCCCGCGGCGCTGCCGTTCCACCGCCAGAAGCTCGCGCTCGTCGTCTCCGCGCTCCGTCACTTCGTCGCGGAGCGTCGCGCGGCCGGCTTTCGCGTCGAGCATCGCGTCGCCGATGACTACGCGACCGGCATCCGGGAGTTCGCGGCGTGGGCCCGCCCGGCCGCACTCGTCGCGATGGAGCCTCGCGAGCACGCGATCGATCGCCGCTTCCGGGAGCTTGCCGCCGAGCTCCCGCTCGAGCTCGTGCCCGACGGCGGCCCCGGTGGCCACTTCCTGATCACGCGCGCGGAGTTCGCACGGTGGACCGAGGGTCGGAAGATCCTGCGGATGGAGCATTTCTATCCCGAGATGCGGCGGCGCTTCGGGCTGCTGGTCGATCGCGCGGGCAAGCCCGAGGGCGGCAAGTGGTCGTTCGACACCGAGAACCGGGGGCACGCGCGCGGCGTGGAGGTCCCTGCGATCCCGTGGGTCGAGCCCGACGCGATCACGCAGAGCGCGCTTCGGTTCGCGAACCGCGTGGGGCGCTGGGGGACCGCGGAGCCGTTCGGGTGGCCGTGCACGCGCGCGGATGCCCTGGCGTGGCTCGACGACTTCGTGGGCGGCCGCCTCGCGCGCTTCGGCCAGTACGAGGACGCGATCCGCAGCGACGCGCGCTTCCTGTTCCATAGCCTGCTCTCCGCGCCGCTGAACCTGGGGCTGCTCCACCCGCTCGAGGTCGCCACCGCCGTGAGCGATGCGTATCGCGCTGGCCGGATCGAGCTCGCGTCCGCCGAGGGCTACATCCGGCAGGTCATCGGCTGGCGCGAGTTCATCCGCGGCGTGTACTGGCACCTGATGCCGGGCCTGCGCACGGCGAACCAGCTCGGCGGCACGCTGCCACTACCCGCTGCGTTCTGGGAGCCCGAGCAGACGGAGGTGCGCTGCCTCCGCGATGCGCTCGAGAGCGTGCGCGACACCGGCTACACGCATCACATCGAGCGGCTGATGGTGATCTGCAATTATGCGACGCTCGCCGGGCTCGACCCGCGCCCGGTCTCGCAGTGGTTCTGGGCCGCGTTCATCGACGCGTACGAGTGGGTCGAGCTGCCGAACGTCGTCGGGATGGGCATGTTCGGCACCGACGCCTTCACGACGAAGCCGTACGTCGCCTCCGCCGCGTACATCCAGCGCCAGTCGGGCGTGCCGAGCAAGGGGCGCACGGCGGCGGCTATCCGTGACGAGGCGCCCTGCGCGCGGTGCAAGTTCGACCCGGGGCAGCGCACGGGTCCCGACGCGTGCCCGTACAATGCGATGTACTGGGACTTCCTCGCGCAGCACCGCGTGCGGCTGTCGGGCAATCCGCGCACGCGGACCCTCCTCGGGCACCTGGATCGCATGGCCCCCGGCGAGCTCGTCGCGATCCGGGCGACGGCCGCCGCACACCGCGCGACCCTCGCGCCGATGGAGCCGCCCTGGGAGTTCGACGACGACGCGGGCTGACGTTCAGCCGGGCGGCAGAGCACCGCCACCGCGCGCCCTACGCCTGACAGCGCGGACAGAAGTAGCAGGGCCGACCGCCGAGCTTCACGTGATCGATGAGGCCGCCGCAGCGCCGGCAGTATGGCTGCTTGTACGCGTAGACCCGCCGGTGCCGCCCTCGCCCCGCGGGCGCGCCGGCGCCGGGCCGCTCGATCCCCGGGATGGCCACATCGACGGTGACGATGCGCCCGACCTCGACGCCGGCGCGCAGGAGCGCCCGCGCGATCACCCAGAGCTGGCGAACCTCGTCGGGCAGCAGCGAGCTCGACGGCCGCCGCGGGTCGATGCGCGCGAGATACAGGATCTCGGCGCGGTACACGTTGCCGACTCCGGCGATCACCGACTGATCGAGGAGCATCGCGCCGATCGCGATCTTCGTGCGGCCCAGCCGGGCTGCCAGCGCCGACGCGCGCTGGTTCGGCACGAGGGGATCGGGCCCGAGCCGGTCGAGCACCGCCTCGCGCGCCTCGTCGCTCACGAGCTCGCATACGAGCGGTCCGCTGAGGTCGAGCACCCGCGAGCTCGTGACGAGCCGCAACCGGACTGCACCCCGCGGCGGTGGTGGTGGCACCTTGAAGCTCCGGAACCTGCCGGCCAGGCCCAGGTGCACGTGCAGCACGATGGGCCGGCCCCGTCCGCGCCGCGTCGTGAACCGGTAGAACAGGTGCTTGCCACGCGCGTCGATCCCGTCGAGTCGCGCCTGGTCGAGCGCCTTGGCGCCCGCCTCGAAGCGCCCCTGAGGCGAGCTCGCGCGCACGACCTCCCCGACCAGGCTGGGGCGCTGGTCCTGCGCGGCGCGATGGATCGTATGTCCCTCGGGCACCTGACTTGGACGTCGCGCGCGGCCTCGAGGATGCAACCGATCACGTCCTCGGCGAGGCTCCTCGCCGCGCAGGCCACGCTCTACACGCTCGCGGCGTGGGCGGGCCTGCGGCGCGGACGCACCTAGCGACGCGCGCTACGCCTTGAACGTGGCGGTCAGCGTGATCGGCACGGCCGCGAGCGCCTTCGAGATCGGGCAGTTCTCCTTGGCGACCTTGGCGAGCTCCTGGAACTTCGCGTCGTCGATGCCCGGGACCTGGCCCGTCACCTCGAGCGCGATGCCCTTGATGGCCCAGCCGGCGCCTTCCTTGTCGA
This sequence comes from Deltaproteobacteria bacterium, assembly GCA_043716635.1. Taxonomy (GTDB): domain Bacteria; phylum Myxococcota_A; class Polyangia; order Haliangiales; family Haliangiaceae; genus JABFXX01. The sequence continues at coordinate 394 of JAYSYE010000425.1, read as the reverse complement.
AGCTGACCACCGCGTTCGTGTCGAGCTGGGTCGGCGGATTCCCCGCGCCCGTGAGCTGGAACGCGAGCGCCATCGAGAAGCAGGCGGCGTGCGCGGCGGCGATCAGCTCCTCGGGGTTCGTCCCCGCCTTGCCGTCCTCGCTCGCGAACCGGGTGTTGAACCCGTACGGCTGATCCTTGAAGGCGCCCGACTGCGTCGTGATGACGCCAGTGCCCTGCTGGCCGGGACCCTTCCACGTGACATTGCTGCTGCGTTTCAACATGGTCCGGCAATACCATGCGCGCCGCATGATCGATCTCGAAGCCATCGCGAGAGTCGGTGCCCCGGACCTCACGCACCCGGACGCGGTTCGCGCTGGCATTGCCCACTCGGTCGCGTATCTGGCCTCCGACGC
>JAYSYE010000424.1:0-4189 GCA_043716635.1 Deltaproteobacteria bacterium | reverse complement strand
CGTCCTCGCCGACGTGCGTGTACAGGCCGAGCAAGTTCAACTGGTTGTTCGCATCGAGCTCGATCCCCACGTTGCCGAGGGCGCCGAGCGTGGTCTCGGCGGTGCCGACGGCGTAATCGAGGTTCTCGATCTGCTGGAGCTGACCACCCACGATCGAGGTGCGGCCGGTCTGGCCCTCGCGCACCGCGAACGTGTGGCGCAGCATGCCGGTCGCGAGATAGCCGACCCGCTTGCCGGCGAGCTTGCCGGAGTCGCCGACCGTGGCGGTGAGGCCGAGGTTCGGAGTGACGGTCTCGCCTTGCGGCGTCCACACGTTCGGGAGCGACTCGCCGATCTGCTCCATGCGCGCGGGGTCCATGCCGCGGACGGCCTGGTTGCGCGGGATGGCGTCGGGGAGCTTGCGCGCGCCGTTGTCGAATCCGAGGTACGACGCGATCCCCGAGGCGTTCGCGTTCGAGAGTCCGGACTGCCCGGTCGACGTGCTGTTCGCCGACGTCGAGACGCCGAAGCGCATCTCGAAGCTGGTCGGGAACGAGCTGGTCGCGATGGCGAGCGTGCCGCCGCCGAACTGTCCCGGCAGCTCGGCGGAGTACGACTTGTAGACCGTCATCGTCGCGAGCAGGCTCGTCGGGAAGATGTCGAGCGGCACCGCGTTGCGGTCGGGCTCGGGGCTCGGCAGGATCACGCCGTTCAGGAGCGTGGTGACGTAGCGACCCTCGAGCCCGCGCAGCGCGACGTACTTGCCGTCCACGACGGAGACCGCGACCACGCGCTTCATCGCATCGCTGGCGTTGCTGTCGGGGGTGCGCGAGATCTCCTGGGCGCTGATCGCGTCGGTGACGGTCGCGGCGGCGCGGCGCACGGCGAGCACGGCCGACTCCTTGCGCGTGTCGATCGTACCGACGATCTCGATGGTCTCGCCGGTCGCGGTCTTCGGGAGCGGCTGGAGCGTGACGTCGACGGTGGCCGTGCTGTCGACGGTGACCGTGACGCGCGTCGTGGTCTCGAGGAACTCCGGCGTCGCGATGACCACCGCATAGGTCCCCGGCGCGACGCGGGCGCTGAACGTTCCGTCGAGCTCGGTCGAGATCGTCTGGTCGCCGCTCGCGCCGCGGATCTGCACGATCGCGCCGGCGAGGCCGACCTCGGCGATGGCATCGGTGACCGTGCCGCGGAGAGTGCCGAGCGCAGCGACCGGAGCGGCGGGAGCCGGCGCCGGCGCGTCGCTCGGCGTGGCCGCGGGCGCAGCCGGGTCGCCCGGAGTCGGCGGGGGGCTCGGCGCGGGGCTGGCCGGCGGGGTCGCGGGCGGCGCCGGCGGTGTCGGCGATGTCGGGGTCTGGTTCGGGGTCGTGAGGTCGGGAGCCGTCGGCGTCGGGCGCGACTTCGCTGGATCCGTTGGCGTCGGCGTGGTCGGTGAGGTGCCCGGCGTACCCGCCGTCGGGGCCGAGGTCGCGCCATCCGCGCGCGCCTGCCCGGAGAGCCCGGCGAGGAGCGTCGCGACGAGCGAGAGGGGTGCGGTGCAGCGTGAAAGTCGGAACACGGGGTGGGCTCCTGGGTGGATGTCCGCGCACCCTAGCGACCGTGATTGTCGAAGCACGCGCTGCTCCGTGACTGCACGGCAACAAGCTCCCCCGTGATCGCGACTCCGACGTCACTTCATCACGTGCGTGACACTCTGGACGCGCGGCTGCAGTGCCTGCGTGACGCGATGGCTCCGCTTCCGTGCCATGCGCACTACACTGCCGCCGTTGTCCGCGGCCGAAGCCACCACCCGCACGGCCGGCACCGTGGCAGCGCCCCGCATCGGACCGCTGCTGGTGTTCCTCACTGCTGCCGCGGCGTTCTCGGTGGCGAACCTCTATTACGCACAGCCGCTCGCCGAGGCGATGGCGCGCGACTTCCACACCACGGCCGCCGGCGTCTCGTCCGCGCTCGTCGGCACGCAGGTCGGCTACGCGCTCGGCATGCTGCTCCTCGTTCCGCTCGGGGACGTGCGCGAGCGACGCCTCGTGATCACGTCCACCGCCGTCGGTGCGGCGGTCGCGCTGCTCGCGTTCGCGCTCGCGCCCTCGGTCCTGCTGCTCACGTGCGCGAGCGTGGCCGTCGGGCTCGGCTCCTCGGTCACGCAGATGATCATCCCGTTCGCGGTCAGCCTCGGCCCCGCCGAGCGACGCGTGGAAGCGAACCGCGCCGCCCGCGCCGACCGCGACCGCAGCGAACGCGTAGCAACCAGCGTCGCAGCGCATGGCGGGCTCGCAAGCGTCGCCTTACGAGGTGGAGCGGCGTCGCTTCGAGCCCGCCGCCCCCGGCCCCACACGGGCCTTCTTCGACGCGGCCCGCGACGGCCGGAGCCGCAGCCGCTCGAGGGCGGTGCCGAGGTCGGGCGCGAGCTTGCTGGTACCCCGCGTCTCGTGGTCCCAGAACATCATCTGGGAGGTCTCGACGTCGAAACAGGCGAAGTTCCCGTCCTGGTAGTCGAGCAGGGGCACGAGCGTTTCGGGGAACTCGTACCGGCGCAGCGCCTTCATGGTTCGCATCGCGCCCGCGAGCGAGAGAAGCGGTTCGACGTCCGCCGACGTCGAGAACGCGTCGTCGGGGTTGGCGGCGAACGAGAAGTAGGCCGCGAGCTCTGCCGGGAGCGTGCCCGCGAGGCGTGTGAGCGACGCGAGCTGAGCAGGTGTTGCCTGCACCGCGCGCCGTCCCGACGCAAGGCGAGACAGCTCACGAAGGACCGAGGTCACCTTGCGTGTCCTCACGGCGCTGGCGGCTGCCCGCTTCGCCGCAGTTGCCTTCGCAGCGGTCTTCGTGAGGGGCTTCGTCGGAACCGCCGCGCGGACCGCACCCGCCGCCGAGGGACCGAGCGCCTCCAGCCGCGATCGGGTCGCGGCTTCGTCTTCGCGTGGCACGAGACGATCCTGCTGGCGAGCGACCCGCTTCACGACGAGCGTCATGGCCTTCGGCGGCCGCTTGCTTCGCTGGACCGGCTTCAGCGCTTCGCGCGCCTGATCGTCCTCGACGAGTTGCGCGAACGCGCGGTCGGGGACCAGTGATGGCATCGAACACACCTTGCGCAGGAGCTCGCCACCGCCGGCCGCAAGCAGCCCACTCGGGAGCCACGCGAACGACATGAGCACGCTGGCAAGCTTGTCGTCGCCGCGCGGCACGGACCGCACGCGCTCGATGAAGCCTGGAGCATCCTCCGCCAGCCGCTCCCACACGTACACGCCTGTCGACGGCCACCAGCGCGACGCCAGCGCCTGGTGAACGAGGGTGTAGTCCAGTGCAGCGTCGCCGTGGACGCCCATTGCGGTGAGCTCCTCGACGCACGCGCCGAAGCGATCGAACCCGAGCTCGGGCATCGCCGGGGGCGTCGGAGACGACGAGCTCGTCTGGGCGACGCGAGTCCAGAGAAACAGGAGGCGGCGGCTGACAGCGTCCAGGCACTCGAAGTCGCTGACAACTGCCCTCGACAGCACGAACGCATCGATACCGAGGAGAGCATCGATGAATGGTCCACCCTCCAGGAACGCACGGACGGCCCGGCGCTCGAGCATGGATGCATCCGTGAGCCGGGTCGCGATGCGGTCGAGCGCGGCGCCCGGTGTCAACGTGCGCGCGGCCAGGGCTTCGACCGGCGTGAGTACGTCGAACGACTTCGCAAGATCGGCGCGGACCTGCGCTGGCGTGGCGCTGCCGTGGAAGCCGAAGCTGGTATCGCGTTCCTCGATCGACCCGCCGCACAGCGACGCGCAGGCCTCGAGTAATCCGAGGAAGGTGTCGTTGGCGGCGCCCTCGAGCGCAGGCGGGAGCGGCTCCGCTCGCCGGAACACCAAGGTCTCGACCTTCGCACAGTGAGCCTTGGTGCCGACCGCCTGGTACACCGGCACGCGATAGGCCTCGGCTGGCAGGGCGACGAGCTTGGCGATGCGCTGGGCGAGCGGCCAGTCGGCGAGAGCTCCGAGGATGGTTTCGTTGCGCATCGGGCACGGTCGCATTGCCCGCGTGCGCGGGCGAGCGCGGGGGGCCGGAATCGAGCGGTCAGTGGAAGTCGCGGCTCCCGACCTCGATCACGGATCGGGAGAGGTCGGGACGGAACACCGAGTCGGCGATCAGGTGCACGATCCCCTCCGACACCTGCAGGCGACCGGCGACGCCGAGCACGGAGGTGGTCTTGATCAGCGGCCCGTAC
>JAYSYE010000423.1:0-4213 GCA_043716635.1 Deltaproteobacteria bacterium | reverse complement strand
GACGAGCGCCGCGGCGGCCACCGCCATCACCACGATGCCGACGATGATGGCCGCGTTCACGAGGCCGCTGCCCGGCGCGAGTGCCTTGTAGGCGAGCGTCATGAGCGGCACCGCGCCCCGCACGAAGTTCGGCGCCGTGGTCGCCACCGTGCCGCGGAGGTTCGTCCCGAACTGCTCGGCCGCGCTCGCGAGGAATACGGCCCAGTACCCCGTCGCGAACCCGCACAGCGAACACCCGACGTAGAACGTCCGCGACGAGCCGCCGCGCTGCGTGAAGTAGAACGCGAGCGCCCCGATCGTCATCGTCATGAAGATGCCAATGGCGCGCTTCCGCGACCGCAGCAGCTGGCTGGTCACGCCGGCGGCGAGATCGCCGACCGCGAGCCCCGCGTAGCAGAACAGCAGCGCATTGCCGGCCGTCGGCACGGGCGTCACCCCGAGGGCCTTGCCGAGCTCGGGCGCGAGCGTCATCAGGATCCCGACCACGTACCAGATCGGCATCCCGACCACGATCACGGCCACGTAGCGCAGCGCCCGCCGCCACGTGCGGAACAGGTGGAAGAAGTCCCCGCGCCGGACCCCGTCTCGGCCGCGGGTCTGATCGAACATCCCGCTCTCGACCACGCCGATACGCAGCGCGAGAAGCGCGATGCCGAGCCCGCCGCCGATGAAGTAGGCCGTGCGCCAGTGCACCGCGCCACCGACGAGCCCCGCGACCACCCCGCCGACGATGCCGACCGACGCGACCAGCGTCGTGCCCCAGCCGCGCCGCTCCCGCGTCATCAGCTCGCTCACCAGGGTGATGCCCGCGCCGAGCTCGCCGGCGAGCCCGATGCCCGCCACGAACCGCGCGACCTCGTACTGCCCGAGCGTGTGGACGAACCCGTTCGCGATGTTCGCGACCGAGTACGTGATGATCGACGCGAACAGCACCGACAGGCGCCCGCGCTTGTCGGCGATGACGCCCCACATGACGCCACCGATCAGGAGCCCGATCATCTGCACGTTCAGCAGGTGCAGCCCCGTCGTCATGCGCTGAGCCTCGGCCACGCCGAGCGACTCGAGGCTCTTCACGCGGACGATCCCGAAGAGGATCAGATCGTAGATGTCGACGAAGTAGCCGAGCGCCGCCACGAGGACTGCCAGTCCGGCCACGCGCTGGACGCGTGAAGCCTTCGCCGGGCTCGTCATGCCCCTGCTTATCGCGATTCGCTGTCGTGCGCGTGCTTCGCGGCCTCGATGAGACCGGGCTCGACCTTCGCCGGATCCAGCACGACCTTGCCGTCGTGGACCGACTGGATCTGCTCGCCGTGGATCTCGAAGTCACCGGCGTTCTCGACGTAGATCGTCAGGTGATCCTTGTGGACCACGCGCACGGCGCCGATCTCTTCATCGTTGCCGAGCAGGAAGACGTGGTCGCCGACGGTCACCTGGAATTTCGTCATGGGCATGGTGGTGTGCGGATGCTGGCAGCGACCCCGGAGTGCGGCAATAGTTCGGCAGGCATCTCACCCCCCACCTCCCCATGGCCACGCTGTTCCTCCTGGATCAGGCGAGCGTCGTGTAGACGTTCTGCACGTCGTCGTCCTCTTCGAGCGCGGCGACGAGCTCGAGGACCTCGTCGGTGTGCGCCTCTGGCAGCTCGGTGGGCGTGAGCGGCACGTACTCGTCGCCCGTCGACACGACGGTCAGCTTGCGCGCCTCGAGCGCGGCGAACATCGACCCGAAGTCGGTGAACGCCGTGCGCACGACCAGCTGCGGCTCGCCCTTCTCGCCCTCCCCGTCCTCCAGCGCGACGAGCCCGTGATCGATCAGCTCGAGCTCGATCGCGTCGCGGTCGATCCCGTCGGGCGCGAGCCGGAACACACCCTGGCGCTGGAACATGTGCGCGACGCTGTTCGACGTCCCCATGTTGCCGCCGTTACGCTTGAAGCCGCTGCGGATGTTCGCGACGGTGCGCGTGACGTTGTCGGTCGCCGTCTCGACGAGCACGGCGATGCCGTGCGCCGCGTAGCCCTCGTAGACGACGATGTCGTAGCTCGCGGCACCCTCGCCGCTCGCCTTCTTGATCGCGCCGTCGATCCGCTCCTTCGGCATGTTCACGGCGCGGGCGTTCACGAGGATCCGCCGCAGCGACGGGTTGCCGTCGGGGTTCGACCCACCACTCTTCACGGCGATCGCGATGTCCCGGCCGATCTTGGTGAACTGCTTCGCGACTCGATCCATCCGCTTGAAGATCGTGTGCTTGCGCTTCTCGAAGGCACGTCCCATGACGGCGCCGAACGTAGCCCGGATCGGCGATTCAGGGCGAGCGCTCGAACGCGCCCATCCGGAGCGTGGTGCCGCGGCGGCGCACCGCGACCATGCGGTGACCGTCGGCGTAGCGCTCGAGGCGGAAGCAGGTGAACCCGAGCTTGGTGATCGGCATGGCGTCGCTGCGTCGGTTCATGGTCCCGAGAGGAGCAAAGGCGGGACCACGGCGATCGCGGTCGCAACTCCGCGGAATGCGATGACGTCCTGATGACACGTGTCAAAACGGCACCGGCGGCCCCCGGTCCCGCCCCCAGGCACTGCCGGGTTGGCGACACCTGCCTGACGGGTCGGCGGCGGGGCGACGACGGGGGCGCCCCGCGACCCGACGGCGGCACGTCGACCGCGGGCCGTGCGCCCGCACCGCCGGCACCGCCGGCACCGCCCGCGCTCCCGACGCCCGGCGCAGCGGCGCCCGCCGTCTTCGCGAGCACCGCCGCGCGGCGGGCCGCGAACCCCGCATAGGGCGACCCTGGATGCGCACCCGCAAACTTCGAGTACTCCGCGCGCGCTTCCGCGGGCTGCTTGGCGCGGTCGAGCGCCGACGCCAGGTAGAAGCGGGCATCGTCGTGCTCGGCATCGGCGACGACCGCCACCTTGAAGTGCTGCACGGCGCGGTCGAGCTGACCCGCCTTCGAGCAGGCGATGCCGAGATAATACTCGATGACCCCGGCCTTCGGACCGCCCTGCGCGACGACGAGCGCGGCCTCGAGGGGCGCGATCACCTCCATGAACTTGCCCTGCTTGAGCGCCGCGGCGGCTGCCTTCACGGTCGCGTCGACATCGGCCACCTGCGTCTCGTGCGCCTTCGCCGCGAGGACCGCGCGCTCGGTGCGCGACAGCGGTACCGCCGCGAGCGAATCGAGCTTCGCCGCCGCCTCGGGCCGATGGCCTGCCTCGAGCAGCTCCCACACGCTCCACGCCGCGGCATCCGCGCCCGCCCGTGCGGTCGCCGCGGTCCGAGCTGCGTCCGCTTCCCGGACCGCCGCGTCGCGCGCACGTTCGGCCTGCACCCGCGCCACCACGAGCTCGCTCGAGCGCGCCCGGTACAACAGGAACGCACCCGCACCGCACAGCACCGTGAAGATGAGATACGCGACGAACGAGTTCAGGTTCAGCGACCGCGTCCGGCGCCGCTGCACCTCCACGAGCGCCCCGATCGACTCCGCCAGCTGCACCACCTGCTGCTGCGTCTTGCGCCCCAGCGTCGCCTGGTCATCGACGCGCCGGCGGATCGCCTCGAGCAGCGCGAAGCCGTCGGCATCGCTGCCAGCCGGCTCCTCGATCGGCTCGGGGAGCAGCTCGACCGCCCGCGGGGCTGCGCTCATGGGTGCCTTGCTACACGTGGAACCCGGATTAAATCAAGCCGGTTCCATAGGTTGAGCATTCGGGGTCGGCCTGCTACAGTGTCCTTGCTTGGGTCGTGACCCGAGCGGAGATCCATGACCCTGCTCTACGACTGGCTGAAAAGAGCCGCGAAGGCCCAGGGCAACAACAAGGCGGTTGTCTATCGCGACAACTACTTGTCGTGGCGCGGCCTTCTCCATCGCGTGGACCGTCGCGCACAAGAATTCAATAGCATGGGCATCAAGGAGGGTGCCTGGGTCGGGTTGATGCTCGGTAACGTCCCGGACTTCGTCATCCTGGCACTCGCGCTGTCCAAGCTCGATGCCGCGATCGTACCGATCGACCCGACCACCGGGGGGCGCGAGCTGGAGCTGATCCTGGCCGCGGCACCGCTCCGGGCGCTGGTCACCCGCCCTCGCGGGAGCGAAGGCAGCATCTCGGCGAACGGCACCAGCGCGCCGGTGCCTCCGAGCACGCTCCCCCGCTCTCGCGTGGCGCGGCCGACCGCTCCGCCCCCGCGCGAGGCCACGGCCAGCACCGCCGCGCCTGGCGCAGA
>JAYSYE010000422.1:0-4229 GCA_043716635.1 Deltaproteobacteria bacterium | reverse complement strand
ACCGGCTCGAGATCAGCGCGCTCACGCCCGACGACACCACGGAGTACCTGCGCATGCGCATGGAGCGCGCAGGTTGTCCGCGCGAGGTGTTCGCCAGCGACGCCATCGTGCTGCTGCACGAGGCAACGGGCGGGGCGATGCGCGATCTCGACCGCCTCGCCGCGGCCTCGCTCCGCGAGACGGTCCGCAAGAAGCGCAAGATCGTCGAGCGCGATGTAGTCAGCCGCGTCACCGAGGCCGACACCCGCGAACGAGATCGCTGACCATCGCGATCCTGCGCGCCGCGCATCACGCCGTGATGACCATCGCGGTGCCGCGACTACCGCGGCCTTCGTAGTTGCCATCGCTCACGCGGTCGCGTCGCCCATCATCAGGCCTGCCCCGTAACAGGTGTCGAGGGAGCCGAACACGGTGCGCTACCTCGTCGACGACGATCAGCCGTGCACGCAGGGCTCGACGCCCGCGCCCGCGCCGAGCCCCTGAGACGCGACGGCGCGCAACGGCGCGAAAGAGCCGCGATCGAGCTCCGGTCGGGGTCCTATCGAGCGACGCCGAGGGGCTGGCGGTCCGCAATGGCGCTGCACCTCGTCCTCCCGGTCGTCGAGATCAATGTCGAGGCGAACGTCGCGCCCCAGGTCGGCGTGGCCGGGATCCTCGGCGTCGGTCGGGTCAGCCAGGACAATCCGCCGCTCACGGCAACCGTCGTCGAGGGCGGGTTGCAGGGCATGTACTACTTCTTCCGCCCGTTCTCGGGGCTCCACGCGGGCGTCGAGGCGATCTACCTGCACCTCGGGAACGTCGACATCGACAGCTCGGCGACCGCCGCCTGGCTCGCGGCCGGCCCGTTCCTCGGCTGGAAGTTCCTGACCAAGATTGGATTCACCGCGGTCATCCAGGCCGGCGCCGAATTTGCGTTGGTGCATGCCGACGCCAATGGAGGCACCGCGAAGCGTCGAGCCGTGTACCCGCTGCTGAACCTCAACTTCGGATATGGTCGTTCTAGAAGCTACAGAGCATCCCTCAGCGCGCGAGCGACTCCGCCGGAGCTCCGGTGAGGCGCTGCACGAGGTGCTTGCCGAGCTCGTCCGCGAACGCGCCGTCGTCGACCGACCGATTGACCAGGATCACCACCGCGAAGTCTCGCTTTGGGTCGAACAGCGCGAAGGAGCTGAACCCGCCCGTCGCGCCGTTGTGCCAGTAGCTCCCCGTCTCGTCGCTGCGGAACCAGTTGAGAGCGATGTGCATCCCACCGCCAGCCTCGCCGCGAACCTGGTGCGAGGCAACGAGCGCTGCCGCCAGCGTTCTCGCTTCGGACGTGATCCCCTTCACGTGCTCCGGGTGCAGCTGGGCGTCGAGGAACGTGAGCATGTCGGCAGCCGTCGAGCGGAGCCCGCCGGCACCGACGAGCGCGGCGAAGTCCCACGCGCGCTGTGGGCTCCGGCCAGCGCCGTGGCCGGCGAGGAAGCGCTTGCGGACCGCCGCCGTGAGCGTGATCGCCGTGTCCTTCATCCCGAGTGGTCCTGTCACTTCTCGCCGCACGAGCGCTTCGTACGTGGTCCCCGCGCGATCGGCGAGCGCCTGGCCGAGGAGGCCCACGCCCAGATTGCTGTAGCCGAAGTCGGGCCTCGCGGGCATGGCGACGCCGTGGCTCGCGATGAACGCGTACAGGGCCTTCGCGTCGTAGTCGGCGTACGGATTGGTCGCGTCCGCAGGCGTCATGTTGTCGGGTAGGCGCGGCAGCCCCGAGCGCTGCGTGCTGAGGTCGAGCAGCGTGATCTCCGCGCCCGACGCGGGGGCGGCCACGGTGCCCTTCGGCAACAGCGCGCGGACCGGCTCGTCGAGCCGTGCCTGCTTCTGCTGCACCATCTGAGCGAGCATGAGTCCGGTGAACGTCTTCGTGATCGAGCCAATCTCGAAGACCGAGTCGGGCTTCGCAGCGCCGTAGCTGAAGACCTTGCGCACGCCGTGCTCGACCACACCGATCGTGACGCCGATGCCCGTCGCCGGTGCGAGCTCGCCCGCGAGGACCCGCTGGAGATCCTTGTCCATCACCGCCTGGATCTGATCGACGTCGACGGCCGGCATCGCCGGATCGGTCGCCACCTTCGTCGCCTCGAGTGCCGCGGCCTGGCGCGTCAGGATCACCGGGATCGCGGCGGTTCCTTGCGTCCACGTGGCCGTCACGGTGTTGCCGTCGGCGGAGACGGCTCCCGTCAGGGTGCCGTGGACCGCTGGCACCTCGAGCGACAGCGCGGTCGCAGAGGCCACGACGTGGTCGCAGGGAATCCCCGACGTGTGCTGATCGAGGCTATCGAGCGAACAGGTCGCGGGCGCGAGATCGAGGTGGAGCTGGATCCGTAGCCCGCTCCCTCCTGCTTGCAGCGTTCCGAGCCAGATCCCGCTCAGTGCGGGCGGCTCGTGGCGCGCCGCCGTCGGCGCCACCGGTGGGGCAGCCGGAGACACGGGAGCCGCCGCGGGCGCGCGCGCCGCCGTGGTGCTGCACGCAGCGAGGACGAGCAGGATACCGGCGGTGCGGAGCATCACGGCGCGAACCTTAACGCCTGCCATTCAGCGCGTCGAGCACCCGCCCCGGCCCCGGCCTCACTCCACCGTGACGCCGCTCGCGCGCAATCGCTCCGTGACTCCGCCTGCCGTCGTGCTCGGGAGGAACACGAAGTTGTTGATGTAGCGACCGATCTTGCCCTTCTCGGACACGTGCGTCGGCGACGCATCGCGCGCCGCATCGAACTGCGACAGCGGTCGGAGCACATCGCGGGCGTCGACACGGTCGAGGAAGTAGCCGGCGTAGCCGAGCGGCGCGAGCAGGGCGCCCGCGTTGCCGAGCGCGTTCGGCGTGTGCCGCTCTTCGAGCTCCACGAGCAGCACGGGCCGATCGCGCGCGAGCAGGTCGTGCGCGCCCTCGAGCACCGCGATCTCGTGGCCCTCGACATCCACCTTCACGAAGCCGACCGGCGCGAGTGGGAAGTCATCGACCCGCGCCATGCGTACCGTGACCTCGCGCAGCTCGCCGCGCGCCTTCTCCAGCTTGTTGTGCGGCTCGATCGTGGCCCACGACGTGTTGGTGCCGGGGAGCCGCAGCTTCACCTCGCCGCTCGTGTTCGAGAGCGCCACCTCGTGCACCTCGACGTCGGGGAACGCGGACCGCAGGCGCGCAGCGAGGTGCGGCATCGGCTCGAACGAGTGGACCTTGCGCGCGAGCCGGCGCAGGACCGTCGTGTACAGCGCACGGTTGGCGCCGATATCGAGCGCCACGCGCTGCGGGTCGACGAGCGCAGCCACGATGCGGAGCTCCGGCTCGTGGTCGCGCTTGCGCCACGTCCGCCACTCGTAGGCGCCCCGCCAGAACCAGGTGGACATCGCGGTGGCCATCGTCATCCGAGTACTCCTTCTGCGAGTCGCGCCCACGAGAAGCTCGCGGCCCAGTCGAAGTTCGCCTGCCCCATCGTCGTGCGCAGCGCCGGGTCCTCCGCGAACCGCCGGATGGCCGCCGCGAGCCCGTCGCGATCATCTGGCTGCACCAGAAAGCCCGTCTTGCCATCGACCACGGCATCCGACACGCCACCCGTATCGTGCGCGAGCACCGGCAGTCGGAACAGTCCCGCCTCGAGGTACACGAGCCCGAAGCCCTCGACGCTGCCGCGGAACTCCTTCGACGTCATCGCGAACACGTCCGCGCGCGCGTACTCGTCGCGGAGCGCGGCATCGGGGACCTTGCCGAGCAGCTCGAGCCGCACGCCCTTCATCGCCGCGGTCGCGCGCAGCCACGTCCGGTACACCGTGTTGTTCGTCTGGCCCGCGATCCGGTACACGACGCGCGCACGGAGCTCCGCGGGCAGCTTGCCGATCGCCTCGATCACGGCGAGCTGCCCCTTGCGCGGGCCGATCCGGCCGACGGTGAGGAGCACGAGCTCGCGCGGATCGTGCGGCAACCGCGCGGACGCCGGCGGCACCTCCAGATCCGTCCGCGGTGCTGCGTGCGAGACCGTGGTGGTCGCGGCGAGCGCCGGCAACCGCGCGAGCAGCTGGGCCCGCGTGAACTGCGACACGCACACGATGCGCTCGGCCTTCGCGAGCAGCGCGCTCAGCGCACCGCGCGTGATGCGACTGCCGGCGAGCTTCACCGCCTCCGTCCCGTGCAGCACGACCCGGAAGCGCGCGGGCACCGGGATCCCGAACCACCGCGCGGCCATGAACGTCCGGATCGGCCC
>JAYSYE010000421.1:0-12723 GCA_043716635.1 Deltaproteobacteria bacterium | reverse complement strand
GCGACGCCGGGCCATCGATGACCTCGCCCTCCGACCTCATCGACGATCTGGACGCGCTCCTCGATGCGCGGCGCCACGGCCTGCGCGCCGATCGCCTGCGCCGCGACAACCTCGACATCGGCACCGCCCACGCCGCCGATCGCGCGGCCAAGCAGATCGCGCGCATCGCCACCCACGACGTGCGGGTGCCCGCGACCGACGCCGACCTCGACCGCGAGCTCCAGATCGCGATCCTCGCCGGCTTCCCCGATCGCGTCGGCAAGCGGCGCGCGCCACGGTCGGCGGAGATCGTGTTCGCGGGTGGCGGCAGCGGCACGCTCGCCCCCACGTCGTCGGTGATCGATGCCGAGCTGATGGTGGCCGTCGACGTCGCGGATCTCGGCGCCCGGGGCGCGGGCGCGCGCGTGCAGATCCGGAGAGCGAGCGCGATCGAGGCGTCCTGGCTCCTGGATCTCTATCTCGACCGCGTCACCGAGCGCGACGAGCTGGTGTGGAACGCGAGCAAGCAGCGGGTCGAGCGCGTCACCCAGATGCTCTACGACGACCTCGCGATCGACGAGACGCGCGATGTCGAGGGCGCCCGCCGTGCGGGGGTCCCCGCCTCTGCCCTGCTCGCCCGGCATGCCATCGCGGCCGGCCTCGATCAGTTCGTCGACCGCGCCGCCCTCGACCAGTGGCGCGCGCGGGTGACGCTGGCCGCGCGCGTGGCGCCGAAGTCGGGCCTCGTCGCGCCCACCGATGATGCCCTCGCCGAGGTGATCGGCCGCGCCTGCGAGGGCGCCATCTCGTTCGCGGAGCTGCGTGCCGCGAGCCTCCTCGCCCTGCTCGATGCCTCGCTGGGTCCGCATCGCCAGCTCGTCGATCGCCTCGCGCCGACCCACCTGTCCTTGCCTCGCCGGAAGCGCGCCGCGATCACCTACTCCCTCGAGCAGTCCCCGTGGCTCGCGTCGCGCCTGCAGGACTTCTTCGGGCTGGCCCGGGCCCCCGCCGTCGGTGATGGGACCGTGCCGCTCGTGCTGCACCTGCTCGCGCCGAATCAGCGCGCACTTCAGGTGACCCAGGACCTGCCCGGGTTCTGGACCCGGCACTACCCGGCGCTCCGGAACCAGCTCATGCGCCGCTACCCACGTCATGCGTGGCCGGAGGACCCCACGTCGCTCGTGGACGAGTGATACTGGCCGGAGCGTGGAGTCGAGATTCGGGATCGTCTTCGACGAGAGTCCGCTCGCGATCCTGATCACGCTCGTGCGCACGGGGATGACGGTCGACGCCAACGCGCGCTTCTGCGAGCTGCTTGGGCTCACGCGCGATCGCTTGATCGGTGCCGACATTCGCGAGCTGGGCGTGTTCGACCAGGAGCTCCGAGAGCGGATCTCGCACGACCTCGCGAAAGGTCGCCCGGTGCGCGGCGCCGAGACGTGGCTCAAGACCGTCGCCGGCGAGCGCCGGTGGATCCAGTACTCGACGAATCTCATCGAATTCGAGGGCGAGCCCGCGATGTTCTCGATGATCCTCGACGTCACCGAGCGGCGCCGCGCCGAGCGGCGCGTGGATATCCAGCTGTCGATCGCAGCCCTGCTCTCGACCGCGCGCTCGCTCGAGGACATCGCGGGATCGCTGCTCGGGCAGCTCTGCAGCGCCGGCCGGTGGAGCCACGCGAAGCTGCGACTCGTCGACCCCGCGAGCGACCAGCAGCGCGTGGTCGCGGAGTGGGGCCACGCGCAACCGATGAGACCGACCACGCTGGCGTTCCCGATCTCGCAGGGCGGGGCCACGTTCGGTAGCATCGAGCTGAGCACCGAGAGCTCCGAGCCGATCGACGCGCAGCTCGACGCGGTCTACGCCTCGATCGGTCTGCAGATCGGACAGTTCATCGTTCGCGCTCGCGCGGCGCGCCAGCTCGAGCGGAGCCAGGCGCGGCTGTCGTCGGTGATCGAGGTGATGACGGAGGGCGTGATCATCGGGCTCCCCGACGGCCAGCTGCTCCACTGGAACCCGGCCGCCCTCGAGCTCCACGGCTTCGCCAGCTCGCACGAGTGGGAGCACTCGCTCGCCACGTTCACGGCGATCATGGAGCTCTCCACGCTCGACGGAGCCGTGGTGCCCTTCGAGCGCTGGCCCATGGCGCGCATCGTGGCGGGCGAGAAGCTGCACAACCTCGAGCTGCAGCTCCGCCGGCTCGACATCACGTGGACGCGGGTCTTCAGCTACGGCGGCACGCTCGTGGAGCAAGCGGACGGCAGCAAGCTCGTCGTCCTGACGCTCGCGGACGTGACCGAACGGACGCGCTCCGCGGCCGCCCTGCAACGATTGAACGAGTCGCTCGAGCAGCGCGTGGACGAGCGCACCTCGTCACTCTCCGCCGCGAACGCGGAGCTCGAGGCGTTCACCTATTCGGTGTCACACGATCTGCGCGCGCCGCTGCGTGCGATCCGCGGGTTCGCGGACATCCTGATGCAGGACTACGGCGCGACGCTGCCCGAACCAGCGCGCGCGCACCTCGCAACGATCCAGGCGCGTGGCAATCGCATGTCGGCGCTGCTCGCGGACCTGCTCGAGCTCTCGAAGGCCGTGCGCAGGCCGATGACGCGCCGGAGCGTCGACATGCGCGAGCTCGCGACCGACACGCTCGTCGAGGTGCTCGCGACCGCGGGACCCGGCGCTCATCCTGCGGTCGAGGTGCTCGAGCTGCCGCCCGCCATCGTCGACGCGTCGCTCGTGAAGCAGGTGTGGTGGAATCTGATATCGAACGCGGTGAAGTTCTCGCGCGGCAAGCCCGGCGCACGCATCACGGTCGGATGCGTGCTCGCGTCGCCGCCGGTGTACTTCGTGCGCGACACGGGCGTGGGCTTCGCGGCGGATGACGCGGACCGCCTGTTCGTGCCGTTCCAGCGGCTGCACGACGAGGCTCTGTTCGAGGGCACCGGCGTCGGGCTCGCGCTGGTCCAGCGCATCGTCGCGCGGCACGGGGGCCGGGTGTGGGCGGAGAGCATCGTCGGCGAGGGCGCGACGTTCTACTTCACACTCACTGCCGGCGCGCGATCTGGGGCTGTGACGGCCGGGGCACCGGAGTCGACTGCGCTGGCCACAGCAGGTGATAGAGCCGAAGGCTGATCAGGAGGAGGCTGTACTCCTCGAGGTCGCCGCCGGAGTCGCGCAGCACGGAGAAGTTGAAGTCGACGAGGGAGAGCCCATCCGAGAGCGCCTGCATGAGCTCGCTGATTGCGGGCGGCCGCAGCTGCTTGTCGAACGCCCACGACGAGAGCTTGCTGCGGAGCCCCTCGAAGATCGACTTGATCTTCACGTTGAGTCCCGCCACGCGGGTGGGCCGCAGCCACTGCAGGATCATCCCCGCGAGCGCGCGGCAATCCTCGGCCATGGCCTCCGCCCCCATCGCGGGCTCGACGAGGCCGATCATCGCGGGCATCACCATGCGCGTCGCCGCCGCGCCCTTGAACAGGAGCGCGCCGGGCGAGATGTTGTGGTGCGCCATGCCGTGCTCGTGCAGCGCTGCGACCTGACGGATCACGACGAACCCGAGCGCGAGCGCGCCGTCGACGTGCAGATCGAGCTCCGCGATGCGATCGCCGAAGCGCGGCTCGTCGACGTACTCGGTGAACAGGAGGAGCGACGACGTGTTCGCGTCGTAGATCACCTTGTGCAGCGACGTCATGAGGCCCTGGCGGACGCGCTTCAGGATCGGCCAGAAGTACTGCTGCCAGTCCTCGACGAACTTGCGAGGGTCCGCGGTCTTCGTCAGGTCGATCACCGTGACGAGCTTCGGGAAGATGTTCGCATCGGGAAACGACCCGTCCGCGACCATGTCGGCGCGCGGCGAGGCGAGAAACACGGCATGCCCGCGGACGCGGCCGAGGCTGCGCTCGACGCTGTAGCCCCACTCGTTCACGGCAAGCGCGGCCCCCTGCAGGACCTCGTCGGTGATGCTGGGATCGGCGCTCTGGGAGGCCATCTCGCGCGACTTGCGCAGCACGATGCTCCCCGTCTCCGTCCCCTTGCGGGCGACGCGCGCGCGCTCGTCGGGCAGCTCGCGCAGTATGCCGCGCAGCTCCTGGACCACGGCCTGCACCGACGGGAAGCGCTGCGCCGGATCGCGCTCGAGACAGCCCTCGAGGGGCCCGCGCAGCATCTGCGGGAAGCCTTCCGGGTAGAACACCTTGCTGCGCCCGCCGACAACGACGCCCTCGGCGATGCGGATCAGCAGCGCCCACATATCGTCGGCCGGTCCGTAGAGCAGCTGGTCGGTGAACAGGCCGTGCAGCGCGCCGCCGATCGCGTAGATGTCGAGCGACGTGTTGATGTGGCTGTCCATCAGCGACTGGTCGATGGTCTCGGGGGCGACGGACCAGCCCGGTGACCCGAACACGCGACCCTTGTAGTAGTTGCGGTACGTCTGGTTGCCGATATCGTCGAGCGACATCGACAGATCGAAGTCGAACAGGTAGGCGACGTTGGCGCCATCGTCGACGAGGATGTTGCGCAGCGTGAAGTCGCGATGGACGAGCCGCGCGGCATGCAGCGTCGCGAGCCCATCGAGCGCCTGGACGAGCAGCTTCGTGCGCGCGCGCGGGGTGAGCTCGTGCTTCTGGATCGCCTCGAGAAGGGTCACGCCCATGCGCGGCGTGATGAACAGGTAGTTGTCGGCGATCGGGGCCGACACGTACGTCGGCAGGATGTTCGGGTGCTCGATCGCGGCGATGCGCGCCATCGCGGCGAGGTTGTTGTGGTGGTCGCGCCGCGTGATCTCGTCGGTGCGCAGCTGGTGCAGGTAGCTCGAGTGGAAGACCTTGCCGACCACGCGCTCCTCGGCGCCGGTGTCGTCGTCGCGCCGATCGAGCTCGTACACGCTGCCCATGCCGCCGTTCGCGAGGTGCGTCCCGGACGTGCGGTAGAGGTACCGGTTGTACCGGAACACCTCGTCCTTCTTGGCAAGGTCCTCGGCCTTGAGGGTCCCGATCGAGGTCGTTTCGATCCACTCGCTCATGCTGCCGGCGTCGTAGCGTACCGGATTCCCTGCCGGATCGGGCTCACCGGACTGCGCGGGCTCGAATCGCCCCGTCCGGCACCGTCACCAGGAGGCCAGGAGCCACACGATCTCGATGAATACCCCTGCCGCCAGCGTCGCGACGCCGCCGACCGCGGCCACGACCGCGAATTTCGTCCGGCGACTGCTTCTATGCGAATCCGGGACGCACAGCGACTGGTGGGCGGGCGCGCAGACCGCCTCCTCGACGAAGGCGACGTCGGGACAGCGTGCGAGGCACGCCGGATACCCCGTGGCTGGCCCCGGGAACTGGGCGGCGCAGCGCTGCTCGCAGCTCGCGGTCGCCGGGTTCACCGGACCACCGTGCTGCTGGCTGCGCGAGACGTACACGCCGTCGACCGTGCAGCCGCCGAGCGCTAGTGCGATCACGGCCACGGTCACCGCCGTCGCGGAGGTCTGGTGGGTCATTCCGGCCACCCTAGCCATCCGGACCGCCTGTCGTCACGACAACTCGCGGCAACTCGCGGCACCCGGTTCATCAGCGAGGCGAGTCAGTGGCGCAAACTAGGCCTCCGGAATCACAGCGAAAGGTGGTGAATCTGGCGAAGGTCGGACCTCGGCCCCGGGGCGCGGCGACAGCGGCGGGCGGTGTTGTGTCGCAGCGCCATCGCCGGGTCCGCTCGCGGCATCCAACTGTGATACCCACCCTCAGGAGTTCTTAATGCTCGAGCACCGTCTGACCAAGGTCGTCGCCTTTGCGACGTTCGTGCTGCTGCTGATCGGCGGCACGGTCAACGCGACGGGGTCCAGCCTCGCGTGCAAGGAGCCGACGTTTGTCTGCAACGGCCAGTTCTTTCCGCCGCTCGTCGGGGGCGTGCTGTACGAACACGGCCACCGCCTCGCCGCCGAGACGGTCGGGCTGCTCCAGATCCTGCTCACGTTCCTGCTGATCCGGCGCCGGCCGCACCTCACGAAGCTCGCGTGGACGCTCGGCGGGCTCGTCGCGCTGCAGGCAGCGCTCGGCGCCACCACCGTTGCGTTCAAGCTGCCCTGGTACGTCTCGACCGGTCACTTCTGCGTCGCGCTCACGTACTTCGCGACGCTCGTGTACACCGCGTTCCGCACGCGGCCCGAGCCCAGCGTCGTCGAGCTCGAGAGCCACGACCACCGCCGCGCCGAGCTCGGCAACGCGCGCCGATGGATCGCGATCGCGCTCGGCATGGTGATGGTCCAGCTCCTCCTCGGCGCCCTCGTGCGGCACCTCGGGGCGGCGCTCGCATGCGTCGGCATGCCTACGTGCAACATCCGCGGAGCGTGGTTCCCCGAGTCCGCGGTCCAGCGCCTGCACATGGTGCATCGCGGCTTCGGCTGCCTCGTCGCGGTCGTGACCACGATCGCCGCGATCCGGGTATTCCGCGCGGCAAGGGGCTGGGCCTCGCTGCGCACGCTGACGCTGGTCGCGCCGCTGCTCGTGGCAGCGCAGATCGTGCTCGGCATCGCGACGGTGCTCACGCTGCGCTCGCCGCCGGTCGCGGTGGCCCACTTCGGCGGTGCGATGGGCCTGTGGGTCCTCTGGATCTCGGCGTGGTTCATGACGGCGCCCCGGCGCGCCGGCATCAGCGTGCCGCAGGCGCGGTCGCGGTCGGTCAGTCCGACGGGCCGCACCGCGCTGGTGTCTCCATGACCGCGACCGCCGTCCGCGGCCCGTTCGCGACGGCGAAGGACATCGTGTCGCTCGTGAAGCCGCGGATCATGGTGAACGCGCTGCTCACGGCGGCGGGCGCTTCGAGCCTCGCGCCTGGCGTGACCGCAACCCCGGCGCTGCTGTGGTTGCTGCTCGGCACGGCGTTCATCGTCGGCTCGGCGAACTCGCTCAACATGTGGCTCGAGCGCGATATCGATTGCCTGATGGTCCGCACGCGCGATCGCGCGCTACCGCGGGGGCGGATCGCGCCGAACACCGCGCTCGCATTCGGCACGCTGCTCGGCGCGCTCGCGATCCCGTCGCTGGCGCGCGTGAACCTCGTGACAGCCGCGCTCGGCCTGCTCGCGCTGATCCTCTACGTGGGCGTGTACACGCCGATGAAGCAGCGCTCGCACTGGGCCGTGTGGGTCGGTGGCGTGCCCGGTGCGATGCCGGCGCTCATGGGCTGGACCGCGGCCACGGGCCGCATTGACCTCGCCGGACTCGCCGTGTTCGGGGTGCTGTTCTTCTGGCAGGTGCCGCACTTCCACGCGATCGCGATGTATCGCCAGAAGGATTACGACGCGGCCGGGCTCAAGACGTTGCCCGGATCGCACGGCTGGGCGCGCGCGCGGTTCGAGATCGCGCTCTACCTCGTCGTGCAGGTCGCCGTGAGCTTCGCGGTGGTGGCGCTCGGGGTCGCGGGCACCCTGTATCTCGTGACGGCCGCAGCGCTCGGCGCGGTCGTGCTGGTGCAAGGGTTCGCCGGCGTTCGCAGCGGTGGCGCGAAGTGGGCCCGCGGGGTGTTCCTCGCCTCGATCGTCTACCTGCCGGTACTGTTCGCCGTCATGGTCTTCGACGGACGGTCGTAGGGCTCGCAGCCATGAGCTGGGAACACCTGCACCCCGCGATCAATGCCGTGCTGAACGGCACGAGCGCGGTGCTGCTGGTGCTCGGCCGCCTCGCGATCGCGCGGAAGGACCCGCAGACGCACCGCAAGTACATGCTCGCGGCGTTCACGACGTCGTCCGTGTTTCTCGTGTCGTACGTGATCCGGTTCGCGACCACCGGCGTGCACAAGTACCCCGGCGATGGCTGGGACAAGACGTTCTACATCGTCCTGCTGTTCAGCCACATGGTGCTCGCGGTGGCGCTCGTGCCGTTCGTGCTGCGTGCGCTCCAGCTCGCGCTCCGCGGCGACTACGCGAGGCACAAGCGCGTCGTGAAGTGGGGCTGGCCGATCTGGATGTACGTCTCCGTGACCGGCGTGATCGTGTACGCGATGCTCTATCACCTCGGCCCCGCGCTGCACTCCTGAGCCCCAACGGGGGACGGCGCGGAATCACGGCCGTCGGCTGCAGTGCTACCGACCCATGATGTCCACCTGCGATCTCGAGTTCCTTGCCGAGACTCTGGCCGCCGTGCCGCGGGCGGACGTGGACCTGATGGCGTCGCGCGCGGATGTCGTGGTGTTGGCCGCGCGCGAGCTGCTGCCCTCGGACGTGCCGGTGATCGTGTTCGTCCTCGCCGGGATCGTGCGCGAGCTCTACGATGGCAAGGCGGGCGTGACGCGCGTGTTCGCGAAGCCTGGAGACCTCGCCGCCAACGCCTTCGAT
This sequence comes from Deltaproteobacteria bacterium, assembly GCA_043716635.1. Lineage (GTDB taxonomy): Bacteria > Myxococcota_A > Polyangia > Haliangiales > Haliangiaceae > JABFXX01. Next base: position 4,421 of record JAYSYE010000421.1, on the reverse strand, counting down.
GGCGCCGACGCCCGCGTCCGCATCGCGGCGGTGACCGCGGCGCGCGTGGCAGTGCTGCCGTGGGTCTGGGTCGAGCAGCTCGCGCACGAACGGAGCGCGGTCGCGCGTCTGCTGCAGGAGCAGGTGGCGCTCGCCCACGCCGAGCTACTCGAACGCGAGTTCCAGTACGCGACGAAGTCGGCGCGCGAGCACTACCTGCATCTTCGCTCCACGAAGCCATGGATCGAGGCCCACGCCCCGCTCTACGAGGTCGCCTCGTATCTGCGCATCACGCCCGTGCACCTGAGTCGCCTCCGCCGCGCGCTCGCTCGTTCGGCGTCGCCCGACCGCGGCTCCGCGGGCTCAGTAGTGCGGCACGACCACGTCGAGACCGCCCCAGCACCGGATGGCGCCATCGGCCCGGCTGGCGCAGACGCTGGTACCTCCCGCGCTCACGCTCGTGAACGAATCGGTCGGCGCCGCTAGCTGCCCGAACCGATTGTCGCCCGCGCAGGTGACGCGTCCGCTGGCCGCGAGCGCGCAGGTCAGACCGACGCCCGCACTGACGGCGACGTAGGCGCCGGGCGGCAGCGTGGGAGCCTGCCCCCAGCAGGCGATCGAGTGGTCGGTGGCAACGGCGCAGCTGTGGAAGGCACCCACCGACAGCTGCGTGTACACGCCCGCAGGTGCGTTGTTCTGACCACTGGTGTTCGTGCCGCCCCAGCACGCGATGTGCCCGTCGAGCCCGAGCCCGCACGCGTTCGACGCGCCGGCGTGAACCTCCGAGAACGGCACCGTCGGGATGGGAACCGCCGCGCCCGAGCCGCTCCAGCAGTGGGCCGTGCCACCGACATCGATCCCGCAGCTGAACGACGAGCCCGCGCTGACGGTTCGCCACAGGACATTGGGCGCTCCGCACGCGGTCCCCGCGCCCCCGTTGCATTGCAACCATCCGCTCGAGCTCAGCGTGAGGGTCGTGCCGCTGGTCATGCTGAATCGTGCGTACTCGTCCGTCGTCAGGTTTCCGGCCGACGTCATTCCCGTGCCCCAGCACCGGAGTCGATGCGTCCGGTCGAGCGCGCATGCCTTGGTTCGCCCGACGACCATCGCGACATCCGTGTACCCGGCGGCCGGCACCATCGTCTGCGCGAGCGCGTTGTCGTCGAAGCATACGAGCTGGCCGCCCGCATCGATGGCGCACGAGGACACCTGGCCGGCGCTCACCTCGCGGAACGGACCCGCGCCATCGCCCGAGAGCAGCGTCGAGGTCCCCCACATGGCGATATGCCCGGTGCTGTCGAGCGCGACGGTCTGAGCCCAGCTCGCATCGAGGTGCGTGTACGGAGCGCCCCAGCTGGCGATGAGCGGAGTGCTCCAATCCCCGTGGTCTCCCATGCACCGGAGCACCCCCGCCACGTCGAGCATGCACGTGTGATTCGAACCGCTCGCGATCTGCGTGAACACTCCGGTCGGTACGACGAAGCTCGCAGGTACCAGTCCCCAGCACGTGACCTGACCGCTACTCTGGATGCCGCAGCTGTGGTCGTAGCCCAGCGCGACATCGAGGAAACCGCCCGGCGGCGGGCTGCTCTTGCCGCCGGAATTGTTCCCCCAGCACACCATGGTGTGGTCCGGCCGGATGCCGCAGACGTTGTCGAAGCCGGCATCGAGCATGGTGAACGGGCCCGGTGCGGGTGCGGTGCGCCCCGACTCCGGGTTGCCCCAGCAACTCGCGGTGCCATCGGTGCGCAGGCCGCAGGTGAACGCCGATCCCGAGGCCAGGCTCGTGAACGTTCCCGCGGGCGGTACGGCCTGTCCCGCGTTGTTGGCCCCCCAGCAGACGACCGTGTCGTCCAGCCTGAGCGCGCAGACGTGATTGTCCCCCGCCGCAACCTGTGCGTAGCGGAACGTCGGTGTGGTGTCCTCGGGCGCATCGGGCGCGTCGGGCGACCCGCCGTCGGGGAGCCGGGCGTCGACGACGTCCGGGGCTCCGCCATCGGCGCCGGGAACCCCGGCCGAGGCGTCCACGTCCGCACCCGGACCGCTGCCTCCGTGGCCCCCGGAGCAGGACGCCAGCGCGGCGAGCAGCGGAATCACGGTCGTGAATCGCGCGGCACGGTGAGCTCGAGGAGGCATGTGCATCGGCGCGGACCCTACGGCCTGGCCCGTACTCGCCACGGGACCAACGACCATCGGACGACCGTCGAAGTGACGAAATTAACCTAGGTTCAGGCGAGCTTCCCCCGTGCGCGCTCGACCTGCCCGGGGGCGGGCGACCTCGGCTACCCCGGGCGCCAGCAGGCTCGGTGGCCGGTGCCAGCGGAGGGACGGCAGCCACCGCCGTCCGGGTACCGTCCGGGTACCGTCCGGCCACCGGCCAGGTGTCCGGAGCTGGCGCCATTGTTGCGATAGGCGCGCAGCATGCGCCACGGTACGGCTACTCGACTCGCCACCCTCCTCGCGTGTGTCATCGCGGCGGCGGGCTGCGACGGGGGCGATTCGGACATCACGGTCCTCTATAACCACGCGAACGGTCGCGTCGTGCTCGAGGTGCCCGATGGCATCGATCCCAGCTACGCGGTCTACCTCCGCGTCCGGCGCGGCACGTTCGGCACGCTCGATTGCACCCAGCTCGCGACCGAGGTCGAGCCGCTCGGCGACACCAAGGGCACGTCGATCGACGGCCCGCTCGTCGACCCCGAGCTGACGCGTGCGGTCTACGACTCGCCCGCCTGGATGAACCCGACGCCGGAGATGCTCGCGAAGCTCGCCGGCGGCACGGACTCGATCATCGACCTCTGCATCATGGACGGTGCCACCGTCGTCACGCAGCGCGAGCGCGACCTGTTCCAGGCGTGGGACGCGGCGCGCGGCGAAGGCCTCGGTGGCAAGGCGGACGACCCGAGCGGCGAGCAGCGCATCAACAGCCCCGTCGCGTACGGCGAGCGTTGCATCGGCGAGCTGGGCGAGATCCCGTTCTTCGAGAAGACCGGCGACGGCGCCTACACCACGTACAACTGCCTCGACTCGACGCCGATCCCCGTCACCGCGACCGGCGCGGATGGCGTCGTCTCCACGCCGCAGACCGGCACGCTCAGCCAGTGTGACAACCCGCAGTACATCTACTCGCTGTGCGAGGCAGGCCCCCGCGTCGCGACCCGCACGAACGAGATGGGCACGCGCTGGACGCTGCTGTGCCGCAAGAGCATCGGTGGCTACGCGTCGGACCAGTACAACGACATCGCGATGATCGGATCGAACCCGTTCACCGGCAAGACGTGCTTCTTCCAGAACGCGCTCTACCAGAAGAAGGACGGCGGCCACATCCCCCACCCCGCCGACAAGACGAAGTCGCAGAACCTGTGGGCGGGCGTCCACGGCGGCCTCGGCTCGGGGATCCAGTGCGGCAAGTGCCACGATGCCGACGCGTTCATCCACAGCCCGTGGATCGATGGCGCGAAGGACGCGAACGGCCGCACGATCGTCCCGAAGATGGGCGTGGATCCGGACTTCGCGATCGGCGCGAACGACACGCCGTACGCGATCGTCAACCGTCGCGGCCAGGGCTGGACGATGCCGAAGCAGATCACGAGCGAGGGCGCGAACGCCTGCCTCAAGTGCCACCGCATGGGCAACGGCGAGTGGGCGCAGAGCTACCTCGATCGCCTCGACGGCAAGGACACGGCGTGGACCGCGATCACGACGGCGTTCGGCAACCAGGCCGCGAACAAGTACTGGATGCCGCCCGACCACTCGTTCGCGTCGGACACGGAGTGGAACGCGTCGGCCGAGAAGCGCGCCCTCGAGCTCATCGTCGCGTGCGCCAAGGCCCCGACCACCGCGGGCTGCACGTGGGTCGACGTTCCGGAGAGCCTGGGTTCTGCCACCACCGGCGGCAAGCTGCGCAACCCGGTGACGCTGTCGGACGACGCGCTCGCGAAGCAGGCCACCACCATCCTCGGCTTCAACAAGAACGCGCCGACCTCGCAGTGCTCGGAGTGCCACGCCCCGAACCAGGTCACGCTCCGCGACTGGCAGGCAAAGACGACCGCCGCGGAGACCACGTGTCTCAAGGACGCGAATGCGGCGGGCGCCGTGGTCAACCTCACCACCCCCGGCACGCGCGTCGACCTCCGCACGTTCGTCACGCTCGGCACCTACGACGTCGCCGCCGGCTCGTTCTTCGAGGTGTCCATCGCGGGCACCGGCGACATCGACCTCTACGTGAAGCGCGGCGCCGCCGTCAGCAAGGACGTCTACGACTGCCGCCCGTTCACGCAGACCTCCACCGAGGCGTGCAACCGCAGCATGTACAACGCGGCCGGTCCCGCGACGTTCTCGGTCGGCTACTGGGCAACGAAGGCGGGTACGGTCAAGGCGAAGCTCAGCTACACGAAGCCCGCCGCGACCGGGGCCTCCGCGCTGGACCGCATCAACTGCGC
>JAYSYE010000043.1:0-2458 GCA_043716635.1 Deltaproteobacteria bacterium | reverse complement strand
AGTTCATGCCGTAGACGCCCGCGATGAACGTCAGCGGCAGCATCACCGTCGACATCAGCGTCAGCGTCTTCATGACCTCGTTCATGCGGTTCGACTGGACGCTCAGGTACGCGTCGAGCGTCGACGACACGAGGTCGCGGTAGCTCTCCGACAGATCCTGGATGCGCAGGAAGTGATCGTAGACGTCGCGGTAGAACGGGAGCGCCTCGGGGGGAATCTCGTCGTACTCGCCGCGGGACAGCCGCAGCAGGATCTCGCGCTGGTAGCCGCTCGCGCGCCGCAGCTCCTGCAGCGTGCGCTTGAACGCGAGGATACGGGTCAGCACGCCGCGGCCCTTCGGTGTGCCCGCGAGCGCGAGCGCGTCGTTCTCGAGCTCCTCCACCTCGTGATCGAGCTGATCGATCACGGGCAGGTAGCGATCCACCACGCGATCGAGCACGGCGTGCGCGACCCACGCGACGCCCTTCCCGAGCAAGCGCGGGTAGTGATCGAGATCGGTCCCGATGTCGTCCGTCACGAGCCCGTCGCGGTCGTGCGTGATGAGCCACGTGGACCCGATCACCACGTCCACCTCGACCAGCGCGAGCCGCTGCTTCGTTGCCGCGCCGATCCCGTGAACGATCACGTAGAGGTACCCCGGGTAATCGTCGATCTTCGGCTGCGACCGCGGCCCCCAGATGTCCTCGACCGTGAGCGGATGGATCTCGAGGTGCTTCAGCAGCGCGTCGGCATCCGGGGTCTGCCGCTCGAGCTCGATCCAGATCAGCTCCTTGCGATCGAGCGCGGCATGGATCTCCTTCGCGTCCGTGGTCGCGCGGATCGTTCCGTTGTCGAAGATGCGGGCCAGCACGCCCCCTCATACACCGGTTCCCCGGCGCGCCTCGCGTTCAGCCGAACTGCACGGATCGCCGCGTCATCGCTCCGCCCCACCAGAAGCCCGTGATCGGGAACGTGACGTCGCCACCATCCGACGCCCCCGACGCCCCGGCCGCCCCCGACGCCCCGACGGCGACGATCAGCGGCACGAAGTGCTCGTGCGACGGCAGCGCCTCGCGCACCCCGGGAGCCTTCGCGCGGTAGTCGAGCAGCGCGTCGTGGTCCTTGCGCGCGAGCACGTCGGCGACCCACGCATCGAAGTCATGCGCCCACGCGGGGGTCTCGCGCAGCCGCAGCGCGCGCAGGTTGTGCGTCAGAAACCCGCTGCCGATCAGCAGCACGCCCTCGTCGCGGAGCGGAGCGAGGGCCTTGCCGACGGCCAGCAACTCCGCCGGATCCTCGCTCGGCAGCGAGATCTGCAGCACGGGGATCGACGCGTCTGGATACATGCACAGGAGCGGGATGTACGTGCCGTGGTCGAGCCCGCGCTCTGGCTCGTCCGCGGTCGGGATGCGCGCCGCGCGGCACAACTCGCGGATCCGCTGTGCAACGCCGGGCGCCCCGGGCGCCGGGTACTGCAGCTGATAGAACCGCTCCGGGAACCCGTAGAAGTCGTAGATGAGCGGCACCGGGCGCACGGCGCCGATCGAGAGCGGCCGGGCCTCCCAGTGCGCGGACACCACGACGATCGCGGTCGGGCGCGGCAGCACCTTGGCCCACGCTGCGAGCTCGGCCATCCAGCCTGGATCGTCGAGGAGCGGCGGCGCGCCATGCGCCTGGAACAGCACCGGCATTCGTGAGGTGATCGGATCCGCCACCGGTTCAGGTTGGGGCGTGGGGCACACCCGAACAAGATCGCCTCGCGCAACAGTCCGGCCGGATGCCGGCGAGCGTAAGCTGCGAGGCGTCGGATGCAGGTTCCCGGCGCCGCCACCGTCACCCACCACGTCCGCGTCGCGTCGCAGATCGCCCCCGGGCGGCCGGCGCTCTGGCTGGGACTTCGCACCGCGTTCGTGATCGCGGCGCCGCTCCTGCTCGCACGCTGGCTCGATCCCGTGGTGGCCACGTGGAGCTCGCTCGCCGGGTACTCGATCGCGCTCGTCGACAAGGGTGGCGCGTACCGGGCCCGCGCCGAGGCGATGGGCTACGTCGCGCTCGGCTCGCTGGCCGCGGTCGTGGTTGGCACGCTCGTGCTCGGGCATCCGATCCTGACCGTGCTGGTCGTCACCGCGGGCACCACGGCCTGCGCGTTCGGCCAGGCCTGGGGTCCGCAGCGCGCGAGCGTGGGCAACACGATCGCGATCCACCTCGTCGTGGCCGCGTTCCTCCCGCTGGGTGGGCGCATCGCTCCCGCGCTCCTCGGCGTCGCCGGCGGGGCGGCATGGGCGATGCTGCTCGCGCTCGTCGTCTGGCCGGTGCGCGTCTACAAGCCCGGCCGGCGCGCGATCTCCGCGACGCTGCACGCGCTCGCCGACTACGCGACCGCGCTCGCCGTCACCCCGCTCGGGCAACCGGGCGCGCGAGATCTCCTGCAGCGATTTCACCGCGAGACCCGGATCCGACTCGAGGTCGCGCGCGAAAC
>JAYSYE010000420.1:0-4233 GCA_043716635.1 Deltaproteobacteria bacterium | reverse complement strand
CATCGCCCTTGGCCTTGTCGGCGCCACCAGCCGTCTGCACGGGCTTCGCGAGCTGGACACCAGCGGTCGTGTCCACGGTCAGCTTCGTGGGGTACTCGACGTTGATGTGATAGTCGGCACCGGGCGTGACGACGATCTTGGCCGTCGTCTCCGCGCCCGCCTTCGCGCCCGCCGGCATCGTGACCGCGAGCGTGCCCTCGTTCGCCTGCAGGTGAAACCGCGCGTCGTCCGCGGTCACGGGCGCCGTCGGTGCCGCACCCGCGCCCGGCGCGACCTCCTTCGCCGGCGCCGGATCGCCCACGCCACCCGTCAGCGCCGGCGACTCCTGCGACCCGCCCCTCTGAGCAGATTCCTTCGACTTCGAGCAGGCAGCGGCCCCGAGGGCACCGCCGGCGAGCACGAGGACACCGACGGTGGCTAGCGACAGGCGCGACATGGCGGAAGCATAGCAGCAGAAGCTACGTGCTTCCTGTCGGGTGGGATATGTACCCCTTACCGGGCACGCTCGGGCCGCGCTACCCTCGATCGCGCGTGCGCAGAGCACAACAGCTCGGTCGCTATCACCTGCTCGATCGCATCGCGTTCGGCGGCATGGCCGAGATCTATCGAGCGAAGACGTTCGATGCCAACGGCACGCCGCATCTCGTGGCCGTGAAGCGCGTGCTCGCGCACCTCGCCGAGGACGACGACTTCATCCAGATGCTCGTCGACGAGGCCAAGATCGCGAGCGTGCTACGCCACGCGAGCATCGCGCGCGTCTACGAGTTCGCGCGGGCCCACGGCGAGTACTTCATCGCGATGGAGCATGTCGACGGCAAAGACATGCGCACGGTGCTCGAGCGCTGCCGCACGAAGAAGAAGCCCATCCCCGCCGAGCACGCGGCGCACATCGCGGCCGAGGTCGGGGGCGCGCTCCACGCGGCGCACTCGGCCGTCGATGGCCGCGGCAAGCCGCTGCGCATCATCCATCGCGATGTCTCGCCCTCCAACATCATCTGCAGCTACGCAGGCGAGGTCAAGCTCTGCGACTTCGGGATCGCGAAGGCGACGCTGTCACGCGTGACCACGAAGACCGGCGTCATCAAGGGCAAGGTCAAGTACATGAGCCCCGAGCAGGCGCTCGGCCGCAAGCTCGACCACCGCAGCGACGTGTTCTCGCTCGGCTCGTGCCTGTACGAGATGCTGACGCGCGTGCCTCCGTTCACCGCGACGAACGAGATGGACCTGCTCATCAAGGTTCGCGACGCCAAGTATCGCCCGGTCAGCGAGCTCACCCCCGGCATCCCTCACGAGCTCGAGACCATCACCGACAAGTGCCTGACGCGCAGCCGCGCGAACCGCTACCAGACGGCGGCGGAGGTCGAAGGCGATCTGCGCTCGTTCCTGCGCAAGTACATGCCGAACTACTCGCGAAGCCATCTGGGGCGGTTCATCCGCAAGATGTTCACCGTCGAGATCGAGCGCGAGTTGCGCATGCTCGAGGAGTACGTCCTCGCCGATGACGTCAGCGACGACATCGGCGAGAACTTGATGAAGCAGGGAGACGACAACTTCGAAGCACCCGAGGTGCCGTTCCAGCCGAAGCCGACCTCCGTCAGCATCATCGCGGCGCGCGACTCGACGAGCGATTTCGGCGGGGATTCGAACTTCACGACGATGCCGAAGGTCGAGCCCCAGCTCGACGCTCCGTGGCAAAACACGTCGAGCCAGGCCGACGTGCACGCCGCGAACACGGTGATCCTCGAGCCCGGTCGCGGCCGCACCACCCCGCCCACCCCGCGGCCGGTGCCCCCTCGACCCGCCTCGCACAGCGCACGCCGCGCGGCGGTGCGGCCACCGCCTGCCCCGACCCGGCCGCCCCCCGCGCACCCCGTGGTGTTCGATGACGAGCTGCACGCCGCGCCGACGATGATCATCGACATCGGTCGCATGCGCCGACGCTGAGCACCGCCGTCTGCGCCGTCTGCGCCGTCTGCGCCGTCAGCGGACAGACAGCTCGAGCGTCAGCAGCTCGTCGGCCGGGCGCACCGTGACGCGCAGCGAACCTCCGGTCTGCCCGCGCGTCACCGTGATGTCGAGATCGCCGGTCGGGACATCGCGCATGCGGAACTCGCCCTGCGAGTTGCTGATCGCCTCCGCGCGCGAGCCCGTCCCGTCGACGCGCTGGGCGACCACGGTCGCACCCGCCATTCGCTGACCGCGGCCATCGCGCACGGTCCCCGCGAGGAGCGCACCCCGCCCGAGGTCGATGCGAACGTCGCGCACCGACGTGATGCCCGGCGCCGTGGCGACGGGGACCTGCACGGTGCGCGTCGCGACGAGGTACCCGGGCCGCTGGATCGTGATCTTCCAGCCCCCTGGCGCGAGCGGGCCGAGGTGCCACTGCCCGGTCTTGTCGGTCGCGGCATCGGCCACCGCACCGCCGGGGCCCGTCGCCGCGAGCGCGAGCCCGGCCACCGGCTCTCCGCTGTCGGCGTCCAGCACCACGCCCTCCACCGCGCCGCCGAGCGGGAGCCTGAGTCGCGACGGGCTGGCGCCGCGAATCGTCGCCACCGCGTCGAGGATCGCCACCGGATAGGCGGGATGGCGCACGCGCACGCGGACCGGTCCGGCGGGGAGCATGTCGATGCTGAACGTGCCATCGGCGGCCACGATGGCGCGCCGCCCGTCGGCGGGGCCACCCACGATCTCGATCGTCGCAGCGGCGACCGTCGCGCCCGCGGCATCCGCGAGCAGGCCCGTGACGATCGCATCGGCGACCTCGAGCACGAAGCTCTCGGTGCGCTCCGCCGGGCGCGTCCCCATCACGGGCGCGAGCGCGAGTGACCGCCGCGCGGAGGTGTGGCCGTACGCGCTCGCCGTCACCTCGACCGTGCCGTCGAGCGGGCCGAGGCGGTACGTCCCGCTCGCGTCGGTGAAGCTGTCGAGGGCAGCCCCCACCTCGGGCGCGGCATGCACGGTCGCGCCCGCGACCGGCACGCGATGCTGGTCGCGGACCACGCCGCTCACCATCGTGCCGGCCGCGAGCACCACATCGACGCCCGTCACGAGCTGGCCCGGCTCGACCGTGATCGCGCGGCTGCGACCCTCGGCGAGCCCGACGAGCGTCGCCAGCGCCGCGACCTTGCCGCGCGGCAGCCCCGAGATCCGGTAGCGACCGTCGGCGGCGGTGATCCAGATCGAGGCGCGCGCGGGGTTGGTCCCCAGTGGCGGTGGCTCCGCCGCCAGCCCGACCATCGAGGGATCGAGGCCGCCAGCCGGTGCGAGGGTGGCGGCCGTTGCGGCCGTTGCGACCGTCGCGCCGGGCGGGGGAATGGGCGGGATGCCACCCACCAGCACGCCGAGCTCGCCGCGCGCGAGCAGCTGCGGATCGTTGGCGAACGTCGCCTCCCCCGCGACCGCCGTCGGCGCGGTGGTCCAGCCGCTGTAGCGCCGCAGCTGATCGCGCTCGACGGCGGCGGAGTGCTCGGTCACGGCCGCGCTCCCCGCGAGCGCGCGCACGGAGGCACCACTCAGCGGCTGGCCGGCCGCATCGAGGACGCGACCCTCGAGCGTGGCGCCACCCGCGAGCGCGAGCTCCGGAATGCCCACGCCCGCCTCGAGCTCGATGCCGCCGGGAGAGGTGTAGCCGGGCGCGTACGCATCCGCGATCCAGGTCCCGTGCGGGATGCCCTCGATCCGGAACACGCCATCGTCGCCGGTCCGCGCGTAGCGCGGCACGTCGTCGGCGGTGGACGGCCGCAGCTCCACGGCAGCGAGCAGGCCCGTGCCCTCGTCGCGATCGACGACGCGGCCGACGACGATCGCGCCCGCCTCCACGTGGAGCTGCACCGGCAAGAACGGTCCCGCGCCCAGGCGGGGCACCCGGGTCGCGCGCGCGACGAGCGCCGCCTTCCAGGCGAACACCTGGTAGCGGCCCTCGGGGAGGTCGGGGAAGTGAAAGCCACCGCCGGCATCCGTGTGCGTCTCGATGCTGCCGCCGATGGCGTCGCCGCGCAGCCCGACCGTGGCATTCGCGACGGGCGTGGTGCCGTCCACCACGGCGCCATCGATGCGGACCTGGCGGGCCACCACGATGCGGGTCTCGTCGGCGGGGATCTGGACGAAGCGGAGCTGGGCGGCGACGAGGCCCGCGCCCGTGACGCGGATCCGGTACCGGCCCGGCACGAGTCCCGCGACCACGAAGCGGCCATCCGCGAGCGTCGCGGCGGCGGTGCCCACGGTGACGTCGTC
>JAYSYE010000419.1:0-36189 GCA_043716635.1 Deltaproteobacteria bacterium | reverse complement strand
CGAGCGGCATCGCCGGGTTCTGGACGAGCGCACGCTTCACGGCATGCCGCACGCACCACCGCCGGTGCTGCCCGATCCGGGCGAGCGCCGCGGGAACGGCCGGCCGCATCGACGCGAGCCGCAGGATGTCCGACTCGGTGACGTGAGGGTTATCGAGCAGGATCGCGATCACGTCGGGGTGCGGATCGCGCAGCAGCAGCAGGATCTCCTCGCGGTCGTGCGTGCGGGCGAGTGACTTGCGCTCGCCGAGGGTCAGCGGCCGACCGGCTGGGCGCAACGGCCGCTCGGGCGCGAGCTGCTTCTCCAGCTGCTTGTCGAGCTGCGCCGAGGGCAGCGCGTTCGGTGAGACCGTCAGGAACAGCCGCGCGATCGACGGGGCGTTGCGCCCGATCGCCGCCTCGTAGAGGCCCTTGCGCGCGGCGTACGGCAGCGTCGGGTCTGCGGCCGCCTGCGTGACCGCCTGCAGGGCGATCAGGGCATCGGCGTCGGCGAGCGTCTGGGCACGCATCACGAGCGTGACGATGGCGTCCACCCAGTCGGTGTGAGCGCCCACACCGAGCGCATCGACCAGCGCGAGCACTCGCATCCGCGGCTCGCGGATCGCCTTCAAGTGCTCGACGATACGGTCGGGGCCCACGCGCGCTTCAGTATGCCGTGATAGCGTCAGAACCACAGGAGTGGCGATGCCGGAGACGCGGATCATCAAGCGCTACGCGAATCGCAAGCTCTACGACACCGAGCACAGTCGGTACGTCACGCTGGATCAGATCAGCGAGATGATCCGCGCCGGCGACGACGTGAAGATCGTCGACAACAAGTCGAAGGAGGACCTGACCACGGTCACCCTCGCGCAGATCATCTTCGAGGAAGAGAAGAAGCAGCGCAGCTTCCTCCCGCTCGGTGCGATGCGCAACATCATCCAGAGCGGTGGCGCCTGGTTCGCGGAGGCGCAGCGCCGGGTGCAGAGCATCCTGCCGGGCAAGCGCAAGGACGGCGAGCCCGACGAGGCCGATGACGTCACCGCCAAGGCGGACGAGCACGAGGCCGGGTCGCCCGCGCATGACGCGATGGTGAAGCGGAAGAGCCTCGAGAGCCTGCGCGAGTGGGTGGATCACTCGCGGCAGCGGCTCGAGGACTGGCAAAAGCAGGTCGAGCTGCGCGTGCGATCGACGGTCGACAACATCTCTCAGCTCGCCCCGTGGGCCGGCGTGAACAAGGATGTGGCCGCCCTCGCCGACCGCATCAACGACCTCGAGTCGAAGCTCCGGCTCCTCGAGGCGCACGACGAGAACCACGCCGCGCCCACTGTCACTACGCCGACCCCGTCCGAGTCGTAGCGCCGGTCGCAGCGACCGGTCCCGCCGGCAGACCGGCCTGCGAGCGTGCCGCCGGCCTGCGAGCGGCCGGCCTGCGAGCCAGGTTACTGGAGGTCCTTGGAGACCGTGGCGGTCTTGCCGGCCTCGATCGTGACCGGGAAGCTGTGCTTGTCGCCGGTGGCGACCGTCAGCGTGACCTTGTGCTTGCCGGGCGCGAGCGAGAGCCGCTGGCCCGTGACGGGCGTGGACATGCCAGTCTCGGAACCGTCGATCGCAACCTTCGCGCTCGGCTTGCTGTAGACCTGCAGATACCCCTTGGCGCCTAGCGCGGCCGCGCGATCGGCCGGCGATAGCTCCGTCGGCTTTTCGACCGGCTTGGTCGTCGTCGGCTTGGTCGTCGTCGGCTTGATCGTCGTCGGCTTGGTCGTCGTCGGCTTCGTGGTGGTCGTGGTCGTCGGCTTGGTCGTGGTCGTCGGCTTGGTCGTGGTCGTCGGCTTCGTGGTGGTCGTGGTCGTCGGCTTGGTCGTGGTCGTCGGCTTCGTGTCCACCGGCTTGGTGGTGGCGACCGTCGTCGTGACAGGCTTCGTTGTCGTGACGGGCTTCGTGTCCACGGGCTTGGTCGTCGTGACCGGCTTCGTGTCGACCGGCTTCGTGTCGACCGGCTTGACCGTCGCGACGGCGACCGGAGTCGTGTCCACCGGCTTCGTCGTCGTGACGGCGCTCCCGCTGCCACTACCGGCTGTCGGCGTCGGCGTCGGCGTCGCTGTCGGCGTCGGCGTGATTGCTGCCGAGCCCGCTGACGGGGGCGTGGGCGTGGGCGTGGGCGTGGTCGTGGGCGCCACGGCCAGCGCGCACTGCATCGTGATCGTCTTGCCGGCGACGAGCTCGACGTCCTTCTCGCACGTGGCCCCCGTGGGACCGACGAGTCGAACGCTGCGCTTGCCCGGGGTGAGCCGGATGTCCTGCTTGTCGCTGACGACGGCCATCCGCTCGTTGTCGACAAAGAGCTGGGCGGTGCCGCCATTCGTCAACGCGATCGAGACCGTCGCGATCGACGAGGTCGTCGGCGCCTCGGACGCGCTTCCCTTGCTGCGGTCCAGCACCAGGAACTTCACCGCGAGGAACCCACCGAGCACGACCGCCGCGATCGCGACGCCGATCGCGATATCGCGACCGATCGACGCCTTCTTCGGGGTCCGCGTTCCCTCCGCCGGGGGCGATTCCACCGCCGGCGCCGGCGCCATCCCGTAGTTCTGATTGTACGTGTTCTGCGCGTAACCTTGCTGCGGCTGCGAGCCATACGGCGAGGCGCCCATCGGCCCACTCGGCCGATTCGGCCCACCCGGATACGTGTTGGGATCGCCGCCGCCGTCGGCATGCCCGTAACCCTGGGGCCCTGGCATCGGCAGCGGTCCGCTGGGCGGGCGCATCGGCCCGCTCTGATTCGGATGGCCCTGCTGCATGTACGGAGACTGCATCCCCGCGCCGCCCTGGCCCGGACCCTGGTCTGGCCCCTGCGCGCCGCCATACCAGGGCGTGCCCGGTACCCGCGCGACGCCGAGCAGCGTGCGCGCCGGCTCTTCGCCCCTCGGGCCCGGCTGACTCGCGAGTCCGCCCATCGCGACGCCGACGTTGCCGAACGGCGGAGCGTTATCGGCCTGCCCGAACGGGGGCGGCTGCGTCGGACCGGTCGCAAGCGGCGAGTGCGAGCCGTTACCATTCGCACTGGCGTGATAGCCCTGCGCCGAGGGAACCGATGCGTAGCCCCCGGGAGGGGACATGTGCGGCGGGTGCGGAACGGGCGGCAAGCTCGTGACGCTGAGTGGTCCCTGCGGCGGCGGCCCGCCCATGGCTACACCCGGGCTGGCGGCCAGCCCACCCGCGTGCTGATGGGGCTGATGCGTGGGGCCGCCCGGCCGGCCTCCTGGCGGCGGCGTTCGAGGACCCGGCGGCGGGCCTGACGGACCGGCAGGGGCCTGCGGTCTCGCGGCCGGGCCGGCGTCGACCGGGGGAATCGAGCCGTGCTCGACCTCGCCAAAGATCTCCGTGGGTGCTTCCTCGCCGAAGTCACTGTTGTCGGACTCGGCAACGCTCGCCGCCCTGGGCTTCGCGAGCGAGCTCGACGGCTGCGGCGGGCTCGGAGCAGGCGCAGTGGCCACGGCGGCACCCCTCGAAGCGGGCGAGCCAGGCGCGGGGCCCATCTCGCTCGAGGCCACAGCACCGGCGCCGTCGCCCTCCTCGAAGTTCGGGCCTCCGAGCTGTGTGGCGTCGCCCTCGGGCATGCCCGCTTCTCCGAGCGTCTCCACCACATCGACCTTCGCCTCGGCCGACGGCACACCCGCAATCAAGCCGTCGCGACCCACGCGCTTGTACTGCTCGAGCAGCGATCGCTCGCGCTCGATCTCCGTGACGAACACTTCCTTGAGCCAGCCGGACAGCGACTTCGGCGTGAACAGCGCCTCCTGGCTCATCAGGTACGCCTGCAGATCCGCGAGCATCTCGCTGCACCACTGGTAGCGGGCGTCGACTTCCTTCGCGAGCGCCTTGAGGATGATCTTCTCGATCGCCTCGGGGATTGCGGGGTTCAGCTCGCGAGGCAGCCGGATGTCGACGTTGCGCACCTTCTCGAGCGTCGAGAAGTCGGTCTCGCCCTGGAACAGGCGGTCGCCGGTCAGGCACTCGTAAAGCATCGTGCCGATCGCGAAGATGTCGCTGCGCCGATCGAGCGGGAGCCCGCGTACCTGCTCGGGCGACATGTACCCGAACTTGCCCTTGAGCACGCCGGCCATCGTCCGCGAGTTCCGCGACGTCGCCTTCGCGATGCCGAAGTCGATCACCTTGACCTCGCCCTCGTAGGACACGAGGACGTTCTGGGGCGAGCAGTCGCGGTGGACGATCTCGAGCGGACGCCCGAGCGGATCGCGCTTGCGGTGCGCGTAGTCGAGCCCCTCGAGCACCTTGCTGATGGCGAAGCACGCCATCGGGATGGGCATCGGCTGCTTGATCTTGCGGAGCCGGTTCTGGATCTGGAGCAGGTCCTTGCCCCAGATGTATTCCATCGCGATGAAGTGCGAGCCGTCGATGCGGCCGAGCTCGAAGATCTGGCAGATGTTCGCGTGCGCGAGCTGGCCGGCGATCTTCGCCTCGTCGATGAACATCTTGATGAAGTCGCGGTCCTCGCCCATCGTCGGGAGGATTCGCTTGATCGCGATGATCTTCTCGAAGCCCTCGACGCCGTAGCTCTTCGCCTTGAAGACCTCGGCCATGCCACCGACGCTGATGCGATCGAGCAGCAGGTATTTCCCGAATGGGACGGGGGACCTCACCTCCGATAATCGTAGCTGCTCCCCGGCCCCGATCACAATGAGGAAGGGGGGGATAAGCCTCAGAGGTGAATAGGCAACGCGCACGCGCCGGTGTCGCGTGGTTACCCGACCAGGGCTCGGCGCCCCCAGGTCTCGTGTCGGCAGCCGGCTGCGGATGTAGTACGGGGGTTCGTCTCGCCGGCGCACCCTCGTTGCCACGGACGGTCCGCGGGGCGTACGAGCGACCCGCTTCGGCTATCTCTGGCTGGCTTCCCTCGCAGCGGCGCCTGTTAGCTACCGCGTCCCCGTCGCGCCCTTGATCTTCACGCTGGTCGGCGGCGATGCGGCGACCGTACGCTGCTCGGTATGACGGGGGGGACTGGGACAACGCAGCGGGAGCTTCTGATCTCCTGCGACGAGAGCGGCATCGGCGGGCACAACTACTACGGGTTCGGCAGCGTGTGGATGCCGTGGGACCGTCGAGGTGAATTCAGCGACAGGTTCAAGGAGCTACAGTCGAACCTCGGCTGGAAGCACGAGGTGAAGTGGTCCCGGGTCTCGAAACACAATATCAGGACGATGATGGGCATGGTGGACTGGTTCTTCCGCACCAAGTGGATGAGCTTTCACTGCCTCGTCGTCGAAAAAGCGCGAGTCGACAAGTCGATGCACGGCGGCGACTTCGATCTCGCTCGCAGGAAGCACTTCACCATGCTCCTGACGTCGAAAATTAAGCAGTCCCGCAGGCGTGACGCGCGAGACTGGGCGTACCGCGTCTGGGTCGACCCAGTGCACTCGCGCTACGCCAAGGCCAGTGAGGCGATCTCGAACATCTCGAACAACGTGCTGTCAAAAATCGTAGGACGACGACCCGTCGATAGCGTCCTGGAAAAAGACTCCAAGCTCACTCCGCAGATCCAGCTCTGTGACCTTCTACTCGGTGCGGTCATGGCAGCCTGGCAACGCGATGCAGATCGGCAGCAGAAGCACGACCTCATCACGCTCATCGCGTCATACCTTGGGTGGCCTGACCTCGACGCCGACACCTATCCGGCCCAACGGAAATTCAACATTTGGTTTTTCCATCCCGGGCCGGGCAAAAGGCCGGCCACCACGCGGTCGGTGGAGTTCAGCGATAGCGTGAAGCGCTGAGCAGCGTGACATCACTCGTGGCACCGCCTCAGCCTGCGATGCAGACACGCGGAATGCGTCGTTCGCGTGCATGGCGAACCCAGCCACCGCCGCAGTACGATGGAATCCCGCCTGTCGCAACTGAGCCTTCGTCTTGAACGCAGCCGATTCATCCAGCTTCTCGTTCCTCGCTCCCTACGGGCCGCTGTATCTGCGACTCGCCACGGTGGCCGAGCGAGCACTTGCCGTCGACCCCAGCCTGACGCTGGTCTCGCTGCGCCAGCTCGCAGAGGCATTCGCGAAGCACGCGGCCGCTCGCGCGGGCCTGATGGACGACCGCGGCAACGTGCCATCGACGCAGGTCGACCTGCTGCGCGTGCTCGAGCAGCGGAACATCGTCCGCGACAAGATCGCCGAGTGCTTCCACATGCTGCGGCGGGTCGGCAACAGCGCCGTTCACGACTTCGTCGGTTCGCGGCAGGAAGCACTCGACGCGCTCGCGATCGCGTTCCGGCTCGCCTGCTGGTTCCACAAGACCTTCGGCGACGTGCACGCTCGCGGTGCCTGGCAGCCCCCCAGCTACGCGCCGCCAACGGATCCGACGGCGAGCTTGCGGGCGCTGCAGGAGGACGTCGCCCGCGCACGTACCGAGGCGGACGGGTATCGCCTCGATGCCGATCGAGCTCGCGTCCTCCTGGAGGCGGAAGCCGCTCGGCGTGGCGAGGAGGCAGCCTTGCGCCTGGCCGCGGAGGCGGAGCGCGGCGAGAGCGGTCGGCCCTCGCCAAGGCCTTCCGCGGCGAGTTGGTCGCGCACGACCCTGACGACGAGCCCGCATCTGTCCTGCTCGACCGGATTCGTGCGGCTCGCATCGCGGAGCCCCGACCGGCCGACGCGTGGGCGCGGTGAACGCACGGAGGGGAGCACCGTGGCGAAGACCGCCAGCGCCCCCACGACGGCCCCTAGCGGACTTACGGTCGCTGATCGCGCCGCCCATGCCCCATCACTCGACCTAGTCGTGGCCGCATTCCAGGCCGACGGGCGGCTCACCGCGACCGCGATCGCAGAGGCCACCGGGCTCGACGCCCCAGCGGTGCGGGCGGCGATCAAGGCGCTCGTCGACGCCGGCCAGGCGCGCGTGCACGGACGCGCGCGCGGCACGATCTACGAGTGGACCGCATGACCGCGAGTCGAAAGTCCGAGATGCGCGGGCTCGTGATCCGGAAACCGTACGTCGACTGGATCCTGGCGGGCACGAAGACCTGGGAGATCCGCGGCAGCGCCACCAGGATCCGCGGTCGCATCGCGCTCATCGCCGGCGGGACCGGCACCGTGGTCGGCACCTGCGAGCTGGTCGACGTGCGTGGTCCGCTGTCGATCGCCGACCTCGCGGCCAACGCGCGCAAGCTGAACACCCCGCGGGCCAAGATCTCGAGTCACCTCTATTACGGCGACCACACCTACGCGTGGGTCCTCACCGCGGTCCGCCGGTTCCGCACGCCGGTCCGCTACCGGCACCCGCCTGGCGCGGTCATCTGGGTCAAGCTCGGCGCGGGCGTCGCCGCCAAGGAAGGAAGGTAGCTGTGATACAGGACATCAAATCCGCGACCCTGCCCGAGCTGTTCGCCGCGTACCGCGCGATCCTCGGAGAGCTGAAGCGCCGGAACATCGTGCGCACCGAGAACGCGCCGGCCGGAGACTACGCGGAGTACCTGGTGTGCAAGGCGCTCGGAGGCACCCTCGCCCCGAGCTCTGAGCGCAGCTACGACGTGACCGCACCACCGTGGGGCCGAATTCAGGTCAAGTGCCGCGTGACCGACGGCTCTGGCGCGAACCCGCGCTCGCAGCTCTCGCCGTTCCGCAGCTTCGACTTCCAGTTCGCCGCGATCGTGCTGCTGAACCCAGACTACTCGGTGCGACGTGCCGTGCTGGTTCCGGTCGCGACGATCGTCGAGAACGCCCGCCATGCGAAGCACGTCAACGGCCATGTCGTCCACGCGCGGCCGGCGCTGCTCGACGCACCCGGAACCGAGGACATCACCATCGCCGTGCAGACGGCCGCGCTCGGCGCGTAAGTGCGCGGTCGAAATGAGCTCCAACGCGACGCGTGGCGACGCACGGGTTCGGGCTGGGGAATGAACATGAACGAGCCGTGACCATCCCGGCCGCGTCGTCGCGATGGGTCGCGCCGGCGACCGGACCACGTCCCGCTGGACGCCCCAGGTTCGCGGTAAGCGCCGCGGTGACGAGGTGTCGGCGTCGACAGTCCCGATACTGGGCGCCGCGATCACTACCGCGTCGTCCCTCGACCTGACCCGAGCTCGCCACGCTCGATGCGCCACGTCGTTGCGCGCCAGCAATCAGGTGTAGCGCGCCGCGCGGCAACGTTGATGAGGCGAGCTCGGAGCGCCAGGCCGGCACCTTTTTACGGGATCCACGAGCGACCACCGAACGCGAGAGGAATGACCCGGCACGTCATCCTCCGACGCGGCCCGTCGTAAACATATCCGCGATATTCAAGTAGACACGCCACTCGGCCGGCGTATCGTGTGTGCGTGAGCAAGGGGAAGGCGCGCCAGCTGGAGCTCGTGATGCCGGTCGCGAAGGCAGCGGGCACGTGGGGCGGGAAGCGCGCGGGGGCCGGGCGACCCCGGAGCTCCATGGCGGCGGGCGAGAAGCGGCCGGCGCCGCACGCGCTGCGGCCCTGGGTCGGGCCCGACACGGTCGCGCACGTGACCCTGCGTACCGTGGGTGCGGTCGGCAGCCTGCGCCGGCTGGATGCGTACCGCGCGTTGAACGCCGGACTACAGACGGTGTCGTCTCGCGGCGCCTTTCGCGTGCTGCACTTCAGCCTGCAGGGCAACCACGTGCACCTCGTGGTCGAGACGGATCACAAGGAGCAGCTCGCCAACGGGGTCCGCGCGCTGTGCATCTCGATGGCGAAGCGGTTGAACGCGAAGCTCGGCCGTCGCGGGGCGGTGTTCGCGGACCGGTATCACGCGCGGGCGTTGCGAACGCCGACGGAGGTGCGGAACGCGCTGAAGTACGTGCTGAACAACTGGCGGCACCACCAGGAATCGCGGGCCCCGTGGGCCGTGGATCCGTACTCGAGCGGGGCCAACTTCAGCGGCTGGCAGGAGCTCGGAGAGACCTGGTCGCTGTATCCGCTGAGACCCGGGTTCGAGCGAGCGAGCACCGCGGCGGCGCAGAGCTGGCTGGCGCGGGAAGGCTGGATGAAGGCCGGACCGATCAGCGCGTGGAGCGTCCCCGGTTGAGTGCGGACGCGTCGGCGGGTTGCCACCCGTGCCGGATGGCCCCCGCCATCGGAGGGCACGGCGCAGCCGGCCAGCCGATGCCGGTCCCGGCGAACGCCGAGGCCGGGGTGACGAGCGAGCGCAAAACATGGGAGCGCGCCTCGCGGACCGCGCTCCCGGGTGGACCCGGCCCACGCAGGGGGCCCCCGGCCTCCGCAGGGGTGACGCGCGGGCAGTTCCCTTCAGGGCGCCCCGTCGCCGCGCCCTGTGCAAGCGGGGGCATCGCTGTCACTCCGACGGAGGTGTCAACGATGGACCGGTCTGGCTCCCATGTTCGCCGCCTCACCTATCCGCAGCCATCGAGTTGATAACGGCCGCGACGCGAGCGGGTTGCGTGCGCGCGGTTCGATCACGGTGATCGTTCGCCGAGAGTCCGCCCGGAGGGCAAACAGGCGGAAGTGATCGGGGTCTTCAGCCTTCGGCGTCCGGCCACTTCGTCAGCAACGTGCGCAACTGCGTCCGGCCGACCTCGTTCAGCAAGAACGACTGCTCGATCAATGCGTCTTCGTCATCCGGAAGGACTTTCGATGCGCGAAGTAGAGCGCGAGCCGCGAACACGCACGCACGGAACGCAGCGCGGACATGCGCCTCGAGCGGTGAGTCTCGCGCCGTTTTCCATGCCGCCCGCGCGTCGTAGACCGCAGCGAACGCAACCTTGCGCAGGATCAACGCGTGCGCCTCGGGTGACACGGTCGAGCTCACGGGATCAGAATCGCGGATCATCGCCCTTCGCATCCAAGGGTGACGGAACCGGATCCAGCAACCGCTCGGAACCGGATGCGGTCAACTCGCCGTCATCGTCGATCTCACCATCGTGTCGAGCTTCGGCCTCCGCAGCCGCGTAGTACGTCCGTTCCTGCTCGTCTGACCATGAGGCTGCGTGTGCCGTTTCGAGCTGCGCACGTGCGGACAGCTGACCGCTCTTGTTAGCGAACACAGGTTCCTCACCGGAACCGTACTTCTCCGCCAACGCCTGCGAAAGCGTACATGACGCATTCACGCGATCCCCGATCCCTCGGATCCGATCGGCCTCATCCCGCAAGAGCTCGTGACCCTCCTGGTCCAGGCCACGTGGAGCTCTTGCGATGCCGGTGCCGAACCTGAACCGGTTCGCGCGGGGGGGCCGGCGTCCGCGCGCGACGAGCGAGGTGACTAGAACGTACCGACGAGGCCCACGATGCCGCCGCCGGTAGCGACGGGCGCAACGTAAGGGCGGGGATCGTGGCGGCGGTAGCCCGCTAAGCCGTCGTAGACGCCGATGGCGTAGGTGAGCACGAGGCCGACGCCGGTCGCGAGGTTCACCGTGCGGAGTCGCGCGGCGCCGACAGCGTGATCCGTCGTGTCGCTGTCGCACGTGGAGCTCGGGCCGCCATCGCCGCTGACCTCGGTGCACCACGAGCGCAGCACGATGTACGAGGTGATGTTGGCGACCGCAAACGCGCCGATGAGACTGCCGAACAGGATCGCGCGACCGCGGTCCCCGTTCTGGATCTGGCCGCCAGGCGGGATGAGGTTCAGGAGCCAGAAGCGCTTCGCGCGCGGTCGACGGGCCCGCAGCTCCGCCATGTGACGCTTGCGCACGTCCTGGAAGAACACGACGACCTCCGGCTGGTAGATCGCGGGGTCGAGCTGGCCGTCGAGGTCGAAGCGCAGGTACGCGAGGAAGTGCGCCTCGGCCTCGGGGCGATGATCCTGAAAGAAGGCCGCGATGCCAGCGAGGCGATGCGCCTCGGCGAGATCCGCGGGGGCCGGCGCACGAGCGAGCAACGGTCCCACGATGGCGTCCACCGCGTCCCACTCACCATTCGCGGCGGCGGTGTTCGCGCGCGCGAGCTCGGCTGCGACCGGAGAGCTCGTGGCCGGCGGGCTCGCGGACGGCACGTCGGCGCGCGCGGTCCCGGGCGCCACGACGAGCGCAGCGAGCAGCGCAGCAGCGACGGGGATCGCAGCCACTCGTCCCGCGCCGCGAGCGACTCGCTCGATTCGTTCCGAGCTCACGGCCACCCCGCGACCGCGCGGCGCATGTGCGGATCGAGGATCGCGAGGACCTCGCCCGCGACCCGGGTGGCGAGCGAGGCCGCAGACTCGCCACGCCTGCCGACGACGGTGTCGGTGCGGATCACGCGATCGAAGCGATGCACGCCCTCGCCGGCAATGACGACGTGCACCCGCGCACGCGCGAGATCGATCCCGTCCCGCGTGGCGACTGCGTAGGCGAGCACGGCCACCGCGAGGTGCGTGCCCGCGGCGCCGGACAGCGCGGTCGCACTCACCGGATGCGGCTCCCGCGACGCCGCCGTGATCCACGCCGCCGCGACCGGCGCGAGCGCATCGCGCAGGCTGCCGGGCCCGCCCGTCACCGCGATCGCGACACCCGGCCGCGCCACGACCCGAACGACGGCGGGCGTGACGGACGTGACGGGCGTGATGACGTCGGTGGTCGCGGTCCCGCGGTCCCGCGCCGCCGCCTGATCGAGCAGCGCGAGCTGCGCCCGCAGCACCGGCAGCACCCGCGCCGAGAGGTCCGCCGCCGCCGTGTCGATGGTCGAGAGCGTCGCCGCCGTCGCCGCGACCTGCTCGATGACGCGCCCGTCGCGCGGGTTCCGGACGCGCACCGCGAGCACGATGCTCTGCGGCGCACCGGGCGCGCCCTGCTTGATCGTGCCGTCCACGACGAGCACGGCGCGATCGGGCACCGCGAGCTTCGGCCCGACGATCACCACGTCGAGGGCCCCCGCCGAGAGCGCGCGCGCCAGCTCGCTGGCGACCGGCTGCCCGTACAGCTCGAGCCGCGCATCGGCATCGAGCGGCAATAGCGCGACCGTGTGCGAGCCAGAAGCGCCGATCGCAGGCGCAGGGGTGGACACGATCGCAGGCGCGACGGGCTGCGATCGCGCCACGTCCGCGAACGCGATCAGCGCGGTCATCGTGGTCGCCGCCGCGACCCAGCGCCGCCCGCTCACGCCCGCGTCCTCACACGCGGATCCTGACGCTCGACCACTCACGCTCGGCCACCACGCTGCGAGCTTACCGCGAGTCGCTCACGGTACGCCCGGGTCGGGCACGCTCAGGAGAAATGTTCCGTGATCGGACGTCGTCTCGGCGACCGGACGATCGCGCTCGACGCCGGTGCAGAGCATGCACAGCAGCTGGACCGTCGCGCGGTCGATCGGCGTCGGGCTCCCGCTGACCTCGAGGCGGCCCTGCAGCTTCAGCGCGTGCGGCAGTGCGTAGCTCGCGGCGAGCCCACCGGTCGCCACCAGCGCGGTCACGGCGCCGCCGCGGCCCTGGGGATCGCGGAGCCGGAGCTGGTAGGCGCCGCCGGCGGCAAGCATCCCGCGCAGCATCCCCGCGCCGTCGGCGACGAGATGGATCGGGGCGGTCGAGGCACTGGCGAGCGCATCCCGGGGCACGAGCTCGCCGTCGGCACCGGGCAGCGGGACGCCGGCGGCGTCGAGGATCGACGTCGAGACGGCGACCATCGGCCGCGCCGCGAGCTGGGCCGGCACGACCGTGCTCGTATCGATCGTCTCGACCGCGACATCGCCGGGCGCCGCGACGATCACGGCCGAGAGCAGCGCGGCCGGCACGCGCGTTGCGGGCAGCACGCCGCTCGCATTCGCCGTCGCGACCGCGCGGACCTCGCCCGCGACCGGCACGGCGACCGCACCCGCTTGCACCGCTCCCGCCATCGCGATCGTGCCTGTGACCACGACCTGCGCACCGGCCAGCGGCGCGCCGCGCGTGACGACGAGCCCGGCGAGGTCGCGCGTGACGAGCGTCGACGCGTACGTGACCGCGAGCGGCTGGGCGAGGTCGAGCTGCGCGCCGGGAACGTGCGCGACGAGCTTCGGCAGCCCCGTCGCGGCCGGCGCCGTGATCGCGATCGATACGTCCGCGCCGGTGGTGGCGGCGGAGCGCACCGCGAAGTCCCCCGCGGCGCCCGTGAGCGCGAACGTGGTCGGGACGCCATCGATCGTCAGCTGCACCGAGGCGCCCGCGATCGGGCTTCCGTCCGGCGCCCGGACGCTACCGGCGATCGCCTGCCCCGCCGACACGGCGAGCGTGGCTGCGGTCGTCGCGTTCCACGTGGCGATCCGCCTCGGCGCGAGGTTCTGCGATACCGGCACGACGAGCACCGAGTACGACTGCGGCAGCAGCACCGCGGAGGTGTTGCCGGTGCCATCGGTGAACGCCTCGCTGACCGCGCCCGCGGCGCCGACCGGCGCGAGCTGCAGATACGCCGCGGCCGGAGTCGAGCCGTCACGCACGCGCAACGAGACGGCGATCCCGGGATCGAGCGTGATGGCGACGGTCGCGTCACCGCCGCCGAAGATCCGCTGCACCCGCTCGGCGGAGGGCACTCCCAGCGCGGGCGGCGGCAGGACCCGCAGGCGGTAATCCGCGGTCGCGGCCATGGGCACGGCGACGGTGATGTCGGCATCGTCGCTGTTGCAGGACGGGACGTCCACGTGGACGTGATAGATGCCAGCCTCCGGAATCGGGAACCGGATCGCCCGCTGCGTATCGGGCTGTGCGTACTCGTACACGACGTTCGCGCCGGCGTGCGAGACCGACCACGAGTAGCCGGTGACCCCCGACGAGTCGGCGCTCGCGATCACGCGCAGCACCGGATCCACCCCGACCTGCGGTGCGGGCGGATCGAAGGCGAGGTGCACCATGCACCCGGGCGCGTCGCTCGTCGACGAGCCGTCGGCGTCGGTGGCAGCGTCGCTGCTCCCGTCCGCGCTGCCGGCGCAGGCGGACAGCGCACACAGCGCCAGTGCACCCCATGGAATCGTCGGGCGAGTCATCGGGTCTCCACGCGCCAGGTCTGGCGCTGCAGGCAGGCCGTCGAGCTGACGGAGCACGTGGGGTCTCCGTCCGCGCACGCGAGCGGAGTCGCGTTGCGGTCGGCGATCTCGACGCGGACCTCGACGCGGCTCCCCGCGGGATAGGCCGCGGGATCGAACGCGAGCGTGTTGCCCGGACCCGCATCGACCACGTGGCGCGTGCCCCCGGGCTCGAGGAGAGACCACGTGAACTCGGGCCGGCAGTGCGTGGGTTGCGCGGGGTCCGCCTCGAAGCACGACGCGCTCGCGGGATAGCCGTCGAGGTCATCGCTCACGAACGCCTGGAACAGCTGCGGCTCCGTGAGTGGCAGCGCAGCGCCCGTCGGCGCGATGATCGGCGCGAGGTTCACCAGGCACGGCGGCTGGTCGAGCTCGACGGGGATCGAGACGATCGACTCGACCGAGTTGCCGAGCGGATCCGTCGCGGTGATCCGGACCTTCCAGAGCCCCTCGACGGTCGGCGTGAGCACGCGACCGTCCTGGCGATGGCCCGGAATCACCGGCGCGGGGACATTCGCGAGTGGCGCGAGCCCGTCGAACTCGACCTCGGTCGGCGCGTACGCGTGCCACTCGAGCGTGACGTTGGCCGCCGTGTCGTCGGCGTCGAAGTACTCGGCGTACACTCGGATCGGCGTCCCGACCACACGGCCGAAATCGCTCTGGGCGTTCGGAGTCAGGTAGAACTCTGGCGCGGCGTTCTCGACGGGGAGCGCGAGGACCTGCAGCGGCTTGGCGCCCGCCCCTCGGGCGTCCCGGCCGTCGAGCGTCACGCGGATGCCCTGGACGGGCACCTGGGGAGTCGTGCCCTCGTCGTCGTCATCGTAGGTGCGGTCGACCACGAACGAGAAGTCCGTCGCCGTGGACGTCAGCGGGATCCGGGAACAGGTCGCGAACGACGACGGGTCCGTGCAGTCGTACGCAGCCCACCGGAGCGAGACCAGCTCGGCTTCGGGATCGTTGATCACGGCGTGGAACGCGACGGTCTGACCGCGGTGCACGGTGCTGCCGTCGCTCGCGATCTCGAGCGAGGGGCGCTGGTTGATCGGGCTCGCGTAGAAGCAGCCGGTCAGGAGCAGCGGGAGGAGTGCGAGGCGGGCCACGGGTCGAGCTCTGGTGTAGCAACCATCCTGCCACTCCTAACTCCGCGAATCACCTGCGGAGTCGCCCCCGAGGCGGGGGAGATCACGACGCGAATGTCGTGAATCTCAAGGCGCCAGCAGATCGCACACGACGTTCGAGCCGTCCTCGTGCAGGCGGCACTTCGCGGTGGCCGTGAACCAGCCCTCGGCCACGACCTGGCCGGCCTTCAAGACGCGAGCGCGGTGCTGGCCACCCGTGACCGTCGCGGTCGCGCCGCGCGCGAAGCTGGCGCCATCGATGGTCGCGTGGTCCCCGGCGATGCCGAGCACGACCTGCGTGCTCGCGAGCAGCGTGCCGATCACCGGCACGCGCGTGCCCGCGACGGCATCGACCGTTCTCGTCCACGCGAGCCCGGTCGCGTCCTGCCGGCACTCCACCCGGTGGGTCCCCGCCTGCACGGTGAGGGCGAGCGGCTTGCCGCGCGCGACGATCTTGCCGGCGGGCGCGCCGTCGAGTGAGACGGTGCACCACGTGTCGTTCTGGACTGCGAGCGTCGCGGTCGCGTGGGCTACCAATGCAGTGCCCGCGTCGATCGCGACCGGCGCAGCCGTCACGGTCGGGGCGTCCGGTGGATCCATCATCGCCACCTCCGCCGCATCGATGTGGGCCCCGACCGCGATCGCCGCGGTCGCCGCATCGCGCACGCGCACGCCCGCATCGCGAGGTCCGGCGTTCGAGAGGCCCGGCTCCGCATCGCCCACGACCACGACCGCGAGCGGCTGGGCATCCGGCGCGAACGGGACCACCCCGCTCGCACCGATGGCGCCGCCTCCGCCGCCACCATCGTCCGCCGCGTCGGGGTCCGCGCTCGCGGCGATGGCCACGCCGGATCCCCCCGCATCGCGCGCGTCCGCGACCACGGCGTGGTGGCCGAACAGCGCCACGCCACCCGCGACGGCACCCCCCGCGAGCCCCAGCCCGAGCGCGCCGATCGCGAGCGCCCGGCGGCGTGACGTCGCTCGCCCACCATCGGTGACGGTCTGCACGAGTGCTGCGACCTCGGCATCGTCGGGCGCGAGCGACGACGCCCGGTCCGCGAGCGCCATCGCGCGCGGGAGCTTCGCGTCGGCGATCGCCTGGCGCGCGGCCGTCACCATCGCGCGCACCACGCCGGGGACGCGCGTCGTCTCGAACGTGCGCGTGTCGCCGAAGTAGGCCGCCAGCTCGTCGGCCGGCTCGCCGAGCCCGCCCGCCACCGCCACGGCGCGCAGCTCCGTCGCCACCACCGTCGCGCTGGCCGGCCGATCGCCGAGCTCCGTCGCCATCATCGCCATGATCACGCGCGACAGATCCGGCCCCACGCCGGCGTGCTTGCGCACCGGCGCCACCAGCGTGCCCTGGGCGATCTGCGCGAGCACCTTGGCGGGGCTGCCGGTGTATGGCAGCGAGCCCGTCGCGAGCTGGTACAGCAGCGCGCCGAGCGAGTACACGTCACTCTTCGCGGTCGCGACCTCGCCGCTCGCCTGCTCCGGGCTCATGTACGCCGGCGTCCCGAGCAGCGCGCCCGTCTTCGTCACGAGCGAGTCCTCGGTCTCGAGGCGCGCGACGCCGAAGTCCGCGAGCAAGAGCCGCCCGCCGCTCGCCACCATCACGTTCGCTGGCTTCACGTCGCGGTGCACGATCCCCGCGGCGTGGGCCACGGCGAGCGCCTCCGCGAGCAGCGCGCCGATGCACGCGACGACCTCCGCGAGCATCGGGCCGCGGTGCTCGAGCTCGCCGAGCAGCGAGCGCCCGCGTACGAGCTCCATCACGATGTAGGGCGGATCGTCCTCCACCGCGCCGCCCACGTCGTACACGCGCAGGATGTTGCGATGCTCGAGCCCGGCCGCGGCCCGGGCCTCGCGCTGGAAGCGGCGGACCGTCTCGTCCCGGCGGGCGAGGTGCGGGAACAGGACCTTCACGGCCACGTCGCGCCGCAGCTCGCGATCCCGGGCCAGGAACACGGTCGCCATCCCGCCCTCCCCCAGCTCCTCACCGAGCTCGTAGCGCCCGAGCACGTCGCCGGAGCGCACCATCCGCGGACCGCGCGCGAGCGGCGCCGTCTTGATCGCACCCGTACCGCTGTTTGCGGGCAACGGCTCGGTCGGACCCGCGTCCGAGCTCAGGGTGTCAGCGATCGCCGTGTCGCTCGACCCGAGGAGTCGTGGGTCGCGATCGCTCCCGCCCACGTCAGGCGGCCGACCACACGACGTGGCCGGTCTTGCCGCCCGCCTTTGCCAGCTTCATGGCCTTGCCGAGGCGGCGCCCCAGCTCGTCAGCGCCCGTGTTCAGCGTGAGCCCGTCGGTGTGAGTCACCGCGCTCACGAGCGCGATCGTGCCGGGGTCGCCCGGGAATCCGGAGCGCTTGCCGTCGAACGCGGCCTCGCCCGCCGCGAGGAACGGCTCGGCGTGCTCGGGCGCCAGCACCGCGATGAAGTCGCTGCCGCCGATGTGCCCGACGAACGCGCCGCCACCCGACGCGTCGCGCGCGCCATCGAGCAGCCACTGCCCGACCGCCTTCACGACCTCCTCGGACTTCGCGATGCCGATCTGGTCGGCGTAGCCATCGAACCCGAGGATGTCGATGTGGATGACGGCCGTGGGCTTGCCGCTCTTGAGCGCGCCCTCGATCTCCTCGTCGATCGCGCGCGAGCCCGGCAGGTTCGTCGTGGGATTGCGATTGCGCTCGCGCCGCGCCGAGCGGACCAGCGCCTTCACGCGGGCCCCCATCTCGCGCAGGTCGAAGGGCTTCGACATGTACGCGTCCGCGCCCGCCTCGAGCCCGTTCACCTGATCATCGACGCCGGCGAGCGCCGTCAGCATCAGGATCGGCGTCCGCGACCACATGACGTCCGCCTTGAGCCGGCGCGCGACCTCGAGCCCGTCCACGCGCGGCATCATCACGTCGAGGACCAGGAGGTCCGGGTCGTGCGCCTTGACCAGCTTCAACGCTTCTTCGCCGTCCCGCGCCCGGAGGCACAGAAAGCCGGCGTCGCCGAGCGCCATGTTCACCATGTGGGCAATGGCGTCGTCGTCCTCGGCGATGACGATCTTCTTGAGGAGCATGACCGGGCCGTGGATATCACAGCGGCCGATCTCGCGGGCGGATCAATGGTAAGCCAGTGAGGTTGCCCCTTCTCCAGCTCGATCCGCTCGTCGAGACCACCACACTCTCCAACGGCCTGGCCGTGACCACGGTGGCACTCCCGCATCTCCACACGGCCGTGGTGGCCATGTTCATCAAGGTGGGGGCTCGGTTCGAGACCCCGGAGGACAACGGGCTGTCGCACTTCGTGGAGCACATGCTGTTCCGGGGGACGGAGCGCTACGCCACGTCGCTGGAGCTCAACACGGCCGTCGAGCTGCTCGGATCGACCCTGCACGCCGAGACCGGTCGCGATTACACGCTGTTCCAGATGTCGCTCGAGGTCGAGAACGTCCCGGCCGCGATCGGGATCATCGGCGAGCTGCTGGGCCGGCCGCGGTTCTCCGACATCGAGCTCGAGCGCGCGCTCGTCCTCGAGGAGATCAACGAGGACTACGACGAGGACGGCGTCGAGATCAACGCCGACGACATCGCCCGCGGGCTCGCCTTCGACGCGCACCCGCTCGGGCAGCGCATCATCGGGCCGAAGTCGAACGTCGAGCGGTTCTCGGGCGCGGATGTCGCGCGCCACTTCGGCACGTTCTACGGCGCGGCAAACGCGAACCTGTGCATCACCGGGCCGGTGAACCACCACGAGGTGGTCGCCACGGCCGAGCGCGCGCTGTCGGGCCTCCCGCGCGGGTTGCGCGCCGAGGTCCCCGCGGCCCCGCCTCCGACCGCGACCGGCCCGAAGCTGCGGCACGTCTCCGATGCCGGGTCGCAGACGTCGCTCTCGATCCTGTTCCGCGCCGTGCCCGAGCTCGATCCGGCGTACATGGCGCTGGTGGCGCTGCTGCGCGTACTCGACGACGGCATGTCGACCCGGCTGCACTACACGCTGGCGGACCAGAAGGGGCTCGCCTACTCGATCCACGCGGCGATCGAGCCGCTCGCGGACGCGGCCCTGTTCGAGATCTCGGGTGCGACGGCGAACGCGAAGGTCCCCGCGCTCGTCCGCGAGCTGCTGATCCTGCTCGAGGGCCTGCGCGCCGGGCAGGTCACGAACGACGAGCTCGCGAAGGCGCGCACGCGCTACCGCTACGAGACGCTCGCGTCGATCGATGACGCCGCCTCGATGGCCGGCTTCTTCGGCGGCACCGCGCTGTACTACCCGCCGCCGTCGCTCTCCGAACGGCTGGCCCAGATGTCTGCCGTGACGGTCGACGACGTCGTGAATGTCGCGCGGCACGTGCTCGTGCCCGACCACCTCGTGGTGGCCGCGGTCGGAACGCTGTCGCGCGGTCGCCTCGGCGAGCTGCGCGGCGTCGTCACCGACTGGCGCGTCTAGTCTCGTAGAAGGCTAGCGACCGCTCGGGCGCCGAGCGCCGCCACCGGCGCCACCACCGCCACCGTAGCTGCCACCACCACCACCACCACCGCCGCCGTAGCCACGGCTGCCGCCACCGCCGCCGTAGCCGCCGCGACCGCCGCCGCCGCCCGGGCGCGGTCCGCGTGCGCCGCCGCGACCGCCGCCGGTGAAGCCCTCTTCGGCCCGCTCCTGCCGCGCGCGCTGCTGCGGCGAGACCGAAGGCGGCACGACGTGCGCAGGCACGTTCGACTCGAACGGGTGACCCTCGACGATGGGGATCGTCTGCCGCGTCAGCTTCTCGATGGCGCGGAAGTCCGCGCGCTCGTCCGCCTGCACGAACGTGAGCGCCGTGCCGCTCGCGCCCGCGCGCGCCGTGCGGCCGATGCGGTGCACGTACGTCTCGGGAACCTCCGGTACGTCGTAGTTCACGACATGCGTGACGTCATCGATGTCGATGCCGCGCGCCGCGATGTCCGTCGCCACCAGCGCCCGCGTCTTGCCGGCCTTGAAGTTCGCGAGCGCACGCTCGCGCGCGCCCTGGCTCTTGTTGCCGTGGATCGCCTCGGCGGGGATCCCCACCTTGTCGAGGTGCTCCGCGATGCGGTTCGCGCCGTGCTTCGTGCGCGAGAACACGAGCACGCGGCGCATCCCGACGTCGGTCATGATCTCCGTGAGCAGCGCGCGCTTGTCGGTCTTCTCGACGAAGAAGACCTCCTGGTCGACCTTCTCGGCGGTCGTGGAGTGCGGCACCACTGCCACCGTCTCGGGCTGCTTCAGCAGCTGGTCCGCGAGCTCCTGGGCCTCGCGCGGCATCGTCGCCGAGAAGAACAGCGTCTGCCGCACGCGCGGCAGCATCGCGATCACCTTGCGGACGTCGTGGATGAACCCCATGTCGAGCATGCGGTCGGCCTCGTCGAGCACGAACACTTCCAGCGACTTGAGGCTCACGAGCCCCTGCCCCGACAGGTCGAGCAGCCGGCCCGGCGTCGCGACCAGGATGTCCATGCCGGCCCGGAGCGCCTGCTTCTGCGCCTCCATGCCGACGCCGCCGAAGATCACGAAGTTCCGCAGCGGGAGCTGCTTGCCGTACACGCTGAAGCTCTCGCCGATCTGGGCGGCCAGCTCGCGGGTCGGCGTGAGGATCAGGCAGCGGATCGGGCGGCCCTGGCGCGCGGGGGCGGGCATGCTCGCCGCGAGGCGCTGCAGGATCGGCAGCGCGAACGCCGCCGTCTTGCCGGTACCCGTCTGCGCGAGGCCGAGCAAATCACGCCCCGCGAGGACGAACGGAATCGCCTTGGCCTGGATCGGCGTGGGCTCCGTGTAGCCCTCCGCAGCGACGGCAGAGGCGATCGGGGGAATCAGACCAAGCTCCGAAAACAGCATCGAGGGCCCGTGTAGCACGGTGCGGCCCGACCGCCTCGCGCCCTGACGCTTACTTCGCGAGCTGCTTGTCGACGGTGGACGTCACGTTGGCATCGAAGCCGTCCGCGCCCGTCCTGGCCTGCTTCGCGAGGTACTCGTCACGCTGCTTCGCGAGCCCGACGAGCTCCGCTTCGGCCGCATCGCGGTCCGCGGCCAGCTTGGCGACCTCGGCCTTCACGGTCGCGGCGTCCTTGCCGCGCAGGTCGGCTGGCAGGTCGCCCTGCGCGATCGAGTCGAGGCTCATCGTGCCTCCGGCGACGCCGGTCACGAGGTCATCCGCCGGGGGCCTGGCAGGCGTTCCGGGCGCACCCTTGGTGTAGTAGGTCGCCCGGTCGGCGCGGGTGGCCATCGGAGCCGCCGCCACCGCCTCCATCTTCGCGGCATAGGCGTCGCGCTTGCCCTCCTCCCCGACGATCCGCACGGAGCTGTCGATGCGCGTGCGGGCCGCCGCCATCCGGTCGTCGTAGGGCGTCGCGATCTGCTGGACGCTACCCGGGTTGATCGACGCGTAGTCGCCGCCGCCGAGCGCCGCGATCTGCATGAAGGTGGTGCGGGTATCGTCGTCGTTGCCGCAGCGGATCGTGTTGACCACGATGTGCTGAGCCGCGAGCTCGCGGGCCAGCACATCCACCGTCGGGACATCGCCGCGGTTCGCCGCATCCGCGTCGCCGACGACAAAGACGATCTTCTTCGCGTCGGCGCGCCAGTGCATGTGCAGCGCGTCGTTCATGCCCGCGGCCACGTTCTCCGGGAGGTCACCGCCGCCCTCGGGGCGATACTGGAACAGCTCGGCGGACACCGCGTCGAGGTCCGACGTGAGCGCGAAGGGCCGCGTGACGTACACGTCGGTCATGTCGCGAAACGCGACGAGCCCGATGCGCAGGTTCACGTGCTGGTCACTGGACTGGATGTGCGTCGCGATCGACCACACGGTCTGCTTGGCGGCGTCGAGCAGCTTGCCCATCGATTGCGTGGTGTCGACCACGAACACGAGGTCGACGTTCTGCTGCGGACCGGCGGGCGGCTCGGCGGCGACCGCCACGGGATCCGCGGCAGGGCCCGGGGTCGTGGGGGCCAGGGTCGACGCGGTCCGACCGTGCAGCAGCGCCGCGCCCACGACGGTCGCGAGAGCGGTGGCCGAGATGCCGTAGGACAGGACGCGCTGGCGAAGGAGCATCCAGGGTTTCACGCACCAGCCGGGCTGGCGATCTATCAGCGCTCAGGCGCCGGTCAGGGCGGCGGCGGCGGCGGTGGGGCCACGGTCGCCGGATCAGTCGCAATCACGGCCACTTGCACGCGCCGGCGGACGTCGACGGGACGGCAGATCCGGCCGCCGCAGAGCCACAGGCGGATGCGGAGGTCCACGGTCGTGTCGCCTGCGACCTCGCCCCGGGTCGGCAGGGCGAAGCGTGGCGCATCGGCCCCGGGGTCCACCGCATCGGTGCGCCCGAGGCGGTGCTTCTTGATCGCGATGCCCGGTGACACCGCGACGTCCACGATGACGGGCGCATCCTTCGACACCACGAGCCCGCGATCCACGGCGATCGAGATCTCGAGCGACGCGGAGGCCCCCACCGTGACGGCGAGGTGGTCCGGCACCCGGACATCGATGCCACGAGGCGCGAGCTCGGCGCGAGCCGGCCCCACCGCGAGCAGCAGCACGAGACCGCTCGCGACGACCGCGGCGGCCCCGACACCACGGATCACAGGATCTGCGTGGCCAGCTCGGCGAGCTGCGAGCGCTCGCCCTTCGTGAGGATCACGTGGCCGGCGATCGCCTCGTTCTTGAAGCGCTCCGCGACCGTCGTCAGGCCGTTGTTCGACGAGTCGAGGTACGGATGATCGATCTGGTACGGGTCACCGGTCAGGATGATCTTCGTGCCCTCGCCCGCGCGCGTGATGATGGTCTTCACCTCGTGCGGCGTGAGGTTCTGGGCCTCGTCGACGATCATGAACACGTTGGGCAGCGACCGGCCGCGGATGTACGTGAGCGGCTCGATCTCGACGAACCCGAGATCGACGAGCTCGGCGTAGCTGCGGCCATCCTTCTTGTCGGTCTTGTTCAGCCCGAGCAGCAGCTCGAGGTTGTCGTAGATCGGCTGCATCCACGGATTCAGCTTCTCCTCGATGTCACCGGGCAGAAAGCCAATATCCCGGCCCAGCGGGAAGATCGGTCGCGACACGAGGAGCTTCGAGTAGATCTGCTCCTCGGTGACCTTCTGCAGCCCCGCGGCGATCGCGAGCAGCGTCTTGCCGGTGCCCGCCTTGCCGACGAGCGTCACGAGCTTCACCGAGTCGTCGAGGAGAAGATCGAGCGCGAAGTGCTGCTCGCGGTTGCGCGGCTTGATGCCCCACACGCCGTCCCGCAGCTTGCGCACCGGCACGGCCTTGCCGAGCGTCTTGTCCCAGCGGGTGAGCGCGCTCTTCCCGCCCTCGTCCTTCAACGTCACGAACTCGTTCGCGTGGAGGCCCGGCGCATCGACGGTCACCGAACCGTCGGCGTAGAACTGCTCGACCGTCTTCGCCGGAACCACGAGCTCGCGGTTGCCCGAGTACAGCTCCTCGATCGAGATCTGCTCCGCCTCGTAGTCGGCCGTCTGGAGCCCGAGCGCGTCGCCGCGCACGCGCATGTTGACGTCCTTCGAGACCAGCACCACCGGGGAGCCGGGGTTCTGGTCGCGGACCTCGAGCGCCGTCTCGAGGATCCGCTGATCCATCGAGCGCGAGTCGTAGCTCGGGTTGCGCTCGCGTGACTTCGGCAGCGCGACGCG
This sequence comes from Deltaproteobacteria bacterium, assembly GCA_043716635.1. GTDB lineage: Bacteria > Myxococcota_A > Polyangia > Haliangiales > Haliangiaceae > JABFXX01. The sequence continues at coordinate 12,507 of JAYSYE010000419.1, read as the reverse complement.
GATCGTGCCGCCGTTCTCCATCGGCTGCGCCTGCGACAGGCCGCCCTCGCCGCTGCGATATTGATCGAGCAGACGCGCGATTTGACGCGCGTTGCGACCGAGCTCCGATTGGTCTTTCTTGAAGGTGTCGATCTCCTCGATCACGTAGATCGGGATGACGACGTTGTTGTCCTCGAACGCGTACAGCGAGCGCGCGTCGTGAAGGAGAACGTTGGTGTCCAGGACGTAACTCTTGACGGCCACGTCCCGAGAGTATCAGCAGGCCAGGTGCACGTGAGCTCCATGCCCAGCATTCGAATCGCCCGGCGCGGATCAGCTCGCGCGCTTGGCCTTGGCGGCCTGCGACTCGGCCCACGTGACCACGCGGTTTCGACCCGTGTGCTTCGCGTGATAGAGCGCGAGGTCGGCGCGCTCGATGAGCGCAGCGCGATCGCTGCCGTCGTCGGGGTATGCGGACACGCCGATCGACTGGGTGACGGAGAACGGACCCTTGTCGGTGTCGACGACGACCTTCGAGACCTCGATGCGGATGCGGTCCGCGACCGCCTTGGCCTGCACGATGTCGACGTTGTCGAGCAGGATCGCGAACTCCTCGCCACCGTAGCGGCACGGGATGTCGATCTTGCGCGGGACATCCTGCAGCACGCGGGCGACGCGCCGGAGCACCTCGTCACCGACGGGATGACCGTACGTATCGTTGACCTTCTTGAAGTGGTCGACGTCGCACAGGAGCACCGCGACCTTGCCGCCGTTGCGCGACGCCCGCGCGAGCAGGTCCTCGAAGCGCGTCTGGAACGTGCGGTGGTTCAGGAGGCCGGTGAGGCCATCGGTGGTGGCCATCGTCTCCATCTTCGCGTAGAGGATGCCGTTCTCGAGCGAGACGGCGACCTGCGTCGCGATGACGGCGAGCATCTCGCGCACGTCCTTGCCGAAGCGCTTCTCGGCGCGGGCGACGAGCGTGAGCGTGCCGATCGCCTCCTCGCCCGACAGGAGCGGGAGGACGAGCAGTGACTTCGCGTCGTCGAGCTTCACCTTGCGGGTGAAGATCGGCGCCGTGACATCGCGCGGCTCGCCGCCCGCGGGGAGGTAGTGGCGGTTCTTCACGACCATCGACGCGAGGCCGGCATTGTCGCGGAACTCGAGGTCCTGGAGCTGCGCCGGGTCGAGCACGCCCTCGCCGCCCGGCCGCACGCGCACCGACGAGACGGTGTGCTTGCCGCGCGCCTTGTCGTACATCGTGAGGATCGCGGCGTCGTACTCGACGATCGCGGCGGCCGCATCGAACGCGGTCGCCATGACCTGCTCGAGGGTGAGCGCGCGGCCGAGTAGCGCTGTCGCCTGATAGAACCGCTCGTGCTCGTACTTCGCGCGCTCGACGGCGCGGAACACCTGCTCGGCCTGCACCACGCGCAGCACCTGCGCGCTCGCATCCGTGAGCATGTCGCGATCGGACTCGGTGAACGGCGCATCGCGGTCGGCGACGAGGACGCCACGCAGATGGCCAGCCGCGCCGCTCGGACTGCCCTGCGTGCTCCAGCCGGGCTCGAGCACGGGCACGGCGACGACGGCGACGCCCGCGCGTCCGCTGTTGTAGTACGGCAGCTGGCCCGGCTTCGTCGCCGCACACAGCAGCGGCGTGCGGTCGCGAACCACGGCGCCGAGGATGCCGGCGGATGACAGGCGCGGCGTCTCGGTGATGTCGTCGGCATCGGAGGCGACCTCCTTCAGCTTGACGCGCTCGCCGTCGTCATCGAGCCACACGAGGGCCACGGTGCGCGCGCCGAGCGAGCGCTTCAGGGTCGAGAGCACCCAGGACGCGGCGTCGCCGATCATGCCGACGCCGCCGATCGCGAGCAGGCGCTCCTCCTCGTCGCGACCGCGCGGGGCACGGCTGCCGGGACCGAGGGCGGCCGCGATCAGACGGTAGTCGCGAGCCGAGTCGCGCAGCGCGAGAAGCTCCTCGTCGAGGCGACTGGCGCGGCGGCGTCGGTAGCGCGCCGTCACGCCGCGGAGCAGCAGCGCGTGCGCGACCGCAGCGCCACCGATGCAGGCCGTGTGGATCGCCGCGGCGAGCAGCGTGCGATCCGAGACCCCCGTGCGGGCGAGGAGCGCCAGCTCGAGCAGGATCGCCGCGCCGACCGTGGCCGCGGCACCCGGGCGTGCGATCACCGTCATCGCGAACGCGACCACGCCGTAGAGCAGCGGATACGCCGGCGAGTCGAGGCCGCGCGTCATCGCGATCACGACGTGCACGCCGGCCACGAGGGCGAGCCCCAGCTCGATATCGGCAAAGTCGGTCGCGGCGCCGAGCCAGAACGACGCGCGCTGGGCCCGCGCTGACGGCGCGATGAACTGGACGCGGCGGATCACCGCGCTCGCGACCAGCACCAGCACGCCGACCGCGATCATGGTCATCGGCAGGCTCGGACGCGCCGCGAACACCGACGCGCCATCGACGCCGCCGGCCGCGATCACCGCGCAGGCGAGCGCGCCCGCAAATGCGCCGAGCGAGGCCTTTCCGATCCGGCGCAGCGAGCGCTCGATGGCGTGGGCGAGGCTCACGGCGCCAGGCTCCCGGGCTCCACGGGCAGCGCGAGCGGCGCGGGGGCCGCGATGGCTGGCGCCGGGAGCCGTGACGGCTCGAGGTGGATCACGACCTCGTCTGGGTACACGAGCCCGAGGTCGGCGCGCGCGCGGTCTTCGATCGCACCGACGTCGGTGCGCAGCGCCTCGATCTCGTGGTGGAGCCGGGTCGACTCCGCGGTGAGCTTGGCGGCGTCAGCATCGAGCGCGTCGAGCTGCTGGTGCAGCTTCACCGTGCGGGGATCACGGCGCAGCACGGAGCTCGGCAGGTAGCCGATCGCGATCGCGACGACCATGGCAAGGCCACAGCGCGCCGCCCAACGGCGGAGCGCGGGCGGCATGTGCATGTCGACGGCCCGGGACACCAGGTACGAAAATACGGATCGGGGATGCGCGGGCAACTTTTGGTGGGTCTGACCCGGGATCACCACGTCGGTGGCGCCATGTAGCCGCCGCGACCACACCGGCGTGAACGGCTCGGCGACCGGCGGATGGCCGCGGGCCGATCGCTGATGGTCGCTACTGCGAGATCAGCGTCACCGAGCCCGGGCCCCGTGCCCAGACGCGGTCGAACTGGTCGGTGGCGACGTCGAGCACGGTGTTCTCGGCGAGCCCGCGCCGGGTGTCCACGCGGCGGACCTTCTCGCCATCCCATGCGGCGATGCCGCGATCGGTGGCCATCCACACCTGGCCGTTGCGCGTCGCGACGACATCGTTGATGTCGAAGCGCAGCGCGAGCGGGAAGTCCCAGGCCGCGCCGGTCCAGCGGGCGGCACCGTCGCCCGTCGCGACGATCGGCGTCCCGTCCGCCATGATCGTGACGGCGCGCGCGAGCTCGGAGCGCAGCCCGTCGGCCTCGGTCCACAGCTTCACCTGGCCCCGCTCGAGGCGGGCGATGCCCTCGCTCGTCGCGAACCACGCCGTGTTGCCGCGGACCTCCGCGTCGACAACCCCGACGGGGATCGGAAAGACCTTGGCTTGCGTCGAGTCGGGCTGGGCGCCCGCGCGGTGATACGCGACCGCGAGCGCGGCGAAGTCGACCACCGCGACCCCGTAGGACCGCATCTCCATGCCGTCGCGATAGCGCAGGCCGAGCCACAGGCGATCGGTCGCGGCGAACCGCGCGAACGCGACATCCGGCGCCTCGCCGGGCACGGAGATCTGCAGCGTCTCGATGGGCGTCCACGTGGGGCCCTCGATCCGCGAGACATGGAGCACGGACTCGTGCGCACCGCGGTGAAGCCCGTAGAGCATGCCCCCCGGATCGCGGACCACCGCGACGACGACCTGCGCATCGGCGGGCGCGCCAGCCGTCGGAGGCACGGTCGGCGCGGCGGCACCGGATGATGGCGCAGCTGCGACCGCGGGGATCGGACCGGTGGGACCGCCCGGCAGGAACCGCTCGCCGTTCCAGTGCCAGGCGGGCCCGCCACCGGTCGCGAGCCAGCAATCACGCTCCGACGCGCACGCGACCGTCAGCGTCGTGGCGTCCGCGACGAGCTGCCGGCGCCGCAGCCAGTCCGAGGGCCGGACCTCACCGGCGCGATAGCGCGCCGTGCCCATGTCGCGCGTGCCGATCAGCAGGCGATCGTCGGCCGAGCCGATGGAGATCGCGCCCGGCGGCGGCTGCGCGTCGAGCGGCTCGACCTCCCACTCGAGTGCGGGGCCGACGCTCGACAGCGCGACGAGTCGCATCCCGTCGCGCGAGAGCGGACGAACGCGTCCGGGCTCCGGACGTGCGAGGTGAAACACGCGCCCACCGCCGAGGACATCGGCGCCCGCACCGCGCGGAGCGGCGGCATCCCAGTGCGTATCGGGTAGCGCCCGATACGTGGTCCACGCGCTGTCGAGGCCGATCGCGAGGCGCTCGTGGCCCTCGAGATCCGCGCCGATGACGAGGAGCCGGTTCTCCGGCAGGGCGACGAGCAAGCGCGGCTCCGCGACGGCGTTGCCCTGCAGCGCGCCGATCCGCGTGGTCTCGCCGCTCGGCTTGCGGACGACGAGCCCGCTCGGGGTGGCCATCCAGAGCCAGCCACTGGCGCTGCGAGCGAGAGCGCGGATCGGATCCTTGATCGCGGTGGAGCTCCAGCCGCCCTTCGCGCTGACGAAGACGAGGCCCTGCTCGGTCCCGATCCACGCGCCACCCTCGGATGACGCAGCGAGCGCGGCGCCGGTCTTGGCGAGCGCGGCGAAGTCGATCGCGAGCGTCGCGGGGGGCGCCGGCAGCTCCCGGAACACCTCCTTCGAGGCGTCGTAGTAGCCGAGTCCGCCCTCGGTGAGCACCCACACCCAGCGCCGCTCCGGGTCGGAGGCGAGCGCGACGATCTCGTGACCGGAGAGGCCGTGCTCGGCGGCGAGCGGCACCACCGCGCCGGCGGCGTCCCAGCGCTCGATGTCGTGGTCGGTGCCCGCGAAGACGAAGCGCCCGACCGCCGCGAGCGAGCGCACCGGCGATGCCTCGGTGAAGACGCGGATGCGGACCTTGCCCGTGGAGACCGGCGGGATCGTGGCCGTGAGCGGCTCGGGGGGCGGACACGCCGCGACCGTGCCGAGGAGGCCGAGCGCGAGCAGGCGGGCGCAACCCACGGCGGCGACGGTAGCCCAGGACTGTGGCCCGTTACAGGGGGTGCTACCGTCCGCTCATGGCACGCCAAAAGCGCGGCGGCTTCCGCACCCCCGAGATCCGCGGAACCCTGGGAACCCTACTCCGGTCCACCCTTCAGCAGGCCGGAGCCGTCAAGGACGCACTGGGCGAGGTGCTCGACCGCGGCACGCGCGAAGGCCGGGCCCGACTCGATGATTTTCGCGCCGACCGGCGCAGCTCCAAGCGCCGCACCGATGCAGTGGCCGAGCTCGGCGAGATCGTGCTCGACCTGATCCGGCGCGGCGAGGTCGACCTCGACGAGCTGCCCGAGGCGCGCGACGTGATCGATCACCTCGATGCGATCGACGCGGCGGCATCGGCGGCCGCGACGAGCGGTGGGACCTCCAAGTACGGCGACGACGATGGCGGCGCGTCGTATCTCGACCGCGGCCTCCGGACGCGGGTCGATGACGAGTTCGATCCGGGAGCGCGGCGCGATCCGCGCGAGACCGCATTTCCGCCGTCGCGCCAGCGGTTCGATGGGCGACGCGAGCCGGCTCGGTCACCGGGGCCAGCGACGCATCACCATCATCACGACGAGGATGGCGGGCGCGACCACGGGCATTCGCACGCGCAGCCGCGCGACGACGATCCGCGGCGCTACGAGGACGAGCGCGACGTAGCCGCGTCGCGCTCGCAGGTGTCCACGCGCGCGAGTACGCGTGACGTGCGCGACCCGCGCGAGGCCCGGGACGCCCGCGCGCCGCTGCCGGCTCGCAGCAGCCGCGCCGAGCGGGGTGCGCGTGATGACTCGCCGCGACCGCGCGGACCGGGGCCCGAACGGCACCGCGCGGATGCGGACGGTACGGTCTCGTCCGCGAGTGCCGGAGCCTCGCGAGTCTGGCGCCCGATCGCGGACGATCGCACCCCGCCGCCGGGCTCCCGGGCGGCAGCGCCTGCCCCGGCGGCACCGACTCGCAGCGGCATCCGGTTCGACCCCGACGACGACGCCGATCTCGCGGACTTCATGCACCCCGACGACATCCCGCCGAAATCAGACCCCGATCGCACGTAGGCCGGGCCCTCACGCCGCGCCCTCCCCCAACGCTTGACATCCCCCGCCCGCACCCGATACATACCTGCCCGCACGGGGATTTAGCTCAGCTGGGAGAGCGCGTGAATGGCATTCACGAGGTCAGGGGTTCGATCCCCCTAATCTCCACCACCTAAAGGGCTGCACACGCAGCTTTTTTCGTTCCGGGCGCCTCGCGTCGTGCCACGAGGGCGGCGCATCCCGGGGACGCGGTGAACAGATTCGAAGTCCCCGTCTGCTTGTAGCGCCCACCCGGATTCATCCCGGTGGAAAGTCCGAGGGTGCGACGGCCCGCTTCGGTGCCGCCGCACTCGCGATCGAGGCGAGCAAGGCCGACGCCTCCGCTGGGCCTTCATCACGGTTGGGACATGAATGTCGCGGACCTACACGGGCGCATGCCGCCCGGACGCGTCGGATCGCACAAGCGCCTGGCGCAACGACGGTATCGTAGCCCTGGATCACAGCTCGACCGCGTGGCGCGGAACGTGCTCGTGCAGGAGACCGCAGGGGGGCTCCGCCATCGGCGGGCACATCGGGCGAACCGCTCCTCTTCGAAGGAAATGTATGTCCATGTCTGCACCGGGTCTCCACTCCACTCTCTCCGGCGGTCGCGTCCTTCCGTTCCAGCCCACCGTCCGCTCGTCGCGGCGGATGCTGCGCTCCGGCACGGGGCTCGCGCTCGCCCTCATGATGTCCGCGCTGTGCGGCTGCGGGGATGACAGTGGTGGTGGGGTGGTTGGTGGGGTGGATGGTGGGGTGGATGGGTATGTAAACAACCCGCAGAACCCAGCGGGTCTTGGCCCCAAGCCGATCGAGGTCGGATCGTCGACGGACCTCACCGCATCCGGCAGCTACGTGCTGCTCGCGAAGGCTGGAATCACCAACGTGACCGGATCGCTGATCACCGGCGGCCACGTGGCCGTCAGCCCGGGAGCCGCGGCCTCCATCACCGGATTCACGATGGTCCCTGCGGTCCCTGATGCGAGCACCGTGTCCGCGACTTCGATCGCGGTTGCCTCGCCGGGCCTGATCTACGCGAGCAACTTCGCCGTGCCGACGCCGACCAACCTGACGTCCGCGGTGCTCGGCATGGAGGCGGCGTATACCGACGCGGCGAGCCGCACGAATCCCACCAAGCTAAATTTGATGGACGGCATCCTCCAGGCCCAGACCCTCGCCCCCGGGCTGTACACGTGGGGAACCGGCGTGACCGTGCCGAGCGACCTGACGTTTGCAGGTGGAGCCAACGACGTCTGGATCCTTCAGATCGCCAGCACGCTCGATGTCAGCGCCAACATGCGCGTGATCCTCAGCGGCGATGCCCGGGCCAAGAACATCTACTGGCAGGTCGCGGGCCAGGTCACGATTCACTCCGACGCGCACTTCGAGGGAATCCTGTTCGCGAAGACCGGGGTCACCGTGCAAAACAAGGCTTCGATGAACAGCCGCGTGTATGCGCAGTCGTTGATCGCGCTCGACAACAACGCGATCACCGCGCCGTAACTGCGAGCGATCAGAGAGGGCCTCGACCAGCTGCACGTGATGGAGCCCCTCGTGATCGCACGGGGCGGGCAGATCGTGCTCGAGCTCGCAGGCGACCCGACGTCGAAAGAGCTCCTCGAGGCGAGGAACCTCATCGCCCACGGTGGCGCGCTCGAGCTGAAGGTTGTCGATGACTGCGCGGCGCCGGCGGCGTCTGGCTGTACGAGCGCAGACGCTCACAGCGGCTCGCCGTACATGACGCAGTTGCACCGCGACGTTGCCCGCGATCCAGAGGCGCAACGGGCCGGTGTTCGCACCGAGATCGACACGTGGTCTAACGACAATGGCAGCGCTCACACCGACTACTATCTACGCGCGGGCGACCGCGTCGTGCTCGAACAGTACCTGCGCGACCTGGCGACCCGCGATCCGAGCCTGCGCGTTCCCGACGATCATGAGCTCGCCTTCGAGCACGTGACCACGTCGGACGACACGCACTGGCGGTCCTACTATCTCGAACGCGCACCACGCATCACCGGCGCCGACATCTCGAGCGTGACGGGCACGGCGGATCCGAACACGGGCACCCCACTCGTGATGCTCGACTTCGGTAGTCACGGCCGTCAGGTATTCAGCGACGTGACTGAGCAGATCGTCGGCATGAAGCTCGTGGCGATCCTCGATGGCACGGTGGTGTCCGCGCCCGTCATCAACGCACCGATCCGTGGCGGCCGGGCGTCAATCGCGATGGGCGGTGCCAATATCGCGGCACAAGAGCACACGCGCGATGAGTTGCTGAAGACTCTCAGGATCCGCGCGATCCCCACGCCGCTGCGCCTGGTGAGCGAGTCGACGCTCGGCACGCCTACAAAGCCATAAGCACGAGCAAATCAGGAAGTCCGCAGGTCGTGGCGAGATATCGCGTCCACGAGCTTGGCGCACATGTTGGAGGTGGCTGCCGTGAGTGCTTCGCGACGAAGCGGCGAAACGCGCACGTGCGACGCGGTCGCGCGAGCGTGGCCGGTGACTACCGAGAGCATGACGCCCTGCTCCTCGGAGATCGCGGTCGTCATCTCGGCCGTGACGGTCGTCGTTGCTTGGAAGCTCGCGACGTGGAAGCTCGTGATCTACGCGTCGATGTGGCAGCGGTCGCAAGCCATCGCCCCCAAGGCGCGCATCCAATACCGACGACGCGCCCGCGCGTCGAGCCCTTCGGCCTGCATCAGGCGGATGACTCGATTACCGCCGACGTTCTCGTCGGCGAGGTCTACATGGATGCTGGGGCTACGCTGCGCGGGCGACCGCGTAACGACAAACTTGTCCATCACAGCGATCGCGGGATGCACCCGGCTGTCAGGTCGAGATTGCGAGCGACCTCGGCGACTGTTTTGCCCTCCTCCAAGAGCAAGCGCACGGCGCCGGCTTTGAGCTCGTCACTGAATCTTCGCCGCGCTCGCTTCGCGCGGTCGTCTTTCGCACCCATCTTCGCCATCGTATCCGCCTCTCGTGGTGGGTCCACGGGAGCGGATCAAGCTCAGCGAGGGTTTCCAGTGCTCGAGCTTGTGATGACCGCGCCGATGGTCGTCGCCCGCTGGCTCAGCCTGCAGTACTACGCCTCCACCGTCGATAACCGCACCACCGGTGCGGCAACAAGGTTTTCCACAATGGGGTCGGCGCGCTCGATGTAAACCGCGGTGATCTTCGCGTCAGCTTTCCCTGGCAATCGCTCCACGACGGCGAGCGGCTGATTCACGAGCCGCGTTCGTCACGTGCTGCGATAGCCGCATCGACACCACGCGCGTCTTCGACGCCGTCCCGGGCGGGAAGTTCCTCATGAGGAACGACGCAAACCTGATCCCCCTACGAGCCCAAACAGCATCACCACTCGACCTCCGCGGCGGTCGAGTACGCGGTCCGGGTGCTCAAGGTCGGTCAGTTTGTCGTAATGGGCCACGCCGGGTGTGGCGGTATTCGCGCTCTCCTGGAGCTGCGCGATCGATATCCCGGTGAGCTCCGTGATCTGGCAGTACGGCGGGCTGCCGCCGGAGGACATGGAGAAGCGCATCACGAACGGCTTCGAGCGCTTCCTCATGACGATCGTCAGCGACATCGATCATGTCGAATCGCAGACGCTCACCGGTAACGCGATCATCAAGATCTACCTGCAACCCGGCGCCCACGTGCGTGGTAGCAACGGCTGGTGAGGCAACACGTCGGATGTAGTTGTCGCTCAGCAGCTCTCCGAGCACGTCGCATCGATGCAGTGATCCATCACCATCATCACGTCGGATCCGATCGCGCATTGCATCTCGATCGAGCGCTTCGGGGAGAGCACGGTCCTATGCGCTCCGCCGAAATCTTGCTACCGGCATTGCCCGCAAGATGGCCGCAGAGCGACGTTAACGTTACTGCCTTCCGATTGTGTAGGACGCTAACGCGATCGCGGCGTGCACTCCTCCGAATAAGTAGCGAATCACTCCCAGGTGTCGGTGAGGATAGAGGCCCAGATGCCATTGCCCTTGTCGGCCTTCTCGATCACGACGTAGAACCTTCCGACCTTGCGGAGCTGCGAGCTGTTCGCACCCTTCCAGGTGATGGAGCCCTTCTCCTTCTTCGTCTTGTAGGCGCCTTTGAGCGTCTTGACGTAGTCGGACAGCTCCTTGGGCAGCTTTGCCGTCTCGGCCTTGCCCTTGAACACCAGCGTGGCGGCACCGATGGCCTCCATCATGGCTTTGGTCTCGTCGGCGCTCGTCGGCTTGACGTCGGTCAGCTTGACCTTGCCGTCCTTGTCGACCGCGATCGCGACGAAGGTGACCCTGTTGATGAGCGCGTCGTTGAAGTCCTTGCCGTCCTCGAGCTCGACGGTCATGCCGACGAGGGCTTTGCGCGGCAGTGCCGGCACAGTGCCCTTCGGGAAGTCCACCGCGATGCACCACGGGCGAAATAGCGAGGCTGCGTCCGAACACTTCGCTGCGTCGCCTAGCTTCGTCAGCGCAGCGGTCAGCGGATCGACCTTTTCGGCGCGCGCAACTCCGCCCAGTCCCACGACTCCGATCAGCACCAGCGAAACAAGTTTCATGCGCGGCAGCGTATCAGTACGGCCGAGCAGCGTGACTTGGAAGTGGTCGTACTCGGAGTCGGAACGCTCGCGATGATGCTCCCGTACACCGATAGAGATTTCACCACCGCGGAACGCAAGGCAGCGGCCACCAAGGGCAAGGTGGCGACCCGGAGCGATGGCGATTGCGTCCTCGCACCCGTCGCCAATGGAACCTACGAGGTGTGGCGCGAGCCGTTTGGCCCCACATCCGGCTACGAGGACGAGTACGGCCGATATGGCCACCGCGTGCGAATTGCGCCAGCGCGGCGCTAGAACACGGCTCGTCGGTCGTGACGTCGTGGAGGCCGGGCGGATCGCGACGATCGCGACGATGCGGGGCTAGCGGATCGGTGGTGGCACGGCCGTGACGCGCGTGGTCCAGGACGAGTAGCTCGAGAGCCGCAGGTTCCGCTGGTCGTAGTCGCCATCGGACTGAAAATAGTCCACGCGCCGGATCAAGTTGATGGCGTAGTCGCCGACGCCATCGAACGCGGTGCCCGGCAACTCCGCCGAGCCGGTCTCCGGTGTGAGCGGGAATGAGACGAATCGGAATCCGATGGGTTCGTTGGCCGTGGCCACGACGAAGGCCGGCATCACCGGGCGCCCCTGGTAGACCCAATGCAGCTCGGCGGGCGCCCCGACGTAGACCGGCTCGGAGACCGATGGGTTCATCTCCTCCGGGTTGCTGATCGGCTCGCCGCGCGTGATCTCGGCGGTCGCGCCCGCGTGCTCCGCGACGACGTGGATGTTCGCTACCCACTGATCCACGACGACCTCGTAATGGCCGCCGCTCGCGTCGGGCGCAAACGGCGCGGCGACGACCTCACCGTCGATCTCGATTCGCACAGCGGCATCCGGAACGATGATGTCGGCAGGCGGAGGCGACGAGTCGACCGCATCGGCGCGCGCGACCCATACCTTGAACGTCGTCGACGGCTGTCCACCGGTCAAGACCTGGTGGACCTCTGCGTCCAGCCACAGCGTATCGTCCGACGTCGAACCTTCGAAGTCGGTGGGGAACGTCCGCTCGGTACAGGCGGTGACAATCAACGGGAGCCAGAGGAGGCGAGTTCGCATAAAGCGTCACCAACGCAAGACCCATGCCAGACAACGTTTCAGGTAGTTGGAGACGTCGACGGATGCGGAGGCCACGACTGAGGGAATGTCATCGTGAAAAAAAAACGGGTGCGAGCCCATTGCTCCGCGCGTGCCATCAGCTCGATGAACTGGCGCTCGAGTCGTACGTCGCGAAGCAATTTCGCTGCGGAGCCGCAAACGATGACGGCGCGGCTCGTGTGCGCGGCGATCGCCGCGACCAAGCTGGCCACGACGAGCCGCAAGTCGGAGCTTCGCCAGAGTGGCAATCAGAAACCACTCGCCGCTGCAGGCGCGAAGCTGATCGCGACGAGGATAGGCCGGTCGATGCGGCGTTTCGGAGCGGCGAAGGCAGCCTGGCGCTGGAAAGAACCGAACCGGTTGACGGAGGGCGTGCAAGGAGTGTGAGCGATCCCACCGTCGGGAGGCTCGGGCTCGCACACGCTGAACGCGAAGACCTGCAACACGGCTTCGCCGCGCGACACGGTGCTCTACTACCGCGCGGGCTCCGCGACGTCCGCGGACAAGGCCTGCGATGACGACACGTGCGCCGGCGACACCTCGCAGCTG
>JAYSYE010000418.1:0-12774 GCA_043716635.1 Deltaproteobacteria bacterium | reverse complement strand
CGCCACCGGGCTCGTACCCCGGGTCGCATCCAGGCTCGTACCCCGGGTCGCATCCGGGCTCGTACGCCGGTTCGCAACCGAGCTCGCAAGCGGTCTCGTATGCCGGTTCGCACCCGGGCTCGTACGCCGGTTCGCACCCGGGCTCGTACGCCGGTTCGCATCCGGGCTCGCATCCGGGGGCACCCGGTGGCCACGGTGTGGGGTCCCAGTCCGCGTCGGGCGTCGGGTCCTATCCAGGGTCGGCGTCGGGCGCGGGCTCGGCGTCCGGAGTCCTGCTTCCGCCGCAGCCCGAGTCGACCACGCTGCGCGGGGCGGCCGCGATGCTGATGACGGGCACGGGCCCGGGCGTCGTCGAGCCACCGCGGTCGTGGCGCCGCGCGCTCGTCATCGGCAGCATCGTGGCGGTCGCGATCGCGGCGGGGCTCGGCGTCACGTTCACGTCGCACGGCAGTGCGGGCTCGCGCGCCGCGGCGAGCGCACCGACCAGCGAGCCGCAGCGACCCGCGAGCGAGCCGATGACGGCGACGGAGCCCGCGCATGCAGCGGCGCCGGGTCCGACTGCGGTGGCGCCCACCCCCGTGGGCGTCGTCAACGTCCCGCACCAGCCGACCGCGCCGACGCCGACCGTGCCGCCGACGCCGACCGCGCCGACGCCGACCACGCCGACGCCGACCGTGCCGCCGACGCCGACTCCGACGATGCCGAGCGCGACGCCGAGCGCGACGCCGGGTCTCAAGCCGACCCCCAAGCTCACGCCGACGCCGAGGCCAAAGCCGAAGCCCCTGACCAAGGACGAGGTCGGTGCGAGCCGTTACTGAAACGGGCGGCCTTGCGGTGGCGCTCGCGTGCCTCGGCCTCGTGGTCGCGACGCCACGTCCGGCGCACGCGGATTCACACAGCGTCGCGAACGACGCGTTCGACCGCGGGCGCAAGCTCATGAAGGCCAAGCAGTACGCCGAGGCGTGCGCCGCGTTCGAGCAGAGCCAGCAGCTCGATCCGCAGTTCGGCACGCAGTTCAACCTCGCGGATTGCGAGACCGCGCTCGGCAAGCTGACGGCGGCCTGGGCGGGATTCCGGGAGCTCGCCCGCGCCGACACCAACAAGGATCGCCGGGCGCTCGCGGCCAAGCTCGCCGGTGACCTCGAGCAGCGCCTCCCGCATCTCACCCTGCAAGCGCCCGCTCCGCCCGAGGGGCTCGTCATCCTGCTCGACGGCAAGGACTCGACGGCGCTCGTCGGGGAAGCCATCCCCCTCGACCTCGGCGCGCACGCGGTGGTCGCGCGCGCCCCGGGCTTCGTGGAGCTGACGCGGCCGATCACCGTCGACCAGGAGGCGTCGTCGCAGACGGTCGTCGTGCACCTCGAGCCGACGCCGCCACCGGTCGATCCCGTTCCCGCCGTCGTGGTAGCCCCCGTCGGGCCGGATCCCGCCGACGGGCTCGAGCGCAGCGCCCATTCGCGACGCCGGACCGTGGGCGGGGTCGCCGTCGTCGGCGGCGGCGCGGTCCTCGTCGGCGGGCTCGTGGCCGGCGGGCTCGCGTATCGGGCGTGGCACGACGCCACCGGCTGCGACACCTGCACGGGTGACGACCGGCGCTCGCGCTCGCAGCACGCCCAGCTCCTCGGCAACGTCTCCACCGTGCTGGTCGTCACGGGGCTCGTGGCCGCGTCGGCGGGCGTGTACCTCTGGAAGACGTCCTCGTCGTCGGCGGTCGTGGCGCCGCAGGGAGGCGCCGATAGCGTGGGCGTCGCGATCCTCGGCTCGTTCTGGTAGAACCGGCGGCCCATGGTGGCGATGCGTATCGGCAACATCCCGGTCGAGACGCCGGTCCTCCTCGCGCCGATGGCGGCGGTGACCGATCTCCCGTTCCGCACGGTCTGCGAGGAGTTCGGCGTCGGCTTCACGATCACCGAGTTCCTGTCGGCGCACGCCCTCGCTGCGGGTGATCCGAAGACCACGGGCAAGCTGACGGCCTCGCTCGGCGGACGCCGCTTCGGCGTGCAGATCTTCGGGCGCGAGGAGCCGAAGATGGCGGAGGCCGCGCGCCTCGCTGTCTCGATCGGCGCGTCGATCGTCGACATCAACATGGGCTGTCCCGCGAAGCGCGTCGTCGCGGGCGAGTGCGGCTCCGCGCTGATGCGGGAGCCCGAGATCGCGCAGATCCTGGTGCGCACCGTCGTCGCCGCGGTGCCGAGCCACGTGCCCGTCACCGTCAAGCACCGCGCGGGCTGGGACCAGGGCCACCGCAACGCGCCCGAGTTCGCGTGCGCGATGGTCGAGGCCGGCGCACAGATGATCACGGTGCATGGTCGCACCCGCACGCAGGGCTTCTCGGGCAAGAGCGATCTCGAGATCATCCGGCTCGTGCGCGAGGCCGTGCCCGCTCACATCCCGGTCGTCGGCAACGGCGATGTCATCGATGTCGAGGGCTACCTGCGCATGCGCGAGCAGACCGGCTGCGACGCCGTGATGATCGGCCGGGGCGCGATGGGGAACCCGTGGCTGTTCGCGCGCCTGCGCGAGGTCGCGGCCGGGCGACCGGATCCGGGCCCGCCCGGACTCGACGAGCGCATCGCCGTGTTCCGCCGGCACGTCGACCTCATCGAGGCGCTGAAGCCGGGCAAGCGCATGCTCCACGAGGTCCGGAAGGCGTGCGCCTGGTACGCTCGCGGCCTCTACGGGTGCAACCAGCTGCGGCTCAAGGTGTGGGCGACCCTGGACCTCGCGGAGGCCCGCGCCCACGTCGAGGACTACTTCGCCCAGCTGATCGACCGCCAGGCGCGGCTCGGCCTCGCCCCGGAGCTCGGCGCCGCGCGTGAGGAGGAGATCAACGGCGAGATCAACGGCGAGGTCGCCGGTGAGAGCAGCGGCGAGAGCAGCGACGAGAGCAGCGGCGAGAGCAGCTCCGAGCTCGGCGCCGAGCGCTCGCGCGGGCGCGCGCGCGGATCAGAAGCGACCGAGGCCGCGTAGGCGTTCTCCGCGGGAGTCTGAAGGCCCACGACTTTCTGGTCGCGGACAGCGCGGCCATGCGCGCGGTCGTGCTCGCGGTGTCCGCGTACGCCGATGGCGGGGCGCCCGTGGTGGTGTGCGGCGAGCACGGTACCGGCCGCGAGCTCGTGGCCCGCGTGCTCCACGGCAGGAGCCCGCGGCGGGCAGGGCGCTTCATCGCCGTGCGTCCGACCTTCGAGGACGCGCCGGGTGCGGCCGAGTCGACGGACCTGTGCGAGCGCGCGAAGCGAGCCCTGCGCGGCGCCGCCGGCGGGACGCTCCTCGTGAAGGACATGAGCGATCTCTCTGCGAGCTCGCAGCGGACCCTCAAGCGCGCGATCGCCGAGGGTCCGGATGTCCAGGTCGTGGCGACCGGCGACCTCGATCTCGAGCGCGCGGTGGATGCCGCGATCGTCGCGCGCGACTTCTACGAGCTGTTCCGCGAGCGCCGCATCGAGGTTCCGCCGCTCCGCGACCGGCTGGACGATCTGCCGCGCCTGTTCGACCGCTGGCTGAAGCACTACGCCGCGGAGATCGGTCGCGCGAAGCCGTCCGTCAGCTCGCGGGCGGTCGCGCGGCTCGCCGAGTACCCGTGGCCTGGCAACGTCGCCGAGCTCAAGTCGATCGCCCGACGCCTCGTCGTGCGGGTCAGCCGGAGCCGGATCGAGGCCGGCGATGTGGACGAGGTGCTGCCGATCGTTGCGGCCCGCGTCCCGCTCGAGGACCTGGCATTCGAGGACATGGTGAAGGCGAAGCTCGCCGGCCTGCTCGCATGCCATGCGCCGACTCGCGCGATGCGAGTCGACCGCGTAAGTGGCGGGATCCGCGATGAATTCTAGCTGTCCCACCAAACCCCCTAGTCAGCTCGCCGAGGGCTGCTACGCGCGCACGCCCGCCACTGCCGTGCGCTCGGGTCCGTGCGGTTCGAGGCCATCGTATGGAAGTGTGCTTCAGCTCGCAAATGCGACGCCGGAGGTAGGAGGGGATGCGAGCGCTACGTGGGCATCGGACTTGTATTCATTTGGAGGATGACCACGGACTTCATCGACCTGCTGCGCCGTGACCATGCGGCGATCGAGCTCGAGCTCACGTGGGTGCTCGATCCCCGATCGACCATCGCTGCCCTGCGTGCCCACATGGACGAGGTCCGGCTCGGCTTGACCGCGCACGCGGAGGCGCAGGACATCGTGCTCGGGCCGTTCGAGCAGATCGAGCCCCTCGCGAACCTCGTCCGCGACGCGCGAACCGCGCATCGGCATCAGCAGCGCGCGCTCTCCTTGCTCGTGTGCACGCGGCCGGCCGCGCCGACGTTCCGCGAGCGCGCGGAGGATCTGCTCGCGCTCGTGCGCGAGCACGATGCCGAGCAGAACGAGCACCTGCTGCCGGCGCTGCGCGAGTACGCACCGGGGACCGAGTACTCGTTGCTCGCGGGCCAGTTCGCGACGGAGCGGCTCCGCCAGCTCGCCATGCTGCAGCCAAGCGCCCCCGTGTTCGCGCCGTTCATCCTCGCCCGGGCGGGTCGCGCGTCGTAGGCCGGGCGGTCCACGCTCCGCGGGAGCGCCACCGCGTATGGCACCGCCGCACCATTGACACCGCTCGGCCCCGTCGGATATCGCATCTCTCCAGTCAGGGGAGAGCGCCATGAATTTGAAGACTTGGAATCGTTCGGGGACTCGGGTTGCGACGCTGGCCGCTGTGCTCGCGGTGGCGGGGGTGGCCGGGGTGGCCGGGGTGGCCGGTTGTGGAAAGATGGGCGGGTCCAAGGAGACCGAGGGCACGGGCAGTGCCGCGACCACCGGGGTCATCAAGGTCGGGCACTACGCATCCATGACGGGATCGGAGGCCACGTTCGGCGTCTCCACCGACAACGGCATCCGGCTCGCGCTCGAGGAGCGCAACAAGGCCGGTGGCGTGAAGGGTCGACAGATCGAAATCATCACGCTCGATACGGCGTCGAAGGCCGCCGATGGTGGCACGGTCGTGACGCGCCTCATCACCGGTGACCACGTCGTGGCGCTGCTCGGCGAGGTCTCGTCGAGCATCACGCTCGCCGGTGGTGACGTCGCCCAGAAGCTCGGCGTCCCCGACATCTCCCCGTCGTCCACGAACGTCCGCGTCACGGACCTCGGCGACATGGTGTCGCGCGTGTGCTTCACCGACGACTTCCAGGCGTGGGTCGTCGCGAAGTTCCTGCGCGAGAACCTGAAGTTCGACCGGGTCGCGATCATGTACGACCAGTCGCAGGCCTACTCGAAGGGCCTCGCGGAGTACTTCCGCAAGAGCTTCCCCGAGCTCGGCGGCAAGATCGTCGCCGACGAGGCGTACTCCGGTGGCAACCCGGACGCGTCGGCCCAGCTGCAGACGATCAAGGAATCCGGGGCGCAGGCCCTGTTCCTGCCGGGTTACTACGGCGATGCGGGCAACTTCATGAAGCAGGCGAAGCAGAAGGGGATCCTGATCCCGTTCATCGGCGCCGACGGCTGGGACTCGGTCGATCTCGTCAAGATCGCGGGCGACGCGGCGAACGGCAACTACTTCTCGAACCACTACTCGCACGAGGAGAAGCGCCCCGAGGTGCAGTCGTTCGTGCAGGCGTATCAGGCGAAGTTTCACTCGACGCCCGACGGGCTCGCGGCGCTCGGCTACGACGCGGCGCGCGTGCTGTTCGACGCGATGGACCGCTCGGCCAACCTCGATGGAAAGACGCTCGCCGCCGCGATCGCGGCGACGAAGGACTTCAAGGGCGTGACGGGTCTCATCACGATGGACGCGAAGCGCAACGCGCAGAAGAAGGCGGTCGTGCTGAAGATCGTGAACGGCGCGCCGACCCTGGTCGCGGATATCTATCCCGAGGGCATGGTGCACGAGGGTGCCGCGCCGATCGCACCGCCGACGCCGACGCTGCCGCCCGACGGCAAGGACATGCAGGGTTCCGGCAGCAGCGCCGCGGGCTCGTCCGCGGCGGTCGATGCCGTCAAGCCCGCCCCCTCGGTCGCGCCGGCCAAGCAGCAGGTGCTGGGCGACAACCACGGCGCTGCCGCGGCCGCGAAGGGCAAGGACCTCAAGATCTCCCCCGCCATGACGGAGCACGCCACGGTCCGCGACGCCGCGGCCCGGGCTTCCGCGGGCAAGGGCGGCGGCCCGGCCACCGGTACGAAGGCCGATCCCGAAGAGGGCGGCGAGTAGCAACGCGGCGTGACGAAGCTCCTCCAGACTCTCGTCAGCGCGCTCTCGATCGGTAGCCTCTACGCGCTGATCGCGCTCGGCTACACGCTCGTCTACGGGGTGCTGCGCTTCATCAACTTCGCGCACTCGGATGTCGTCACGCTCGGCACGTGGCTCACCGTGACGATCGCCGGCGCGTTCGGATGGTCGAAGCTCTCGCCGGTCTTCGCGCTTCCCGTGGTGCTCCTGCTGACAATGGCGGCCTGCGCGCTCGTCGGGATCACGCTCGAGTACTTCGCGTATCGCCCGCTCCGGCGCGCGCCCCGGCTCAACGTGCTGATCACCGCGATCGGGGTCTCGCTGTTCCTCCAGAACTTCGGGCAGCTCAAGTGGGTGTTCGGGCCGAACTACGCGTCCTCGCCCGCGCTGCTCGTCGACCGCACGCTGTTCGAGGTCGCGGGTGTCGCGATCCGGCTGGTCGATGTCGTGATCATCGTGCTCGCGGTGGTGCTCGTCCTCGGGCTCGAGCTCCTCGTGTTCCGCACGAAGCTCGGCCGCGGCATGCGCGCGGTCTCGTTCGACGAGCGGATCGCGTCGCTCATGGGCGTGAACGTGAACCGGGTCGTGACGATCACGTTCGGCATCGGCAGCGCGCTCGCGGCGGCCGGGGGACTCATCTACACGCTCAAGTACAGCAAGATCGGGCAGACGGCCGAGGTCGGCTGGGTGCTGCTCGGGCTGAAGGCCTTCATCGCGGCGGTCGTGGGTGGGATCGGTAACGTCCGGGGCGCCGCGATGGGCGCGCTGCTCATCGCAGGCGTCGAGCAGTTTGGCGCCGCGTACCTCTCGCCGAAGCTGCAGGACGTTTACGTGTTCCTGGTGCTCATCGCCGTGCTGCTCTGGAAGCCGAGCGGACTCCTCGGGCGCGCGGTCACGGAGAAGGTGTGAGCGAGCCGGTTCGAGCTTCCACTGGCACTGGCGCCGGTCCTGCCGCTCCCGCCGCGGTCGCTTCGCTGGCAGACCGCGTCGCCGCCGAGCCGCGCTCGATCGTGCTCGCGTTCCTCGGCTCGATCTGGCCACTCGTGGTGGGCCTCGCGATCGCGTTCGCGATGCAGGTCGTGATCGCCCCGCTCGTCGGCGACTACAAGGCGCGCATCCTGCTCGAGATCGGGACCGCCATCGTCCTCGCCGTCTCGCTCAACATCGTGAACGGATTCGCGGGGCAGTTCTCGATCGGCCACGCCGGCTTCATGCTCGTCGGCGGCTACGTCGCGGCGACGGTCACGTACTACGGCTCGTTGAAGCTGTGGGGCTCGGTGACGCCCCATGGCGGCTTCCTTGGCACCGGCGACATGCTGTTCCTCCTGGCGTGTCTGCTGGGCGGCGTGGTGGCAGCGCTCGCGGGCCTCGCCGTCGGCCTCCCGTCCTTGCGACTGCGCGGTGACTACCTCGCGATCGTGACGCTCGGCTTTGGCGAGATCATGCGTGTGCTGGTGCAGCTTTCGGGCGACGTGCTCTACAAGGAGCAGCTCTCGGGGCACGGCTGGCTCTCGCTGCTCACCCACGTGGGAGGCTCGACGGGGTTCTCGCCCCGGCCGCCGTCGTACGTGTCCCCGACGCCGTGGAAGGCCGCGACCGGCCACGCGGGCGTGTTCTACGTCTACGTGTTCGCGGCGATCGTGTGCATCGTCGCCTACCGGCTCAAGTACTCGAGCAAGGGGCGGGCGCTCCTCGCCGTGCGCGAGAACGAGATCGCGGCCGAGGCGATGGGCGTCGACACGAGCCGCGTCAAGGTCTCGGCCTTCGTGCTCGCCGCGTTCTTCGGCGGCATCGGCGGCGCGCTGTTCGCGCACGAGTTCGGGGTCACGCTGCGGCCGAGCGATCTCGGCTTCGTGCGGTCGATCGACATCGTGATCATCGTGGTGCTGGGCGGCATGGGCTCGGTCTCGGGCGTGGTGCTGGCGGCGGCGTTCCTGACGATCCTCCCCGAGGCGTTCCGCGAGTTCGCGCAGTACCGGATGGTGATCTACGCGCTCGCGCTGATCCTCACGATGATCCTGCGCCCGCAGGGCCTCATGGGACTGCGCGAGATCTGGGAGCTCGGCTGGTGGCGGCGCTCGATCGGCCGCGGGTGGGCCTGGCTGCGGCACCGGATGCCGAGTGCGGGGCAAGCTGCCCTGGTGTCCGCGAGCGTGCGGCCGCGGCGGACGGGGATGGCGCTCGAGGTGTCGAAGGTGTCGATCGCATTCGGGGGGCTCAAGGCGGTGTCCGAGCTCTCGCTCGCGCTGCCGGCGCGCGCGCTGTACGGGCTCATCGGCCCGAACGGCGCGGGCAAGACCACGGCGTTCAACCTGCTCACGGGCGTGTACAAGGCGCAGAGCGGCACCATCACGCTGCTCGGGAAGCGCGTGAACGGGCTGCGGCCGAGCGCGATCGCGCGGGTCGGGATGGCGCGCACGTTCCAGAACATCCGCCTGTTCGGCGAGCTCAGCGTGCTCGACAACGTGCGCACCGCCGCGGGCGTGCGGGCGCGGAGCGGGCTGTTCCGCAGCCTCGAGCGCACGCCGCTCTACCTCGCGGAGGAGCGGGCGATCCTGGCGCGCTCGCTCGATCTCCTGAACGTCCTCGGCCTGTCGCACCGCACGTACGAGATCGCGAAGGATCTGCCGTACGGCGACCAGCGCCGGCTCGAGATCGCGCGCGCGCTCGCCACCGAGCCCGAAGTGCTGCTGCTCGACGAGCCGGTCGCAGGAATGAACAGCGGCGAGAAGCGCGAGATGGCGACGCTCATCCAGTCCCTGCGGGAGCGGTTCGATGTCGCGATCCTCCTCATCGAGCACGACATGGGGCTCGTGATGGAGATCTGCGAGCACATCACGGTGCTCGACCACGGCGTCGTGATCGCGGCGGGCGCGCCGGCGAAGGTGCAGTCCGATCCGAAGGTGATCGAGGCCTACCTCGGCGTCCCGGATGACGAGGCCGAATCGCCTGCACGCGGCGAGGCGGTCGCCGACGTCGACGACCCCGAGGCGAGCGTGGCCGGCGCGGCCACCGCGCAGAAGCCGGAGGTCTCGGGATGAGCCTGCTCGAAGTGAAGGACCTCGACGTGCACTACGGTGGCATCCACGCGCTCAAGGGCGTGTCGTTCGCGGTGGAGCAAGGCACGATCGTCACGCTGATCGGGGCCAACGGAGCGGGCAAGACCACGACGCTGCGCGCCATCTCGGGACTCGTGAAGCCGAGCAAGGGCACGGTCCACTTCGACGGTCAGCCGATCACGGCGCTGCCGGCGCACGCGATCGTCGCTCGGGGGATGTCGCACGTGCCCGAGGGCCGCGGCATCTTCGCGAACCTGACGGTCGACGAGAATCTGCAGATGGGCGCTTATCTGAGACGCGACGCGGCAGGGATCGCGAAGGACCGGGCGCGCGCGCTCGACCTGTTTCCGCGCGTGGCGGAGCGGCTCGCCCAGAACGCCGGCACGCTCTCGGGGGGCGAGCAGCAGATGCTCGCGATCGCCCGGGCCCTGATCGCACATCCGAAGCTGCTGCTGCTGGACGAGCCTTCGCTCGGACTGGCTCCGCAGGTGGTCGCGCTGATCTTCCAGATCGTGAAGGCGATCGCGAAGGAGGGGACGACGATCCTGCTCGTCGAGCAGAACGCGCACATGGCGCTCAAGGTCGCGACGACAGCGCACGTGCTGGAGGTCGGTATGCTGGCTGCGTCGGGCCCGGCCGCACAGCTCGCGACCGACGACCGCATCCGCAAAGCGTATCTCGGCATTCACTGAGGGTTCGCGCGTGGGCATGGATCGTGAACTTTCGAGCTCACGAACCCAACCACTGTCGCAACACCATTACTCAGGAGAATTGCTATGGCCGACAACAAGCGCACTCAGGGCACTCCGATGAAGCAGGTCAAGTCGATGGACGCCGGCAAGGCGCGAGGCATGAAGCCGGATCAGCAGGGCGAGAGCATGAGCCCCGACCGCACGGAGCAGCGCGCTCCGCAGCGGGACGACCGCGACCGCCAGCGCATGGGCCAGCCGCAGAGCCCCGCCGGGCAGAAGCCGGCGCGCGCGAACGACAAGACCGCGACGGATCAGAACCCCGACCGCAAGGTCGCCGCGGACACCGGTACGAGGAAGACCGAGGGCGCCGACGCGGACAACGAGGAGATGGACGACGTCGAGTAGCGACTCGCTCACGCAGTGAGACCGAGCCCGGTGACGTTCGTCGCCGGGCTCTTGTCGTCTCGCGCGTCGAGGCCAGGTAGAGTACGAGCGTTGTCTCAGACCGCGCACGAGATCTCTGCCCACGCGCATCACGAGCCCGACGACGATTTCAATCGCGGCGGAGAACGACGCACGCTCGCCGTGGTCGCGCTGTCCGGGATGATGATGATCGGCGAGCTGATCGCGGGTTGGCTCACAGGGTCGGTCGCGCTGAAGGCCGACGGCTGGCACATGGGTACGCACGTCGGGGCACTCGGCCTGACGCTCGCGGCGTACTGGTACGCGCGCACGCGCGCCAACCGGGGCGAGTTCACGTTCGGCACGGGCAAGGTCTACGCGCTCGCCGGCTTCACGAGTGCGGTGGTGCTCGCGATCGTGGCACTCATGCTGTTCGTCGAGAGCATCGAGCACCTCGTGTCGAGCGAGGTTCCCAGGTACGCCGAGGCGATCCCGATCGCGATTCTTGGCCTGGTCGTGAACGGCGTGTCGGCGTTGCTGCTCGGAGGCAACCACCACTTCGGCCACTCGCATGCAGGTCACTCGCATTCCGGCCACTCGCATTCCGGCCACTCGCACGCGGGCCACTCGCATGCCGGGCACGATCACGACCAGACCCACGCGGCAACCACCGCCGAGGATGCCTCGGCGGAGGGCGCGGCGCTCGACTTCAACCTGCGCGCAGCGTTCATCCATATCCTCGCCGACGCGTTGACGTCGCTCTTCGCGATCGCGGCGCTCATTCTCGGCCGCTATGCCGGCCTGCGGTTCCTCGATCCCCTCACGGGCATCCTCGGCGGCTGCGTGATCCTGTGGTGGGCCACCACGCTGTGTCGGTCGGCGGCACGCCAGCTGCTCGACGTGCGCTCCGAGCCATCGCAGGAGGCAGCCGTCCGCGCGTGCCTCGAAGCGATCGACGATGTCCGCATCGCCGACCTCCACGTCTGGGACCTCGGTCCGGGCCGCCGCAGCTGTGTCGTCTCCGTCGTGACCTCGCAGCCCCGCGACGTCGAGCACTACCGGAAGGCCGTGCTCGCCGCACTGCCCGTGTCTCACCTGACGATCGAGGTCCACGGCTGTGCGCTGCCCCACGCCGCCGACCACGCTCACGACCACGACCACGACCACGACCACGACCACGACCACGCTCACGACCACCGTGATCGTTCGGGGTAGCCTGCGCCGACGACGCACGCGTCGCTAGCGTTTGCGGGAGCCCTCGACCGCTGTCGGCTGCACGGCCGCGTTGATCGTCGGCGCGCCGATCATCAGGTGACCCGCGTCGTTGTCGAGATCGTCGCCGCGGATGTTGTTCTTGCCCTGCGCTGCGACCGTGTGCGCCGTCCGCGACAGCTCCGCGACGAGCTCGCGAGAGTTACCGGGCCACGGCCGCAGCAAGCAGCCCTCGACGAGCGTCGAGTGGATCTGCAGGCCCGGCTCGGCGCCGTGCACCGAGTCGTGGACCAGGAATGCCATCTCGTCAGGACGCTCGCGCAGCGGCGGCAGCGTGACGGTGCGTCCGGACAGCACGGCCGCGAGCTCGGGCGGAACTCCGAGCTGCTCCAGCGGCGCCGTCGCCGTGGTGACCACGCGGAGGCCAGGCCGCGTCTCGATCAGGCGCGCGAGCGCGGCCAGGTTCGCGTCACCGAGCTTGCTCACCTGGGCGAGCTGGAGGGTCTCGACCTGCGCGTTGACGATGCGATCGAGCGGAACCGCCTGGATGGTCGGGTTGAACGTCACGTCCGGCTTGCCGCGCGTGCGCGCATACCCTCGCCCCATGCGGCCCTTGCCGCTGCCGGGCTCGCCGAGGATCAGCAGATTCACGTTGTCCGCGGCGGCCTGCTCGACCTGCTCCCAGATCTTCACGGTGCTCGCGCCGACGATCGCGTCGTGGCGCGTACCGATCGTCGTGCCCTCGAACCGCCGGATATCGTCGAACAGCACGCACACCGTCCGGCCGGTGCGCACGACCGCGGGGGCCGCCACCACCATCTCGCGGTCGACGAGCGGGTGTCCGCCCGCATACGTCCCGTTGCGGCTACCGAGATCCGTCACGACGAACCGCCGCTCCTTCCACGCCACGCGCGCGTGCTGTCGGCTGATGCGATCGTCCTCGGACGTCTCGACCAGCCCGCGCCCGAGCACGAGCCCGCCGGGCGGGATCCGGTATGCCTTGACGATCGGATGCGCACCCGACCAGACCACCAGCGCACCCGGTACCGGCGCGGTGGTCTCGTCAGGCCCCGACATCGACCGCAGTATAGCGGTACAACCGGGGCATTCCCCAGCCCGTCATCACGTTCGACGCCGGCCAGACCTTGATCGAGCTGGACCTCGCGCTCCTCGCACGCCGGCTCGGGGAGCGCGGCGTGATCGTGGCGCCCGATGTC
>JAYSYE010000417.1:0-12783 GCA_043716635.1 Deltaproteobacteria bacterium | reverse complement strand
CTGGAAATCTCCCGTCGTCGCCCGCCCGCAGCGCGCCGCGCGAGGACGGACGGCGACCTCGCCGAAGTCCTCGAAAACCGCGCAACACGAGGCTAGCGGAAGTCGCTCGAAAGTCAGTAGACTCGCGCTGGAGGTGTCGACGCATGCAAGGACAACCGCCGCAGGGGCCCCCCGGACAGCCGCCGCCTGGCTACGGACAGCCACCGCAAGGACAGCAGCCGCAAGGCTACGGACAGCAGCAGCCGCAAGGTTACGGACAGCCACCGCAGGGCTACGGACAGCCGCCGCAGGGCTACGGCCCGCCGCAAGGTGCCAAGAGCAAGTTCCTGACGATGATGCTCGCGGTCGGGCTCCCGATCTTCGGCATCTGCGGGGTGCACCGCATCTACACCGGTCACATCGGAATCGGGATTGCGCAGTTTTTCACGTTCGGCGGCTGCGGAATCTGGCAGCTCATCGACATCATCTCCCTCGTCACCGGGAAGTACACCGACAAGGACGGCGCCGCGCTCGTCTCGGACCATCCGATACGCAAGCTGATGTGATGTGACATCGGTCCGTCGCTCAGCATTCGTCATCCGCAGACCGCTACACTCGGGCGATGAAGCCGTGGGTTCTCGTCCTCATCACCCTTCTCTTCCTCGTGCTCGGCCCGATCCCCCTTGTGGCCTGCGTGGTGCTGGAGAGTAGGCCAACGTAGTGGGGGATGGCTCGCAAGACGGCGGCGCGGTGTCGGCGGTCGGAGCGTGAGGTGACAGAGATTCCGCTCCTTCGGCAGAAGCTGCCCGCGGATGGGCGCGCGGTTGAACGTCGTCTCGTCTTTACCCGTCGCTCATGAAACGTCTCGGCAGTAGCCGACATGATGAAGAGGTTCGCGACGTTTTCCGCACCTTCGCCGGCCGGGAACGGAGCGTTCAGATCGGTGGTCGAAAGCGGTAGTCGTTCTCTGTTGGTTGCGTAGTGGATCATCGTTCCCATCCACGCCCGCGGCCTCGGCGTCGCGGTACGGGGGCGAGCAGCCGCTCCTGGGTCACCGGCGTCTGGCCGATGGGTCTACGAGGTGACCGAGCAGCAAGCGGCCGCCGCCCGCGTTCGCTGATTACAGCTTGGTGTAGACGCTCTCGGCGGTCGCGGTGCCCAGCGCGCTCAAGAGCATGATCGAGGTCGGCGTGGCCGTGAAGGAGCCAGGGGTTTCCTCGCCCACCTCCTCGCTCCGCGACGAGCACGTCACGGTCTGCGTGAGGGAGGTGCCCGCGGTGGCCGCATTCATCGTGATGCGGCGCACGGTTCCGATCGTCTCGACGGACTGGATGACTCCCCCGGAGACCTCCAGCGTCACTCTCCCGGAGAGTCCGAGGTCCGCGCCCTCGACGCCGCCCCCGGAATGAGAGCGCAGCGCGGTCAGGACGTAGACGCCGTTGGCGATCACTCCGCCTGCCGCCGCCGGTGGGGGAGCGACGGCATTCCGGAGCTGGACGAGGGGACCTTGCTGCACGAGCGCGTTGCACGCGTCACCATTGGCATCGACTTTCGCATCAATACCCGCGTCGATGCCCGAGCTGCCAGACGACCCCGACGACCCCGACGACCCCGACCGGCGGCACGAGCAAGCGGCACCCGACGCCGGCGCCGCGCCGGAAGGACCCCGGGTACCTGCGCGTCGAGATGTCACCCGCGGGCTGGGCGGAGGTGAATGGCGAGCGACAGGCCGCGCCGGGCGCGAAGTTCACGCTGCCCCCCGGCACGTACCGCGTGAAGCTGATCCAGTCGGTGACGAAGCGGGTCGCCTACAAGTCAGTCACGATCGAGTCAGGCAAGACGATCAAGGTGCCCGTGATCTGGAGTGCCGACGAGCCGGAGGACTCGGCCGACGAAGAACCGCCTCGTCCGCGCCGCCGGGTTCGCGGCGACAGCGGTGACGACAGCAAGTAGCGTCACGGCGAGTCGAGCGCTCGCGGGTGTCGCAGCGCATCGCGCCGGCAGCGGTCTTCGCGACGACGGGTCCCAGAGGGCCAGGTCAGTCGATGCGTCCAATGGCGCCGCTTCCGTGGTCGTACCAGAGCGGGTTTGGCCGAACCGCTCAGTCTGACGCGGTCTCGCCGTCGTCGTCGGTGGTGGGCGCGGTGCTCTCGCTCTTGTCGAGGCCGAGGCGGCGGATCATCTTGTAGATCGACATGCGCTCGATACCGGCGGCGCGGGCCGCGGCCGAGATGTTGTTGTCGTGGGCTGCGAGGAGCGCCTCGAGGTAGCGGCGGTCGAACTCGTCCACCAGCTGCTGCTTCGCGACCTTGAACGGCACGTCGATGTCGATCGTGCCGAATCCACCGCCCTCCTGCTTCGGCGCGGGGTCGAAGCCGGCCGTCGGATGGTTGGGCAGCAGGCACGCGCGCTCCACGGCGTTGCGCAGCTCGCGGACGTTGCCCGGCCACGTGTGGCGCTGCGCGCGCTGGATGAAGTCGTCGGGCAGCCGCGGATCGCGGTTGCCGATCGAGGTGGTGAGCTGCCGGAGGAAGTGCTCCACCAGCAGCGGGATGTCCTCCTTGCGCTCCTTCAGCGACGGCACGTTCAGCTTCGCGACGGATAGCCGGTAGTACAGGTCGGAGCGGAACGTGCCGCGGTTCACCTCGGCCGCCAGATCGCGGTTGGTCGCAGCGACGAGACGACAGTCGGAGTGCACGACCTTGGTCGAGCCGATGCGGCGCACCTTGCGCGTCTCGACGGCCCGCAGCAGCTTGCTCTGAACCTCGAGCGGGAGCTCGCCGATCTCGTCGAGGAACAGCGTGCCGCCGTGCGCGGCCTCGAACACGCCGATGGTCTGACGACCGGCGCCCGTGAACGCGCCCTGCTCGTGCCCGAAGATCTGATCCTCGAACAGCTGCTCGGGGATCGCCGAGCAATCGAGCACCACGAACGGCCCGTCGCGCCGCGGCGAGCACTGGTGGATCGCGTCGGCGACGCCCTCCTTGCCCGAGCCGGTCTCGCCCTGGATCAGCACCGTCGCCTCCGACTGCGCGAACCGGTTGATCATGTCGAACATGTGCCGCATCGCCGCGCTGCCGCCGATGAGGCTGTGCAGCCGGGCCTCGTGCCACAGCGGCACCGCGACGCTCTCGTCCAGCGGATCGAACACGATCGCGCTCTTGCCGATCTGGAGGGTCGATCCGGGCGCGATGAAGCCATCGATGATCCGCACGCCGCGAACGTGCGTGCCGTTCGTGGAGCCGAGGTCGCGGACGCGATAGCCATCGGCCTGCAGCCGCAGCTCGCAGTGCAGGCTCGAGACCTTCGGATCCGTCAGGTTCAGATCGGCGCCCGTGCGCCCGATCATGATCGTGGGCGTCGCGAGCTCGATGACCTTGCCCACATCGGGGCCCGCGACCACCTCGAGCCGGCACCGCCGCACGTTGACCGTGCGGGGCAAGCCCTGAAACGAAGTGACCCAGGTGGGAGTCTCTAGAAGATGACCGTCGGCCACTGCGTCTTCGATCCTAGCAGAGTTCGGGAGGTTAACCGCGCGGCGCGACAGCCACGGCGGCGGCGGCCGTGGGCATGTCAGCGAGCTTCACGTGAGCCTGTGCCGCCACCGTGAGCTCGCCCGGGTTCAGCTTCGAGTCGTCGATGTCGGCGACCACGACGGTGAAGCTCATCGGGGGCTCGAGCTCCTGGTTTACCTCCTGCACCGTCGCCCACACCGGGTGGTCGAGGCCCTCGACGTTCAGCTGCACGCGCGCGCCCATCTTGATCCGCGAGCGATACGCCTTCGGCACGCCGAACCGCACGAGCAGATCGCTCGGGTCGAACACCCGCACGATGGGCGCACCCTCCTGCGCCTGCTCGCCCTCCTTGGCCTTGACCACCATCACGACGCCGTCGATCGGCGACACGATGGTGGCCCGCGCGAGCTTGTCCTTCATCACCTCGACCGACGCCATCGCCTGGGCAGCCTGAGCGGCCCCGACACCCGCCTGCGCGCCGCTCGCCGCCATGTTCGCCTTGGCGCTCGCGACGGCGTTGTTCGAGCCGTAGTGCATGCGCTGCATGATCTGCGCGCTCTTCAGATCGACCCGGACCGCCGCCGCCTGCATCGAGGCCGCGCCCGACTGCGCTCGTCCCGCCTTGACCTGGGCCTCGCCCTCCTTGATGGAGCCGCGGATCTGCGTCTCGTCGAGGTGCGCGAGGACATCGCCCTTGTGCACGATCTTGCCGGGCATCGCGTCGAGCCGATCGATGCGCCCCGTGAACGCCGCGGGGAGCACCGTCGAGTTGCGCGAGGTGATCACGCCGATGAAGTCCGGCACCACGGGGACGGGATCCTCGGGAGCCGCGGCCGTGGTCGCCTGCGTGGGATTACGCTCGACCGGCTGCTGCGCGGGGCGACCGCACGCTGCGAGCAGACAGACCGGAAGCAGGAATCGCGTCAATGGCATCGATCGCAGCATGGGGGGTCTCCGTGGGGGTGTTCTGGGACGCGCGGACGAGCTGGCTGTAGAGGCCGTTGCTGGCGAGGAGCTGGTCGTGGTTGCCCTGCTCGACGATCCTGCCCTTGTCCATCACCACGATGAGATCCGCATTGCGGACCGTCGAGAGGCGATGGGCCACGGTGATGCGCGTGCAGCGCTGGCGCTCGAGCGCCTCGATGACGCGCTTCTCGGTCGCGTTGTCGAGGGCGCTCGTGGCCTCGTCGAGGAGCATGAGCTGCGGGTTGCGGAGCACGGCGCGGGCGATGGCGACGCGCTGGCGCTGGCCACCGGAGAGCGAGCCACCACCGTCAGAGACCACGGTGTCGTAGTTCATCGGCATCTCGGCGACGTCGTCGTGGAAGCACGCGACCTTGCACGCGGCCTGGATGCGGTCGAGCTGCGCGCCGGGCGCCGTGAGGGCGACGTTCTCGCGGATCGAGCCGCCGAAGATGAACGGGTGCTGCGGGACGATGCCGATCTGCTGGCGCACCGCGCGGATGTCCATCTCGTGCAGCGAGCGGCCGTCGTACGAGACGCAGCCCTTGGCCGGCTTGTGCATGCCCGAGAGCAGGCCGAGCAGGGTGCTCTTGCCCGAGCCGGACGGGCCGACGAGCGCCACGCTCATGCCGGGGTGAATCTCGAGCGAGACGTCCTGCACCACCAGCGGCGCCTGCTCGCCGTACTTGAACGAGACGTTCTTGACCGTGATGCCACCGCGGAGTCGCGGCGGGGACACGACGGCGTCGCGGTCCTGCTCGACGGGCGTCTGCAGCACGTCATCGATACGGTCCATGTGGCCCTTCACGAGCTGGAGCTCGAGGGCGCTCGACACGAGCTGCGACAGCGGGCCGAACAGGCTCGTCGCGAGCGAGTTCATCGCGAGCATCATGCCCATCGTCATCTTGTGGGTCATGACGGACGTCGCGCCGATGGTGAGGATGAGCATCGGGCCGAGCGACGCCACGCCGCCGCGGATCGCATCGACGTAGGCGCTGGCGCGGGCGCGGCGCATCTTCACGTTCAGCGCGTCGGTGTAGAGGTTCGACCACTTCTCGACGCCGAGCCGCTCGGCGCCGGCGCACTTGAGCGTCTCCATGCCGCCGAGCATCTGGATCATGTAGCTGTGCTCCTTCGCCTGCTTGTCGAGGTCGGCGGCGAGCAGGCGCTGGAACGTGGGGCGGGCGGCAATGAACACGAGGGCCTCGACCGCGGACATCGTGATGGTGATGAGGCCCAGGGTGGGGTTCACGTAGAAGATGATGCCGGCGTAGAGCAGCACGAACACGCCGTCGATCACGGCCGACATCGACTTGCTCGTGACGATCTCGCGGACGGTGCCGTTCGAGTCGACGCGCATCATGAGGTCGCCCGTCGAGCGGCGCTGGAAGAACGCGAACGGCAGCGAGACCATGTGGTCGAGGAACCCGAGCGTCATGCGCGTGTCGAGCGCGATGCGGAGGTGGAGCAGCAGGTGCGAGCGCACGACCTCGGAGATCAGGTTGAACAGCGTCATGCCGCCGATCGCGGCGAGGCAGACGTAGAGGAGGTTGTAGTCCGAGCGCTCGATGACGCCGTCGATGATCATGCCCGTCATCAGCGGCAGCGCGAGCGCGATGAGGCGCAGCGCGAGCGAGATGATGACGATGCGCGAGAACAGGCCCTTCTCGGACATGAGCTCGTCGACGTAGCGCTTGAGCTTGCCCTTCTCCGCCTTCACCTTGGTGAAGCGCGCGGTGGGGATGAGCTCGATCGCGACGCCCGTGAACGCGCGGCCGAATTCGGCGAACGTGACATCGCGGGGGCCGGTCGCGGGGTCGACGATGCGGACGCCGGTCTTCGTGACGCGCTCGAAGACGACGAAGTGATTGAACTCCCAGTGGAGGATCGTCGCCATCTTGAGCAGCTTCACCTGCTCG
This sequence comes from Deltaproteobacteria bacterium, assembly GCA_043716635.1. GTDB lineage: Bacteria > Myxococcota_A > Polyangia > Haliangiales > Haliangiaceae > JABFXX01. The sequence goes on along the minus strand of JAYSYE010000417.1, from coordinate 6,407 downwards.
ACGGCGACCTTGATGCCGCGGCCCTGGAGGCCGTACTTCTCGGCGGTGTCGAGGATGGCCTTGGCCGACACGCCGTCGCGGCCGATGCCCATCGACTCGCGGACCTCGGAGAGCTTGGCGACCTTGCCGTGGAAGCCCATCACCATCGTGAGGGAGGCGGCGCCGCAGTCCGTCCACTCGAGCTGCTGGATGTACGGCACCGAGCGGGGCCCGCCGCCGAACCCGATCTTCTTCAGAGCCGGGTAGAGCTCGACGATCTTCTGCTTCTGCTTCTCGATCGCGGAGACGGGCGATTGGGACATGACCTCCAGGGACTTCAGCACCTGTCGTGCCACGGACTCGGTGGCGCCAAGTGCTCGCCACCACTCACGTTCCGATCCCCTGGAGCCTTCGCCTCGTATACCCCGGCACTCATCCCCCATCCCGCTCCCCCGGCCTGGCCTGGACCCCGGATTTCGCCGGGGTGACGTGCGGGTGCTCGACCAGCGCCCACGTCGAGCTCGTCGGACCTAGTCCGGTAAATACTTCTCGAGAGCCGGGAGAAGATCAGCGAGGAACGGCTTCCGCGCCATGATGACCTCCGCCTTCACCGACATCCCGTGGTGGTAGCGGTACGTCCGGTTGTTCACCTTGAACGTCTCCGGCATCCGGGCGCGGACCACGATGAACTGACCGCCCTCCTGGCCGATCTTCATCGACTCGGCGAGGGAGTCGCCCAGCACGCGACCGATGTCGGCGCCGCCGATGCCCTCCGTCGACATCGACGTGATCGTCACCATTTCTCGCGTCTTCTTGAAGCCATCGACCGCGACCTGGAGGGTCATGTTGGGCTTCAAGCGCGGGCGGTCGGTGCTGGGCAGGAACACGATGACCTCGGGGGCGCTGTCGGGCGGGTTCACCAGCGCGATCGGAGAGCCGGGCTGGACGAGCTGGCCCACCTTGATCTTCAGCTCGCCCACCACCCCGGCAACCCGGGAGCGGATGGTCTTCGTCGCGATCACCGAGGCCGCCTTCTCCACCCGTGCCGCCGACGCCGCCAGCGTCTTCTTGATCTGCTCGTCATTCATGTCCCACAGGAAGGCGACCTGCGCGTTGTCGTAGTCCTTGCGGGCATCTGCGAGCTCGATCTGCTCGCTCTGGGTATCGAGCTCGACGAGGATCGTGCCCACCTTCACCTGGGTCCCCGGCTCGATCCGGATCCGCTTGACCGTGCCCTGGCCGGGCGACGTCATCATCTCGCCCGCGTAGACGATCATGCCGCGACCGGTCGAGTAGGTGTTCACGTGGACGAAGATCGAGAACACCAGCGCGACCACCAGGGTGCCGCACAGCAGGGGGTAGGCCCGGCGCACCCACATCGGGGAGAGGTTCACGACGTCGCCCTCGGTTCCGCGGGAGCGATGCGCCTCGAGCGCCTCGCCGCGGTAGAGCGATTTGGCATCGAGCTGCACCTCGCGCTGCTTCTGCAGGTGCGCGACGGCGAGGTGGTGGAGGATCGCGGCGGACTCGCGAGCGAGCGCGATCATCGCGATCTGCTCGACGGGGTGGTAGCCGGGATTGCGCGGGTTCCGGTGGACCACGATGACGGCGACGGTCTCGGTGCTGGTGAGCACCGGGATGAGGGCCATGTGGGAGGCGATCACGGCGCGCCGGGCCTGGGCCACGGCGACGAGCGGTGTCGAGTCGGCGGGCATCTCGTCGTCGCCGCCGAGCGTCCAGAGACCGTCCTGGCCGGGATAGATGACGCTGCAGGAGAGCGACGAGCTGGTGTCGAGGATGGCGTCGCGGATGACGCGGTCGGCGCCCGCGAGGTCCGCCTGCAGCGCGAGGCGGCGGATCCACGAGTAGATCGGGCCGGCGAGCTCGGGCGGCACGGCGATCTGCATCGGATCGAACGTGCCGGCAGCCGCGGGCAGGGACGGGGCGGGCTCGGCGACGGGCGCGGCGGCGGGCGCGGTCCGACGGCGCGGCGTCGCGTGCGGCGGCGGTGGTAGCGCGGGCACGCCGGTCTCGTGGACTTCGCGACGCTCGCGCTCGGGCTTCGAGGCCGGCCGCTCGCGCCCGGGCCTGGAGGGCGATCGCTCGCGCTCGGGCTTCGGCGTCATCTGCGGAGCGTGGACGCTGCGCTCCGTCCTGACGCGCGCGCTGACCGCCTCGAGCAGGCGGTGATTACCGCTGCCCTCCGCCTTGCCCGTGGGCGGCTCGAGATCATCGTCGTCCTCCGTCAAGCACTCGGGCGGGAGCGCGATCTGGTGTGACCGCAGATGAGTGGGTGCTTCGATCGGGTGCTGACCACGCCGCATGGCGGGTCATCGTGCAAGGGCAAGACCACGGCGCGAGACAGCGTCAACCCGCGGGATCATGGGTGATCCTCGAGGTCGACACCGGGGGGTGGGCGCGGCTTTCGTAACCTCGGGAACTCGCGGCCGGCGGCGTACAACCGCTGGAACTGCCAGTAGACACCGATCGTCACGCTGGCACATGGGCTGCTCTGGTCCGGTTCGCCATGACGCGCCCCCTGATCGCTGCAGTCCTCGCCGCTCTCCTCTCGTCGGTACCGGCCGCCCACGCAGATCGCCGCCGGGTCGTCGCCGAGCGCGATCGCGATCGCGACGACGAGGACGAAGGCGTCGCGGAGGCGAAGGGCACCTTCACCGTGACCCTCGACGAGCTCATCACCGCCTCCATCCAGGCGTCCCCGGAGCTCGCCCGGTCCAAGGCCGACCGCAGCGTCGCGCTCGGCAAGGCCGGCGGCGCGCGGGCCGGTCAGCAGTGGGTCGCCACCGCCGAGGCGAACTACGACCGCTACTCGGTGGGCGGCGACGTCAAGGTCGACAACCTCGAGCCGCTCCAGGTGGTCGACCAGCGCAAGCTCGACGCGAAGATCGGCCTCGCGCGCAACATTCCGACCGGCGGCAACGTGGGCCTCCAGCTCGCGTTCAACCGGACGCAGAGCGAGTACGCGCTGTCCCCGGAGCTCTTCGACATCAACCCGGCGACGGGCCTCAACGGCATGGGGACCTCCACGGATCCGCTCGAGTTCGACGTCAAGCACCAGACCGTCGCGAGCCTGCAGTTCAAGCAGCCGCTCGCTCGCGGCTTCGGCCCCGAGGTCGCCCTCGCCGGAGAGCACCGCGCGGATCTGATGCTGACCGAGGAGACGCTCAAGACGCAGCTCGCGGCCGAGGACCTCATCCTCGCGATCGTGACGAGCTACTGGGAGCTCGGGAACGCGGCGTACGAGGTCCGCGCGCGCGCCGAGGCGCTGGAGATCGCGGCCCAGCAGGAGAAGATGACGACCGTGGCCGTGCGCGCGGGGGCCCAGCCGCCGTCGGCGAACAGCTCCGCTCAGTACGACGTCGCGACGCGTCAGGAGGCGCTGATCCGCGCCCAGCTGACGTACGAGAAGGTAAGCCTCGATCTGCGCAAGCGGGTCGGCCTCGGGATGACCAACCGCGCCGTGGTGTTCAAGCCGGGCGACGCGTTCGAGGTCGATAACCAGGAGTACTCGGTGGACGACGTCCTCGAGAAGGGTCGCAAGACCAACCGCAAGCTCGCGGCGATCATCCTCCAGAAGAAGGTCGCGGACGTGGACGTGACGGTCGCGCGCAACGCGATGCTCCCCCAGGTCGATGTGACGCTGAGCGGCGGCCTCCTCGGGCGCGCGAACAACACCGGCGACGCGTTCTCGGGCGCCTTCGCCGCCGACGGCTTCCAGCTCACGGCGAACCTGTCCGTTCAGCTCGAGCTCTCGGGCGCGGCGCGGCACAACATGGAGGCCGCGCAGGCCCAGAAGTCCCGCGTCGAGATCGACCGCGTCGACGCCGAGCGCACGCTCGAGGCGGAGGTCGTCTCCGCGGTGCACCAGGTCAACGCGGCGCGCCAGCGGGTGGAGCTGACGGACCGGGCGATCGCGATGGCGGAGCAGAACGTGGGCTACGAGAAGGGGACGTTCGCCTCGGGCAAGGGCTCGGGCTTCACCATCTCGCAGCGTCAGAGCGAGCTCGTCGAGAGCACCGTCCGCAAGGGCCGCGCGATCGCGGACTACCACATCGCGGTGGCGCAGCTCGAGTCGCTCTCGGGCACGCTCCTGCAGCACTACGGCGTGGACGTTCGTCCGAACCGCCGCCGCTGACCCGCGGTGTACGCCGGAGGGAGCAGGGCACCCCTTCCCCGGCGCCGTGTAACCCTCCGGACGCGATCAGGAGCGTGGTCACCCGGGCTCCCCGCCTCGTTCGACCGTCAACTCACGGAAACATGGCGACTCGAGTCGTCGCCACGGTCCGGCCCGGTCCGGCACGACAGCTGCTCTGGCGATACTCACCATGCTGCGCCCCACCGTCTCCGCCCTCCTCCTCGCCTCGACCACGCTGCTCGGTTCGGCCTGCATCCAGGGCTACGACTCGAGCGCAGCCCCCCGGACCTCGGGTACCGGCGGGAAGTGCAAGATCGTCGACCTCGGCAACGACACGGTCACGTTCACCAGCAACGACGACGTCGCCGCCTACAAGGAGCGGCCGAAGAGCGGCTGCTGGGAGCTTCAGGGCACCCTGGTCCTCGACGGCTCGGAGATCACGAGCCTCGCGGCGCTCGGTGACCTGCGCAGCGTCGACAACCTCACGATCCAGAGCACGGGGCTCACGCACCTCGACTTCGCGAGCACGGTCGCCGTGAAGTCGCTCGGCGTCACCGTGCTGAAGAACAACAAGCAGCTCCTCGACATCGCGAAGCTGACGATCCACCGCGACGCGACGCTCGGACCCGGAATCGGCCTCGACGTCGAGGGCAACGCGCTCATCACGAGCCTCGGCAGCCTCGAGTCGACGACGACGCTCGACCAGAACCTCGTGATCAAGTCGAACCCGAAGCTCGCCGCGGTCACGCTGTCCGCGCTGACCGACCTCGGCGACGGCAGCATCAACATCTCGCAGAACCTCGCGCTCGCATCGGTCGAGCTCTCGGGGCTATCCGGCACGATGCACGACCTCTACCTGGTCGACGATCCGAAGCTTGCGACCCTCGCGGTTCCTGGCGTGGACACGTTCGGCAGCGTGACCATCAAGACCACGGGGCTCACGACGCTGATGGGCCTGGCCGCGACGGGAAATCTCATGGGGCAGCTCGCGGTGGCGAGCAACGCGAAGCTGACCACCCTCGCGCCGTTCAACAAGATCCAGAACATCTACTCGTTCGTCGACATCCGACTGAATCCCGCGCTGTCCACGTGCGAGGTCGCCGAGCTCGACGCCTGCGTCCCGAGCCTCACGGTGACGAGCATGGGCAACAAGACGATGACGCCGTGCCCCAAGCCCTGGTGCCAGCAGTAGGCACCACGATACTGGCCGCGAACCTCTGCGTCCTCGACGACAAAGCCGGCCTCGCGCCGGCTTTGTCGCGTCCGGACCTCGCGACTGCGCCCCGCGATCGACACGCGCGCGGGCGCTGCCGACCCGGTCGTATACCGGAGCATTCGATCTGGGGAGCGCACCCGGGGCCTCCAACGAGGATCGCGCTGTAACTCGCGAGGATCACGGCGCGGTCGACGTGGCACATGCCGTGCTCCTGGTCAGGTCACCGCCCACCCGCTTCCTCGCCCAGGAGCTCGCCCATGTCGATCACCACCGCATTCCGCTTCGCCCTCGCCGCCGCCACCGTCGGCGCCACGCTCTGCGCCGCTGCCACCGCCGCCCACGCGAAGCCCCGCCGTCTCGTCGTCCTCGAGTTCGATGGTCCTCGTGCCGATGCCGATGCGGGCCGCCAGACGGTGCTCTCCATGCTCGGCGAGGACTACGACGTGGTCGCCACGAAGCGCTGGGCCGATGCTCGCGCGCAGCGCGGCCACAACCAGCACGGCGCGCAGACGTTCTCGAAGGCCGCGAAGGACTCCGGCGTCGATGCAGTCGTCGAGGGCTGGGTGCAGGACGAGGGCTCCTACAAGATGCTGTCGGTCCTCGTGCGCGACGCGCACACCGGCAGCGAGATCGACCAGGTCTCGGTGAAGCTCGGCAAGAAGGGCATCACCGACGCGGGTACGCTGAAGCTCCGCACCGAGCTCGATGACCTCCTCGACTGGGTGCAGCCCGGCGTCGAGGTGCCCGAGCTGCCGTCGTACTCGTCGCGCGACCTCGAGCGCCTCTCGCGCGGCAGCACGTCGACGCGCGCCAGCCATCAGGCGGACGATGAGGTCGCCGACGATCACACCGCCGAGGGCACGGACGACGAGGCGCTCGACCCGCCGCGCCGCGCGCGCAGGACGAGCACCGCGAGCCGCGCGGGCATCGGCCGTCCGAGCTCGGTCGCGGTCGATGGCCGCGATCTGGACGCCGACGCGGACGCCGGCGGAGGCACCGGCGCTGCCATCACCCATGACGCCGCTGCGGATGCGGATGCGGATGCGGATGCGGATG
>JAYSYE010000416.1:0-4248 GCA_043716635.1 Deltaproteobacteria bacterium | reverse complement strand
AGTACGGCGAACCGTATGATCTGGCAGAGGCGGCGGCGGAGGCCGCGCGGATCGCTGGTGCTCCTCGCGATGCGATCGCGATGGCCGCCCGCACCGCGATCGCAGGCAAGACGTCGCGCTACGAGATCGAGGCGATCACGGCGCTCGTCACCGCATCCTCGATGCTGCGGCGGCAGGCAAAGCCCGCGCTCGCACCGGCGCGCGCTGCGGCGCCGCCGACCGAGACCACCCCCGCCACCCCGGCATCGACCGGACTGCGCGTGCTGCCGAGCGCGGCCGCGCGCGTCGGGCTCGACGACGCGTCGTACGACGCGATGATGGCGCGCGTCATGGCGGATGAAGCCGGTGGGGCGCTGTCGGATCCTCGCGCGGGCATGCAGCCCGCGAATGGCAACCGGCCCACGCCGGCGCTCGCGATCGTGTCCGGCAAGCGGACGTCGGGACTGACGGCGCGGCCGCGGAGCGCGCCCGGGCGGAGCGCGCCGCTCGCACTCGTGCTGCGACGTGACGTGACGTGGCTGCGGGCGGCGGCCGCGATCGGCGGCGACGACGCTCCCGTGCTCGGCCCGGCGGCGACGGTGCTGCGGGCGCATCTCCAGTCGGCGGGGGCGTCGTTCCTGGGCGATCTCGTCGGGGGCGTGGAGCTCCCGGCGGACGAGATCGAGGACGCGCTCTGGGAGCTCGTCGGGGCGGGGCTGGCGACCGCGGATGGCTTCGCGAGCCTGCGCGTGCTCGTGGACCGACGACGCGGCGAGGTGAAGAGCCTGTTCGACCAGAATCCAACCGTGTCACGGCTCGCCAGCGACCCCACGCGCATCACGGCCGTCGCGCTGCCACCCGTGCGGAAGTGGCAGGACGCGATCAAGAAGGCGCGCCACCGCGATCGCGAGCGACCCGGGCACGCGCTGCGTTCGCTGCCCACGGCAGCTGGACGCTGGTCGCTGCTGCCCGTCGCGAAGCCGGAGTCGATCGACGCCGAGGCGAGCGCGCGTCAGCTGCTGCTGCGCTACGGGATCGTGTTCCGTGACCTCGTGCAGCGCGAGTCGGGCCTGCCACCGTGGCGCGAGCTCCTGGTCGCGCTGCGCCGTCTCGAGGCGCGCGGCGAGATCCGCGGTGGCCGGTTCGTCACGGGCTTCGTGGGCGAGCAGTTCGCGCTCGGCGAGGCGCTCGACGAGCTCCGCGCCGTGCGACATCCGGGGTCGGCGCCCGAAGCCACGAAGGTCGCGGCCACCGATCCGCTGAACCTCGTCGGGATCCTCTCGGCGGGACCCAAGGTCCCGGCGGTCGTGGGCAACGCCGTGCTGTTCGTGGACGGACAGCCGGTCGCCACGTTCGAGGCCGGTGCGGTCGTGATCCGGGCGCCGCTACCGCAGGGCGCACGCATCGACGCGGACCTCACGTATCACGCGCCGCCGCGGCCGATCGCCGACGCCGCCCAGGCCGCGCTGCCGCTCGGATGACCGCCTCGTGATCACCGCGTTCCACGACAGCCTCCGCGCGCTGCTCGGGCGCTGGCAGGGCTGGGTGATCCTCGCCGTGCTGTCGACCCAGCTGCTGCTTCCGCTCCGCTACTACATCGGGCACCGCGATCCGCACGACGAGCGCTTCGCGTGGCGCATGTTCTCGCCGATGCGCATGGCGCAGTGCGTGCCGCGCTTCTACAAGGACGACGCGGTCCTCCCGCTCGCCTCCGAGTTCCACGAGGCCTGGGTCAAGCTCGCCGAGCGCGGCCGCTTCTCCGTGATCGAGGCCATGGGTGCCCGCCTCTGCCGCACCTACCCCGGCTCCGCGATCCGCGTCGATCTGGCGTGCACCTACCTCGACCAGCCACCCCACACCTACGGCGGATTCGATCTGTGCCAGGTCCCGCACCTTTGAGTTGGCGGCGTCGGCGCGTGCGACGGAGTCAGCCTTGACCACGTCACGCAAGGGCAGATCGCGCTCCGCGCAGCGCCCGAAGGTAACTCCCGTGGGGACGGAGCCGACGTCGAGCGCGTCGCCCACGTCCGTCTCGGCGGCGCGGCTCGCCGATCCACCGACTCGATCACCTCGTGGGGGGCCGTCGCCGACATCGTCGAGGTCATCAGCGCTGCCGTCGGCCCTCGCGGGGGAGCCGCGGTTCTGGTTCGGGTTCGAGGTGGCGTGGGCGAAGCTGGTCACGGCACGGATCGTGATCTTCACGCTGCTGGCGATCGATGCGTTCCTGCAGATCGGGCACGCGCCGCGGTACGGAGCGGGCGGGTTCAACGTCGCGCAGCTGCCGGGCTTCGACGTGATCGCGCCCGGGCGCGCGGGGTACGAGATCGGGCAACTGCTCGACGGCTATCTGCTCGCGCTCGCCGCCTGCGGTGTGGCCACCCGGCTCGTCGTGCCACTCGCAGCAGCCGTATACGGCTGGCTGTATTTCGGCAGCCAGCTCGACTCGTACCAGCACCACTACCTGATGTTCCTGGTGATCGCGATCGCCAGCTTCGTGCCGTGGCAGCGCCCCGACGGCGCGACCCCGAGCACGCCGATCCGCACGTGGGCCGTGCGGCTGATCCTCTGCCAGCTCGCCGTGCTGTACGTGTGGGCCGCGATCTCGAAGCTCGATCTCGCGTGGCTCGACGGGCGCACGCTCGGCAACCAGCTCGTCGGCGGGCTGCGCACGCTCATCGACCGGACCATCGGCATGAAGGCCACCGCGGTGATGGTCGTGCTCGCGGAGCTCACGCTCGCGGCCACCGTCTGGAGCAAGCGGGCGGCCCGGTTCGCGGCGCCCCTCGGCATCGCGTTCCACGCGGGCATCATCGCGACAAAGCTCGAGATCGGAATGTTCGCCTACCTCATGCTCGGGATGTACGCGTTCGTCGTGCCCGATGGCGTCCTGGTGTTCCTCGTCGGGGACGGCTCGCCGGGTCCGGTGCGGCGCGCCATCGCCTGGGTGCGTGACCGCCGCAGCTGGATCGCGTGGGCGCTCTCGATCGTGGTCGGCGTCGCGCTCGCATCCCGCGTCCATCTCGAGAACCCGCTCGTGGCTGCGCTCGCCGCGTCGCTGATCCCGCTCGGGCTCGGCGTGTACGCGCTGGCGCGCCGCTCGTCACCGCCCGTTGCACTCGCGATCGCGCACGCGGTCGCCATCGCCGGGTGGCTCGTGCTCGATCGCGCGTCGAGCACGGCCGTGGACTACTACCGGTTCTGGGGGAGCTCCGAGCGCAAGCTGGGCACCCCCGACGCGGCGGAGCATGCGTACCGCCGGCTCACCGCGATCGCGCCCGACGACGGCAACGGGCATTTCCAGCTCGGGCGCACGCTCGTCAGCGCGGGCAAGCTCGACGCCGGACTCGCCGAGCTCCACATCGCGGAGCGGATCGAACCGACGAGCGCGCGTGCGTATCTCGTCGAGGCGCGCGCGCTCGCGAAGGAGGGCAAGCGCGAGGCGGCGATCGCGGCCGCCCGTGCCGGCGTGGCGGCCGAGCCGAGCAGCGCGATGGCGCGCGCGCTCGTCACGGCACTCGGTGCGGGCGTGGCGCCGGCCGCGGGCTCCGCCGACGACGCCCCGTGAGCGATCGGCGCTCACGTGCGGTCCGCATCGCGGCGCTCCTCGACGAGTACATCCCCGATCCCGCGATCCCGCTCGAGCATCGCGATGCATTCCAACTGCTGGTCGCCGTGGTCCTGTCCGCGCAGTGCACGGACGCTCGCGTGAACCAGGTGACCCCGGCGCTGTTCGCGCGGGCCCCGGATGCGCGCGCCATGGCAGCGCTCTCGCCGACGCAGATCCTGCCGTTCATCCAGACCTGCGGGCTGGCGCCGGGCAAGGCCGCGCGGATCGCCCAGACGGCGCGCATGCTCGTCGCAGACCACGGGGGTCACGTGCCTGCGGACCTCGCCGCGCTCGAGGCGTTGCCCGGCGTCGGGCACAAGACGGCGAGCGTCGTGATGGCCCAGGCGTTCGGTGTGCCGGCGTTTCCGGTCGATACCCACATCCATCGCTGCGCCGGACGCTGGCAGCTGTCACGCGCCCGGACCGTGGAGGAGGTCGAGACGGACCTGAAAGCCCTGTGGCCCGCGGACACGTGGGGTCGGCGGCACCTCCAGATCATCTACTTCGGCCGGCAGTACTGCCCCGCAAAGGGTCACGTGCCGGCGGCGTGCCCGGTGTGCTCGTGGGCGATGTCGAAGGCGCGGGCCGCGCGCGAGACGAAGCAGGGTGTGAGCAAGCCCGTCACTGCGAAGGCGAGCTCGCGGTCGAAGTCGAAGTCGTAG
>JAYSYE010000415.1:0-4250 GCA_043716635.1 Deltaproteobacteria bacterium | reverse complement strand
CTGCATAGCCGGCACCGAAGTCGTCGATGGCGGTCGTGAAGTTGTGCTTCTTGTACTCGATGAAGATCTTCTTCAGGTGCTCCTTGTCGAGCACCTGCTCGCACTCGGTGACCTCGAACATGATCCGGTCCGTCGGGAAGTCGAGCTCCGCGGCGGCCTCGAGGGTTGCGCGGATGCACGTCTCCGGTCGGTAGACCGCGTTCGGGAGGAAGTTGATGCTGAGCATGCCGGGCAGGTTCAGGCGCTTCGCGAGATCGAGCGCCTTGACCCGGATCGACTGATCGAAGCGGTACCGGTTGGTGTCGTTGAGCTGCGAGAGCACGCTGAACGCGCTCTCGTTGTTGAGCCCGCGCACGAGCGCCTCGTACCCGAAAATGCTCTGGTCGGCGATGTTGACGATCGGCTGAAAGGCCATCGTGAAGTCGATGCCCACCGCCCGAGGATCCCGGCAGTCGACGCACTTCACGGGAACGAACGCTGGCAACGTCGGCAGTGCGGTCATGGGTAGTACTTGCATCCAAGTTTACCGAGCGCGCCGCAGGAGCGCGAGGTGAAACTGCCCCCGGATGCGACCGGGCGTCATCACGACCGAGACGTGCTGCTCGCCGCTCGCGAACTCGAAGACGAAGTCGAACGTCTGCACGCGCACGCCGATCGGATCGGCGGCGAGCTTCTCGAAGCGGTCCTGGAAGTCACGGATCCGGGTGCACGGGGCGATCTCGCGGAAGAAGTTCCGCCCGATCACGCGGATCCTTCGGGAGCCCGACGAGCCTGGACTCGGTGTCGTTGTAGTGAATCACCCGACCCCGCGCGTCGAGCGTGATCAGACCGCACGGCAGGCCATCGAGCTTGTCGGGGGTGAGCTGTGCCACCGCGCCGAAGTCGATGCCCTGCTGTGAGATCGCGACGCCGGGACCCCCGCGGACCACGCGCGCGTAGGCGACGGCGGCATCGAGCTCAGAAGTGGCGCTTCGGACGGCGTCGACCGCCCGGCGCTGCGGGGCGCGGCGTGGACGCGGTGGGTCGCGGCGCGCCGGGTAACGAGGAGGACCAGTCACGCTGGGGACGCGGTGGGGCGACGTTGCGAGGCGAGTCGACGTTGCGAGGCGAGTCGGCAGCCTGCCGTTGCGACCACTCACGCCGCGGCTGCGACTGCGGCTGCGATGAGGACGACGACGATGACTGTGGCGACCCCGATGGCGGCGACGCCCCCGCCCGCTCACGGCGCTGGTACCTGCGCACGATGGGCTGCTCGCCCGGGCCCGTCGGTGCGGGCGTGGGTGCGGCCGACGGATCCGCTGCGCCATTCGAGGCACCCGGCGGGGGCGCGGACGGGCGCGAGCGCTGGCGGTCGTTCCAGTGCGTCGACGGTCGCGCCGGCTGATCGGACCGCAACTGCTGCCCGCGCTGCTGCGAATCGGAGCGTGGGGGCTGGTTCGAGCGAGGCTGCTGACCCGGCTGCGCTCGCGGGTCCGCTCGATATTGCGACTCCCGCGCCTGCGGGGGCCGCGGCGGATCCGCGCGGTACTGAGCGTCGCGCGACGGCGAAGGCGGCTGCGGGGGCCGCGGCGGATCGGCGCGGTACTGGTCGTCCCGCGACGGCGAAGACGGCGGCTGCGGAGGCCGCGGCGGATCGGCGCGGTACTGATCATCTCGCGACTGCGGCGGCGCCTGCACCGGCGACGGCGCCGCGTCCGCGCGCTGCTGATCCGGTCGCGGCTGCGCGAACGACGGTCGTCCTTGCTGGCCGGCGGACCCGCGCGCTTGCTGGGGCTGCTGCGACGGCCGCGACTGCGAGCCCCGGCCTTGCTGGAACGGCCGCTGACCACCACCTCCACCACCGCCACCTCCACCACCCCCACCAGCGTCGCCGCGGCGATCGTCGCGCGGACCCCGCCGGTCCGGTCCCCGGGTCGCGCGGGGTGGCGGGGGAGGGGGCGGCACGTACTGCGGCGTCAGCTCTCGGCTCACGTACGCGCGCCAGATCGCGCGGCCATCCGCAGCGTGCACCGCGAGCGCGGGATCGAACCCCGCGACGAACCGGATCACGTTGTCGAAGTCGCGGAGGAAGAAGAACTCCGCCCGCGAGCTGTGCACCGCCGACACGACCTGCGGGAAGTCGATGATCGTCGGGCCGTCGGCGGCCGCGAGGATGTTGTACTCGGACAGATCGCCGTGAATGATGTCGCAGCACAGCATCGCGATCAGCTGCGCGCACAGATCCGCGTACAGCGTCAGCGCCGCGTCCCGATCCATCGACACGTCGATGAGCCGCGGCGCGGCGTGGCCCTCGGCATCGCAGACCAGGTCCATCAGCAGCACGCCCTCGTAGAACATCACCGGATTCGGCACGCGCACGCCGCTGCCGACCAGCTTGCCGAGCGCATCCGCCTCGGCCGATTTCCACTCCTGCTCCGCGGCATCGCGCCCGAAGCTCCCGCCACTCTCCATCGCGCGCTGGGTGCGCGTGTTGCGGACCTTGCGCCCTTCCTTGTAGTCCGCGTTGTTCTTGAAGCTGCGCGTCGACCGGTCCTTGTAGACCTTGGCCGCGAGCACCACGTCGCCGCGTCGGACCAGTGAGATGTTGGCTTCCTTGCCGCTCTTGAGCCGGCCAAGCACCTCATCGATCACGCCATCGGCGAGCAGCAGCTCCAGCTTCTCGTCCATGCGATGCGTCCTGACATTACTCGGTGTCGCGGACCCGCGGTGCCTCCCGGGCTCACGACTTCGCGGTAGGGTCCCGCCGATGTCCCTCCGCACGCTCGCACGGTCTGGTCTGATCTCCGGTTCGCTCGCACTCGCGCTGCTCGGGGCCTGCTCCGCGTCCAGCCACAATGGCCCTGCGAGCGGCCCGACCCCGCCCACGCCGGTCGATCCCGCGGGGAGCCCGGTGGCGTCGGGCGCCATGCTCGGCGCGGACGGCCAGCACTTCGCCGTCGAGCGCGTCTACGAGGGTGACTGCTCGCCCGCGGGGAGCCGCGGCGGTTGCCACACGATCACGCTCCGCCCCGACGGCACGTATACGAACTTCTTGTACGACGCCGGCATCCCCGGCACCTACACCGTGACCGGCGCCAACGTGCTGTTCCAGGCCACGGGCGCGGGCACGGAGACGAAGGTCCTGTCCGCCGACGGCACCAAGCTCGACACGCTCGCTCTCAAGCCCTGATCCCGCGTCACAGCGCGATCGGCACGGCGAGCCCGAGCATCGGCAGGTGGATCCACGTCGACGCGATGGGCTCCCCGGTCGCGGCGGTGATCATCGCCGCGTACGTCGCGAGCTGCCCCGAGTAGCGGGGCACGCGCTCGAGCGCCTGCGCGAGCGTGCCCGGAAACGTCTTGTGATCGACGAGGACGAAGCCCGCCGCGCTGCGCCCCACGAGATCAGCGGTCCCGACGACGAGCGTGCCCTCGGCGGCGCGCTGCGAGAGTGGCCACTCGCGATGGAAGCGCGTCACGCCGAGCGAGCTCTCGAGCCACGTCCAGAGCCGCGATGCGGCGGCCGCGACCTCCGCCGCATCCAGGTGCGCATGCACCGCGTGGCCCTTGAGGAGTGCCTGCGCGCGCTGTGTCCGCACGGCGGACGAAGCCGTGCGCTCGTCGGCGGCGAAGAATGCATGCACGGCATCGCCAACGAGGTTCATGGCCGCCGCACCCCGCAGGCCGAGCCGGGGACCGAGGGTCACGGGGACGCCGACCGTGCACGCGATCGCCGCCGCGGTCGACGGTGACCGCCGAGCCGGCGGATGTGCTCGCACGCCGCCTCCCACGGCGATCTCGCCGCCGCTGCTCGCGGATACCGCGGCGATGCCCGCGCCGGGCGACCGCACGCGGATCGGCACACCGCGGCCCGCCCACTGCACGATCACGTCCCCTTCGCGGTCCGGATCGGGCTCGACCACGAGGTCGGGCACGCCACGCGACAGCGCGCCGACGAGCCCGCCCAGCAGCTTCCCCGCGCACGCCGCGAGCACGAGGCGGTCCCGCGCGCGCGTCCAGCCAACGTAGAGGAGCCGCAGCACCTCCCTCGCCGTGCGCGCCTCTGCGGCGGCCAGCTCCGCGCTCGCCGCGTACGCTGCCTTCACCGGGCCGCCCTGATTCGAGGTCGTGTACGGGTTCGGCCAGTACCGCAGCCAGCGTCCCGCAAGCGGGGCCGCGAGATCGAACGCCACCACATCGCTCTCGACGTGCAGGCCATCGGCACGCGGCTCGCGCAGCGACTCGAGGCCGAACAGCACCGTGATCGGCCA
>JAYSYE010000414.1:0-4254 GCA_043716635.1 Deltaproteobacteria bacterium | reverse complement strand
GGTCCACCGGATCCACCGCGTGCGGGTGCGATGGTGCTGGCGGCACTGGATGCCCCGGTGGATGCGCCGCCGTGGGTACCTGGGGCGCTCGGCGATGGTCGTCGGGCATGGACCGGCAGCATACCTGCGCGGCTCGGAGGTTCGGCGCCGAGTGCCACGCGAGCCCCCGGTCGCGGCTCGGCGATGGAGCTACTTGCCCCAGAGTCGTTGCGTCGCGTAGACCGCGTCGACCACGACGGTCGAGTCCTCGCGGTGCGCGATGAACAGGACGTAGGAGTCGCGATCACCCTCGCGGCCATGCTTCGAGTCGAGCACGGCCGTGGCGAGCAGGTGGTCGCGCCCGACCGGCGCGAGCGCCCCGACCAGAGTCTTGAGCTGCGCCGGTACCTGCGAGCGCGAGATCGCGCGCCAGGTACC
The DNA here is from genome assembly GCA_043716635.1 of Deltaproteobacteria bacterium. Lineage (GTDB taxonomy): Bacteria > Myxococcota_A > Polyangia > Haliangiales > Haliangiaceae > JABFXX01. The sequence goes on along the minus strand of JAYSYE010000414.1, from coordinate 3,837 downwards.
ACTCGATCCGATCGCCGTCACCGCGGGCGACCACCACACGCACGAGGCGAGCGCGGCCTGCTGCGCGGCGTCGACCGCGACGCCTGACTCGTGCAGCGTGGTCGCGCAACTCGTGCGGACCTGCTCGTCGGTCGTCTCGTACGACGAAAGCGAGTACTCGACCTCGCCGCCGAGCTGGATCGTCTTGCCGCGCACCGCGGCCTTCAGCTGCGCCACGGTCGGCCGATGAATCGCGGCGGGCGGCTCGAGGGCTGCCTCCTCGGGCCGGATGCACCGCCAGCCGGCCCACGCGGACCCCGTGGGGTGCGATGTCCGGATCAGGTTGTCCGCGTGACGCGATCACTCCGCACGCGACCATCCACCAGCTCGACGATGCGGTCGCACTCCCCGGCGATCCGAGTGTCATGCGTGACGATCATGAACGTCGTGCCGAGCTCGCGATTGAAGCGCCGCATCAGCGCGAACACCTCGGCCGACGACGCAGTGTCCAGGTTGCCCGTGGGCTCGTCGGCGAGCACGAGGGCGGGCCGGCGCGCGAGCGCACGCGCGATCGCGACGCGCTGCTGCTGCCCCCCCGAGAGGTTGCTGGAGCGGTAATGCATCCGATCTTCGAGGCCGACCGCGCGAAGCAGCTCCTCGGCTGCGGCGCGCATCTCCACGTTCGGCCTGCCGAGGTCGCCCCACGCGGGGAGCATCACGTTCTCGAGCGCCGTGAACGCCGGCAGCAGGTGATGGAACTGGAAGACGAACCCGAGCATCCGCGCGCGCAGCGCGGAGAGCGCCCGCTCGTCGAGGCCCGTGGTGTCAGTCCCGCTGAGCACGACGCGGCCCGCGGTTGGCCGATCCAGGAGGCCGATGATGTTCAGCAGCGTGCTCTTGCCCGACCCTGAGGGGCCGACGAGCGCCGTCAGCTCCCCCGGCCCGACGGTGAGATCGACGCCATCGAGCGCGCGGGTCTTGGCGACGTCGCCGTACTCCTTGACGACGCCCTCGACGAGCAGCACCGGCGGCGGCGCCTCAGCCATTGCGGATCGCCGTCGCCGGATCCAGTCGTGAAGCGCGACGCGCCGGGATCACGGCAGACAGCAGGCCCACGCCGGTCGCGACCGCAGTGGCGAACAAGAACAGCGACAGGTCGAGCTGCACCGGGAACCTCGGCGCTCCGCTCGTGTCGCGCGTGAGATTCTCGAACAACTTCGAGAGCAGCGCGCCGAAGGCGGAGCCGATGACCGAGCCGACGATCCCGAAAACGCCGCCCTGGATCAGGAACACCAGCAAGATCCGCCGCGACGGCGTGCCGACCGCGCGGAGGATCCCGATCTCGCGCGACTTCTGAACCACCGACACGATCAGCACGCTGGCGATCCCGAGGGCCACCGCGACGATCACGAAGAACTGGATCATGAGCTTCGAGCTCGACTGCGCGGACAGCCCGGACAGGAGCGCCTCGTTGATGGTCATCCAGCTATCGGAGCGGAGCCCGGTGCGTCCGCGAATCTCGATCGCGATCCGCTCCGCCGTGAACACGTCCTCCACCTTGAGCTCGATCGTGGTCACGCCCCCGGGGAGCGCGTACAGCGACTGGGCGTGGCGCAGCGAGGTCAGGACCCAGGCTCCGTCGATCGCCTCGTTGCCGAGCGTGAAGATGCCGCGGACGGACACGACCTCGTCGCCGCCCTCGGTCGATGAGATCCGGAGCTTGTCGCCCACGCTGACCCCGAGGTTCGCCGCGAGCTTGGACCCGATGACGACGGCTCCACCGTCGAGCTCGTAGCGCCCCGCGACCAGGCGCGCGCGGACGTCGATGATCGAGAGAAACCGCTCCGGCTCGACGCCGCGGACCACGATCGCGCTCTTGGCATCGGCGCGCACCGCGAAGCCCGCTCCCGTGATCGACGGTGACACCGCGGTCACCCCCGGTACCCGCTCCACCGCGGCCACCACCGTCGGCCACTGATCGATCGAGCGCAGGCGCTGCGAGCTCTCGGCGACCTGCCGCGCGATCGCGACCGTGGGCGTCGGCTCGACGAGCGGTCGCGGAAACTCGCGAGGAGCCCGCAGCGTGATGTGGGGCTGCGACCCCAGCGTCTTGTCGATCAACGAGGTCTGCAGTCCGCCGATCAGCGCCGAGAGGAAGACGATGACGCCGACCCCGACCGCGACTGCCGCGAGGATCAGCGCGGTCTGCCCCTTGCCGTCCCGCATGTAGCGGAGGGCCACGAACCACTCGAAGGACATCTCAGTCGCGCTCCGGCCGGACCCGCGCACCCGGAGCGAGCCGCTTGCCGTCGGGCAAGACCACCTCCGCGCCCTCGGCGAGGCCCGAGAGGATCTCGAGCGATCCTTCGCCGCGGATGCCGAGCTGCACGTCGCGCCGTATCACGCGTCCCGCCTCGACCGCGAGGACATGTGGAGTCGGTGTCGCGGCGCCGCGGACCGCCTCGCTCTCCACGGTCAGCGCATTCGCCTTCCTCGCGACCGTCAGGTCGATCGACACCGTCATGTCTGGCTTGAGCTGGGGTGGTGGAGCCGGCACGGCGAGCCGGACCTCGACGCTTCCGCGCAGCGGGTCGATCGACGGCGCGATGTAGCTCACGGTCCCCTCGAACACCTGCTGCGGGTATGCATCGGGCGATGCGCGAGCCACTTGCCCGAGCGCGATCCACGCGAGGTTCCGCTCGTCGGCCTGGAACACGAGCTGGACGTCGGCGTCGGCCGCCAGGATCATCAGCGTCCGCGCCGGCTGCACGACATCGCCGGGCTCCACCGAGCGGTTCAGCACCTCGCCGTTCTGCAGTGCGATGATCCGGGTCTGCGCAAGGCGCACATTCGCGCCGGCGAGCTGGGCCTGGGTCTGGAGCAGCGCCGCGAGAGCGATGCGCGAGTCGGCGCCCATCGGGGCCGCGGTCGCCTGCTGTGCATCGGCCGCGGTCTTCTGCGCCCGCGCGATGGCCACGGCCCGCTGCGCGTTCTCGAGCTCGACCCCGGGCACCGCCTGGCTCGCGACCAGCTTCGTCGTCCGCGCGAGCTCGGTCTGTGCTCGCTCGAGGTTGGACTCCTGCTCGCGAAGCGCCGCGGTCGCGACGATCGCCCCGACGCGCCGCAACTGATCGACACGCGCCTTGGCCTGGTTGACCGCCGCCTCGGCCTGCGCGACCGCCGCGCGCTCCGCGCCGTCCTCGATCTGGACGAGCAGGTCGCCTGTCTTCACGCGCTGACCCTCGACGACGCCGATCGCGACGACGAGCCCCGCGGTCTGCGCGGCGATCTGCACGCGTGTCGGCACGCGCACGCGACCACTCGCCACGATGTGTTGCTCGAGCGCCTGCCGGGTCACAACCGTCGTGCGCACGACGGGACCGCGTGCCCGCAGAATCAGGACGACCGTGGCCACGACCACGGCGACGACCACGATCCAGAGGATCGGTCGGCGGAGGAGATTCCTCATCGAGCCACCGCTGCCTGCTCGGCGCTCCCGCGACGCTCGGCGCGGACCAGGCAGGAGACCGCGGTCGCGATGAACAGCACCGACACCCGGATCACTGCGATCGAAGGTGCAATTCAGGGTCCGCGCAAACATCGCGCCGCCCCTGGACGATTCATGCAACCTCTGCGCGCCGGCCGCCCGGGGACGCGGATTCTGCGCGGAACAGGATGAATCGTTTCAGCTCCTTGATGTCCCATACGCGCGGCATCTGGATTTGCTCGATCTGCACGATCCATCCCGCCTGCGCGTCCCCGGTCGCGACGCAGGTGCAGCCCGCCGGTGACAGCCTAGGTCGGGCGACCCGTCAGGAAGTGGATCGTCGACGGTGCAGCCCGGGTCGACGCGAGCGC
>JAYSYE010000413.1:0-12854 GCA_043716635.1 Deltaproteobacteria bacterium | reverse complement strand
ATGTTGTTCGCGATGTCGTGGAGGCTATCGAGCTCCTCCATCGTGCACGTGCCGTCGAGCAGCTTGTCCGCGATGCGGAACAGCCAACCGGAGCCCTCACGGCACGGCGTGCACTGCCCGCACGACTCGTGCGCGAAGAACTTCATGATCCGCCAGACCGCCATCGGGATGTCGGACTGGTCATCGAGCACCACCACGCCGCCGGAGCCGGCCATCGAGCGCAGCGCGCGGCCGCCGCCGAGGTCGAACTGCTGGCCGGGCCGCACCATCACGGGCTTGATCCGCTCGTCGGTCTGGAGGGCGTCAAACTCGATCGGGACGTCGAGCTCGCTCTCGTCGAGCGGCGGCATGGACACGCCGCCGGGAATGACGGCCTTGACCTTGCGTCCCTTCCACACGCCGCCGCACACCTCGTCGATGAGCTGGCGGAACGTGATGCCGATCGGCAGCTCGAACACGCCGGGCTTCTCGACGTGGCCCGACACGCAGATCATGCGCGTCCCGCCCGAGCGACCCATGCCGAGCTCCGCGAACCACGGGCCGCCGCGCTCGACGATGAACGGGACGTTCATCAGGGTCTCGACATTGTTCACGATGGTGGGATCGCCGAACAGACCCTTCACCGCCGGGAACGGGGGCTTGAGGCGCGGCTGCCCGCGCAGGCCCTCGAGGCTGTTCAGGAGCGCGGTCTCCTCGCCGCAGATGTAGGCGCCGGCGCCGCGGTGGACGGTCAGCTGGAACTCGAGACCCGAGCCGAGCACGTTCTTGCCGAGGTAACCCTTCTGGTAGGCCTCCTCGACCGCGCGCTGCAGCACCACGTACTCGCGCATCATCTCGCCGCGGAGGTAGATGTAATTGTGCGTCGCCTTGAGCGCGTGCGCCGAGATCACCATGCCCTCGATGAGCAGGTGCGGATCCCAGTACATGAGCTCGCGATCCTTGCAGGTGCCGGGCTCGCTCTCGTCGGCATTGCAGACGAGGTGGACCTGCTTCGCGTCCTTGGGCACGAAGCCCCACTTCACGCCGGTCGCGAAGCCAGCGCCGCCGCGCCCGCGGAGGTTCGAGGCCTTCACCTCGTTGGTGATGTCCTCGGGCTTCATCGCGAGCGCCTTCTTGAGGGCGCTGTAGCCGCCCGACGCCTCGTAGCCGGCGATCGTCTTCGCCTGCTCGTTGCCAAAGCGCTGCGAGATCAGCCTGGTGGTACGGTCAGCGGGCATCAGACCACTTCGCTTTCGGGATGCGGGTTTCGGCGGAGATCCTCGACGATCGCCGGCACCTGACCCGGCGTGATGTCGAGCACGTACTTGGTGCCGACGAGAGCGCACGGCGCGTTCGCGCAGGCGGCGATGCACTCCTCCTCGACGAGGTGGAACTGCTTGTCGGCGGTGGTGCCGCCCGTCTTCACGCCGAGCGTCTTCTCGAACGCGGCGAGCACGTCGTAGCCACCGCGGAGCATGCACGAGATGTTCGTGCACATCCGGATGGTCTGGACGCCGGCAGCCTCGCGTCTGTACATCGTGTAAAACGTCGCGACGCCGTACACGTGGGCGTAGGGGAGATCGAGCGTGGCCGCGACGAGGCGGAGCGCGTCGTCGGAGAGGTGACCGTGCTCTTTTTGTGCGAGATGCAGCGCGGCCATCACGACCGGTTTCGACGTCGGATACTTGCCGCGGAGCACCGCGATTTTCTGCTGAGCATCCGCGGAGAATTCGAGTGACATCGGGATGTTGCCTTGCTCTTGTGGCGGGCGAGCTGAGCGAAAAATAGGCGGCAGGGGGCCACGCGTCAATCCGCCGGGGGCGCCAATTGCGCAGGGGATCGTGGTAACCGATTGCGAGCGATGGCCGAGCCCGCCGAGCCCCAGGAACACCCGCTCACCAGCATCGAGCGCGCGGCCATGCGCTTCGGTGCGTTCGCCAACGCTTCGCCTAAAGGGCGCTGGCTACAGACGAAATTTCTCCGCGGCGTGTCCTACGTCTGGGTGCGGGCATGCATCGCGAACCGGATGTTCGTGGATGGGCTGGAGCGGATGATGGAGCTGCGGCCCGAGGGCGGCGTGATGCTCGTGTCAAATCACCGCAGCTTCTTCGACCAGTACGCCATGCTCCTGGGTTGCTACATGGGGCCCGTTCACTGGGCCAAGAAGCTCCAGTTCCCCGTCCGGTCCACGTTCTTCTACGACAACCCGCTGGGAATCGCGGTGAACGCGATGGTCGCGGCGGGCGCGATGTACCCTCCGATCTACCGTCAGAAGGAGCGCCGGGTGCTCAACGACGAGGCGCTCGACACGATGGTCGAGATGCTGAAGGTGCCAGGCAACGTGCTCGGGATGCACCCCGAGGGCACGCGCGGCAAGGGGCCGGATCCGTACACGTTCCTGCCGGCGCAGCCGGGTGTCGGCAAGGTCGCGCTGCTCGCGAAGCCGATGGTGATCCCCGCGTTCATCCACGGGCTCGGCAACAGCATCGCGGAGGACGTCCGGCTGAACTTCACGCCCGGCGCCCGCGGTCAGGACGCCGTGATCACGGTGTTCGGGGATCCGGTCGACTACGCGGACTTGCAGGGCGAGAAGCCGCGGCCGACGCTCTACAAGAAGTGTGCGGACCGGTTCATGGCCGCGGTGCGTCCGCTCGCGGAGCGGGAGAAGACGATCCGCGCCGACATCCTCGCAGGGCGCATCGATCGCCACGACCAGCGCTGGTTGAACAATCGCCCGGTCAGCAAGCTCTACGCCCACGAAGGCACGCGGTAGCCACGCCACCGCTCGGGTCGCGCGCCCCGTGGCGCCGAGCAACTGCTACACTCGCGGGCGGATGACGGCGGGTCACGACGAGACCGTGGCCAGCTCGGTCCCCGCAGCGATCGGGGCTGACGGCCCGATCCCGGAGCTCGTCGCGGAACGCTACCGGATCGTCCGCTGGCTCGGCGGTGGCGGCATGGGCCGGGTGTACGAGGCCCTCGATACCGAGCTCGGCGAGTCGATCGCGCTCAAGGTGCTGCGCTCGGGGCTCGCGGACGAGAGCGTCGAGCGCTTCCGCCGCGAGGTCCGGCTGACCCGGCGCATCCAGCACCGGAACGTCGCGCGGATGTTCGACATCGGCGAGCACCGAGGCGACAAGTTTCTCACCATGGAGCTGGTCGCGGGCGACTCGCTCGCGCGGCTCGTCACCGAGGCGCGCCTCGACTGGCCTCGACTACGCGCGTTCGCGATCCAGATCTGCGACGGGCTCGCGGCGGCGCACGCGACCGGCGTGATCCACCGCGACCTCAAACCCGACAACGTGCTGATCGAGCGGGGCTCGGAGCGCGTGGTCATCACCGATTTCGGGATCGCGCGCGCGCGGGACGACGCGAGCGTGACGCAGCTCGGCGTGGTCGTGGGTACGCCGCGCTACATGGCGCCCGAGCAGCTGGCGGGCGCGGACATCGATCCCCGCGCCGATCTCTTCGCGCTCGGCGTGATGCTGTACGAGCTCGCGTGCGGCGCGCGACCGTGGCCTGGTGATGGTGCGGTCTCGATCGCCGTGGCCCAGGCCACGCAGGCACCGCGGCCGTTCCACGCGACGCGCATGCCGGCGGAGCTCGGCGAGCTCGTGATGGCGCTGCTCGCGGTCGAGCGCGACGAGCGACCCGCGGATGCGACCGGGGTCAGCGCGCGGCTCGGGGCGATGAGCGCGGTGCTGCCGAGCGGCCCCCCGGTGCGGCCGACCCCGTCGCCGGTGCTCTCACCGGAGCACGTCAGGTCGCCGCTCGCCGCGGGGCCACAGGTGTCGGTGGCCGCTGGCAGCGGGCTGACCTCGGCGGCCCCGGCGGCCACGACGCTCGCGGTGCTGGCAATGGCCTCGGCGCCGGCCGATGCGCATCTCGGCGATGTCGTGCGCGAGGAGCTCACGGACACGCTCTCGACGGGCCGGCTGCGCGTGCGTGCGGCCACCGCGGCCGCCCTCGCGGAGGCGGACCCGCGCGAGGCCGGGCGGATCCTCGGCGTGGACGTGGTGATCCTGGGCTCGGTCCGGCGCACGGCGACCGCGCTGCGGGTCTCGGTCCGGTTGATCGGCGTGGAGGACGGATTCCAGATCTGGGCGAACCGCGCGGAGTGCAGCGAGGGTGACCTGTTCGCGACCTGCGAGGCGATCGCGCGCGACATCGCGCTCGCGCTGTCCACCCGCGCCATCATCCCCGCGGCAGTGCGGCCGACGGATCCGCGGGCGGTGGAGCTCTATCTCGCGGCTCGCGCCGAGCTGCGCCGGTTCTGGGGCGAGCACGCCGTGATCGCGGTCGGATTGCTCGAGCAAGCGGCGGCGATCGCGCCCGAGTCGGCGTCGATCCTCAGCACGCTCGCACTCGCGCGCGCTCAGGCCTGGGTGCGCCAGGGCGATCCCGAGTTGCTCGCCCCCGCGCGGCTGGCCGTGGACCGTGCGCTCGCGACCGGACATGGAGAGGCGTTCGTGGCCTCGGCGACGCTGGCGCTGAACACCGGCGATCTGGCGACCGCCGCCACGCATGTTGCCTATGCGGTCGCCCGCGCGCCGATGGCCGCCGCCACCCACGAGCTCATCGGGCGCCTGCTCCTCGAGCTCGGCCCGATCGACGAGGCGCGTCGCCACCTGGAGACCGCGATCGCGCTCGACGCCACGCGCGACTCGTCCGTCAACGTGGAGATCGCCCGCCTCGAGGCTCTCTCGGGCGACTTCGAGGCCGCCGCGCGCCGCAACGAGCGCCTGCTCGCCGACGAGGACCCGGCGATCACCCAGGCTGGCGCGATGTCCACGGTGCGACTCGCCTCGTGGCGCCGATGCTACGACGAGCTGTTCGCCGCCGTCGGGTTGTTCCGGCAGCGCTTCGGCACGGTCACCACCGCGCTCGTCGCCTTCACGCGCACGTGGGTCGAGCACCGCACGTTCGACGCACCGGAGTGGTCCCGCCTGATCGACGTCGTCCTGCCCGCCACGACGCCGACGCGGATGCAGATGATCTATCTGCAGCGCGCGACCGAGATGGCGCTGATGCTCGAGCAGCCGGTCACGGCGTTCGAGTCGCTCGAGAAGGCCGTCGCGGTCGGCCTCATCGATGTGGTCTGGCTCGACCGCTGCCCGCTGTTCGACGGCGTGCGCCATGACCGTCACTTCATCGCCGCTCGCGCGATCGTTGCCGCCCGCGCGGCGGGGATGCTGTCCGCCTACCGGACCGCCTCGTCGGGGAGCCCGCACGGCGGCCCCGATCGCTCGGGGTAGGCCGTCACGGCGCCGTCGGGCCGCAGGTGGCCGGCCCCTCGCGGAACGACCGGACGGAGGCGGCGATCTGCTTCGCGATGCTCGCCAGTGCCCGCTGGTGAGCTTCCGCGATCCCCTCGTAGCCCGCACGCGCCGGCTCGCTGGCGTGATGCGAGCACACCAGCGCGGGCGACGTGCCGCTCGCGTCACGCACCGTGGAGATCGCGTCGATCACGGCGCGCTTGCCGAGCACCGATTCGAACCGCTGGACCACGAGCTTGATCCGATACGTGGGCACCCCGTCGGCGGGTGTCACGCCGCTGATGTCCCGGGCCCCGAGCTCGCGGCTGAGCTCGTCGGAGAACGCACGGCGAACCTCGAACGACAGGGGCGCGATCCAGGACCGGGTGTCCACGGGCGTCAGCTCACCCGGGCCCTGGCGCACCACCATCTCCGCGCGATCGACTTCGGGCGGGACGTCGACCGGGAGGACCTCGACCTGTAGCGCATTGGTCGGGGGCACGTGGATCGCGGCGGGCGCGGCGACCAGCGTGTAGTAGTGGCTCGTCGCGGACCGGCACCCCCCGCCCAGAGCGAGCGGGAGACCGAGAGCGAGACCCAGAGCGAGATGGAGTACGCGGCGTGTCATTTGCCTGCCTTCGGCTCGGCGCCGGACGGGCGACCGCGCAGCAATGCCTCGGGGTGGTGCTGCAGATAATCCGCCAGCCCGCGCATGGAGAACGCGGCGCGCTCCAGTTGCTCGAGCGTCGCGCGTGTCGATTGCTGGATCGCCGAGTCAGGCGCCGCGAGGTTCTCGCTCAGCGACGTGAGCCCCTGGCGCAGCGCCTCCATCGCGCCCTCCGCCTGGACGAACATGGCCTGGGTGCGTGGCAGGACATCGCGATCGACGTGCCCCAGCAGCGTGGCCGCGGCGCGGGTTGCATCGTGGACGTCATCGCCGATCGCCGCGAACGGCAGCTTGTCGACCTTCGCGAGGATGCTCGCCACCTGATCCTGGATCTGTTCGGTGCCGCCCCGCACGGTCGGCACGGTCCACACGCCCTCGCGAGCGGGCGGCGTTCCCGAGACGTCGTGGTCGTTCGGGAAGAACTCGAGCGCGACGAAGAAGGATCCCGTCAGGAGACTGCCGGAGCGGATCTGGGCGCGTAGCCCACGCCCCACGAGCGCCTGCAGCATCTCCTCGCCGGTCTTGCCCGCTCGCGCGCCCTCCTCCACCAGACTCGTGTAGGCGGCACCCAGGCGCTTCGGGAACACCGTCGCGTCGACATCGAAGTAGAACTCGTGCGTGCCCGCGTCGTAGCCCGGACGCACGGCGAGGACGTCACCGAGATGGAGCCCCTCGAACTCGATGTTGACGCCCACTCCGCTGCCGAGCCCCCGGATCGGCTGGTGAAAGCGCATCGCGAGAGGCACCCCTCCGGTGTCTGGCTTCGCCATCGCATGACGACGGTCCTCGAACAGGGTGAACGCGGTGTTCGCGGGGACCGGCTTGCCCTCCTCCTCGGGATCCCGGTCCTCGAACGCCACTCCGCCCGCGACCACCGTGGCGAGGGATTGCGTGTTCACCCGGAGCCCACTCGCATCGAGGGTCACGTCGAGCCCGCCCGCATTCCAGAACACCGCATCGGAGGTGACCGCCCGGTCGTACGGCGCGTTCACGTAGATCTCGATGTCGACGGACTTGCCATCGGGCGTGAGCTGGAGCGACGTGACCATGCCCACCGCCTGACGGCGAAGGTAGACGGGAGACTGCAACGCGAGCGAGCCGGCGTCGGTGGCGTGGAGCTGGTAGTGCGTGCCCTGCTGGCCATACGTGACGCCCGGCGGCTTCTCCAGCCCCACGAACGCATCCTCCTCTTCGAGCGACTTGCCGATATCCGCCTGGATATAGGCGCCGGAGATGAGGGTGCCGAGCCCCGAGATGCCGCCGGCTCCGATGCGGGGGCGCTCCACCCAGAACTGCGTGTCCTTGACGGCGACGCCCTTGCCGCCACGCGTCAGCTGGATGGTCGCGATGATGCGTTTGTGATCCGGGCTGATATCGACATCCGTGACCTTGCCGACCGGCACGTTCTTGTAGCGGACCTCCGACGTTCCGGACTCGATGCCATCGGCGCTCTCGAACGTGATGTGAATGACCGGGCCGGTGCGGAGGTACGTCCGGACGCCGAGCGCGATGGCCGCGGCGATGGCGAGGATCGGAATGAGCCACACCACGGAGGGCCCCCGCCGCCTCCGGCGATGAACGGCCGGAATGGGGAACTGCTGGGAGGGCCCCCCCGGAGCCGGGTCGGGCGTCAACTCGGGCGGTGGGTCGGGCGGTGGGTCGGGCGGTGCGTCGGTCGTCACGTCGGTCATGAGCGTCCTCGGTCCCAGATCGCACGCGGGTCAAAGGCGGCGGATGCGAGCATCGTCATCAGCACCACTCCCGCAAACGGTATCACCGCCGGTCCGGGCTCGACACTCGCGAACCGGCCGAGCTTGACCACCGCGGCGAGCAGCGCGACCACGAACACGTCGAGCATGGACCAGTGGCCGACGACCTCGAGCACCCGGTAGAGCTTCGTGCGCCCGCGCGACCGCCACGTGGAGTGGCGCGCCGAGGTCACCAGCAGGGTCGCGAGCGACGCGATCTTCAGCATCGGAACGAGGATGCTGGCGGTGAACACGAGGGCGGCGAGCATCCACGCCCCCTCCGTCCACAGGAACGCGACGCCGGAGAGGATCGTGTCGGAGCGGTGAAGTGGAAATTGCTCCGTGCGCATCATCGGGAGCACGTTCGCGGGGAAATAGAGTGCCGCGCCGGCGATCAGGAACGCCACGGCGCGGCTGGTGGAAGCCGGCTTGCGCTGGCACACGTGGGCGCCGCAGCGAGGACACGTGCCCTCGCCACGCTCGTCCACGCGAGCGACGAGGTCGCAGCTCTCGCAGGCCACGAGCCCGACCTCGATCGCTCTCGTCACTCGGCCACCTCGTCGGCACGCTGCCACAACGCACCGAGATCGAAGGTCCCGATCGCGGCCAGCGCGAGCGTCATGACGGCCACGCCAAACACGCCCCAGCCCGGCACGGTGCTCGCGAGGCCGGCGAGCTTGACCACCGCCACCACGACGCCGAGCAGGAACACCTCGGTCATGCGCCACGGCCGCATGAACTGCATCGCCCGCATCATCAGCGCGAAGCCTGGCGGCCGAGCATGCGCGCAGAGCGGCACCAGCACCCAGAGCAGGAGGGCGAGCTCGATCATCGGCACGATCAGGAGCGTCACCGCGAGTGCGGCGGCCACCACCGGCAGCTGCTGGTCATACGACGCCACGATCGCGCCCCACACGGTGGCCTCGGTCTTGTGGCCCGACGCCATCAACGTGATGAGCGGAAACGTGTTCGCGACGACGAACGCGACCGTGGCCGTGATGCTGATCGCCAGCATCGCGCCGAGATCGCGGTTCGAATGATAGAGCGGGGAGTCGCAGGTCACGCATCGCGCGGTGGCTCGGCCCGGGAGCTCCGCGCGGCGATGCACGGTGTCGCAATACTTGCAGATCGCGAGCTCTCTCATCGGGGCGCTGGTCCTCGGTACCACTTCATCGGCTCACCCATCGGCTCACCACGGCTCAGAAGATGTGATTTGCCAGCACATAGCCTGCGATCGGTCGCGCGTCGGGAGACCACGCGACATCGGCGCGGAGCAGGAACGCGCGACCTTGCTGGAGCCGGAGGCCGCCGCCGAGCCCGTAGTGCAGGCCGAGCCCCCTCCCATCCCGTCCGGTGGACGAGTCCGTCACCGCGCTCCACAGCCGACCCGCATCGAAGAATGACGCGACCCCGAACCGATACCGCTTGGACCACAGCTTGAACTTGGTCACGTGCGTTCGCAGCTCGAGGTTGCCGAACACTTTGACCTTGCCGTAGAAGGTGTAGCCGGGGACGCCGCGCACGGCGATCGAGCCGCCGATCGCGGAGTTGTCCTCGTAGCGACCGAGCTCGTAGAACGGTGGCGAGCCGAGCATCAGATCGCCGACGGCGCGCACCGCGAGCACGTTGCGCGCCGAGAGCGCCTGGTAGAAGCGCAGCTGGAGGTCGGCTTGCTGGTACCCGTACGGAAATGCGTCGCCCAGGTGCGGGCTCGCGCGCACGCCGAGCGAGTGATACATGCCGCGACTCGGGGCGAGCTCGCTATCGCGCGAGTCATAGCGAATGCCGGTCTCGAGTCGCAGCACGCTGTGAATGTGGTCGATGCGCGGATCACCAGGACGGATCTCGGTCGCGACGGTGCTCGTGTCCGCGAACGACACCTTGTTGAGGAGATACTGGCCGGCCGCGATCGCCGACCACGAGCTCGTGCGGTGGCGTCGCCACCGCGTGAGGACCTGGAGCTGCGGATACGTGCGCGTGTAGTTGTCGCGCTCGGACACCATGTCGGTCGGGATGGTGATGGCGTTGCCGCGACCGTAGTAGCGCAGCCCGGTCGCGCGCGTGAACGACGGCCGGACCTCGAGGCGAAGGCGCCCGTCGAGCAGCTGCGGGACGATGAGATTGACGAACGCGTCCGCCTGCGACAGCGACGTGATGCTGCCCTTCACCGCCGCGAAGGCCGCGAACTCGAGGTGCCAGAGGTACGGCGCGGTCTTGCCGTCGAAGCTCGCGATCGAGCCGATGACGCCGAGCCCGAACCCGTGGTCGGTGTCCCCACCCGCCAGCGGCAGGAGGCCGACCTCGGTCCCGTCACGGTCGGGCTCCACGACCTCGACCGCCGGAGCCGAGAGCGCCAGCCGTGGCATTGCTGCCAGACCCAGCGCCCACGCGACCCCCACCGCACGGTGAAACCGACCGATCGCGCCAGTAGAGCCCTCGGGGCGAGCGCTGCGGTGCACGCGCGGGTCATTTGCACGCGATGTACCAGTTGCGCCAGTCCGGGGGTTCGGCGGGGCGTGAGGGCTCAGCAGGGCCCGGACGAGGGCCCACGGCGCCGCTCGCGGGCGGGTTTCAGGTGGAACGGCGCGTCGAGGAACACGGCGAGCCAGCCCGCGATCGAGCTGCCCGGAGTCGTCGTGGCCTGGACCACGACCACGATGCCACGGTCGCGGTCGAACACGACGCGCGTGTAGCCATCGTACGGCTCGCAGCCATCGCGAGAGAGCTCGCGCCCGTCGGCGAACGCCGCGGTCTCCGTCCGGCCCGCGGCGAGTGTGAACTCGGCGTCGTGCGCGCGGGGCGAGGGCGCGGGGATCGCCGTGTCGTCGCCGATGCTCGCCCAGTGCGCCGAGATGCGCTGCAGGGCGAGGCGCCCGAAGGCGGCGACCTCGGCGGTGCTCGCGGTCGCGCTCGGCAGGCGGTCGCGGAGCTCGTCGGCATCGATCGCCGTGATCGTGACCTCGGCCCAGCTCGGACCACGCGCCTGCGCGTGCAGCAGCCGAGCGGGCAACGGCAAGGCACCACTCGGGGCGGCGAGCCGCGGCCACGCGATCTGGTCGTCGGGCCCTCCCTGGGTGAAGCCCTTCGGCAGCTCGATGGTGAGCGCCGGCGCGGGAGCAACCGGGCGAGCGTCGCTCGCGGGTCCCACCACCAGCAGCGTCGAGCCGACGATCGCCAGCCGGGTCGCGTCCGGGGAGAAGCTCAACTGGAAGAAGTCGTTCCAGTCCGGCGGCAAAATCTCGTCGTCCTGGCGCGGTGGGGCGTTGCTGTCCGTGTTCCACACGTGGTGCCACGCCGACGTGAACTGCGACGCCCCGCGTGGCAACACCGCGATGCTGACGTGCGGCCCGGCCGCGACGCCGATGCGGTGCCCGTGGTCCGCCACTGCGACCGCGCTCGGCACGCCGGCAACCACGAGCTCGCCGATGCGTGCGCCGGTCGACAGCTCGATCGTCGCGACGCCGGTCGGAATCGTCACGGCCGCGGCGCCACCTGCCGCGTCGCATGCGAGCGCCGCGGTAGCGGGCCAGCTCATCCGCACGGCGTTCGCACCGCGGCTCGCGTCGAGCGTGGTCCAGCCCGCGTCGCCGTCGTGCCACGCGATGCGGGCCTCGGTCGCCCAGCACACGCGCGGCCCGCGCGCCCCGTCGACGGCGGCCGCGTGCGGGGCAGCGGCGAGCTCCGCGCCCGACGCCAGGTCGCGGATCACGACGCGAGCGCCCTCGACGAGCGCGACCCGCGTCGCGCCGGGCGACACCGCGGCCTCGTTGCCCAGGGGATCGTACGTCGCGGCCACTCCGAAGTGCGTCGCCGCCTCGATCGGCTGCGCGACGTCGCCGATCACGAGCCAGCCCGGCTCGCCGCCATCGTAGAGCGCGTCCCACCCGAGGCTCATCACGCGATCGCCGACCATCCCGACGGGATCGAGCACACCGCCGCGGTCGAGCTGGTTTCTGCCGGCGTAGCGGCCGTCGCGATCCCACACGAGATCACCGACGACGATCCGCCCATCCGCGCCGACGAAGGGTCGGCGCGTACCCCACCGCGAGGGCAGCACGCGCTCGAACAGCGGCGCGATGGCCTCGGCGAGCCGCGGGTCCGGGCGCGGCGTGACCGCACCGCCCCCCGGGTCCGGCACGGGCACGACCACGAGCGCCGGCGCCTCCGCCACGTGACGCGGGCCCTCGGTGACTCGCGGCATTGACCCGCACGCGACGAGCCCGAGCCCCGCCACACCCGCTCGCATCGAGGTTCGTACCGCTGCCATTGCCGCCACGTTACGACGGCGGACGCGCGGGCGCTACACGACCTTCAGCGGTGCGCCCTTCGTGAACGACACGAACGCCATCGCGGGGCGCTTGCTGTGCTCGGTGGTGACGAACCGAATGGCGTCGAACGACCAGCCCTGCCCCACCCACTCGTTCACGCATGCCTCGATCGTCTCGTCGGTCACGGGCGAGAGCTCGACGAACTTGTACGTCAGCGGCATGCGCCTACCCTTCAGCGCTTCGCGAGCAGCTGCGCGGCGTACATCGCGTGATACGTGATGATGATATCGGCGCCCGCCCGCCGCATGCTCGTGAGCGTCTCCATCACGATGCGCTCCTTGTCGATCCAGCCGCGCTCGGCGGCCGCCTCGATCATCGCGTACTCGCCCGACACCGCGTACGCCGCGACGGGGAGGTTCACCTCGTCGGAGACCATGCGCACCACGTCGAGGTACGCGAGCGCGGGCTTCACCATCACGATGTCGGCGCCCTCCGCGACGTCCATCTGGACCTCGCGCAGCGCCTCGGCGACGTTGCCGTAGTCCATCTGGTGGCCCTTGCGATCACCGGACTGCGGCGCCGAGTCCACGGCCTCGCGGAACGGGCCGTAGTAGGCGGAGGCGTACTTCGCGGAGTACGCCATGATCGCGGTCTGGCTGAAGCCGTCCTCGTCGAGACTCTCGCGGCAGGCGGCCACGAAGCCGTCGAGCATGCCCGACGGCGCGACGATATCGACGCCGGCCTTGGCGTACGACACGACGGTGCGCGCCAGGTTCTCGAGGGTCGCGTCGTTGTCGAGCTCGCCGTGGGTGAGCACGCCGCAATGACCGTGATCCGTGTACTCGCAGAAGCACGAGTCGGCCATCACGACGAGGTCGGGCCGCGCCTTCTTGATCGCGCGGATCGCGCGCTGGATGATGCCGTTGTTGTTCCACGC
>JAYSYE010000412.1:0-36588 GCA_043716635.1 Deltaproteobacteria bacterium | reverse complement strand
CGAGGATCTTGGTCACGACGCCGGCGCCGACGGTCTTGCCGCCCTCGCGAATCGCGAATCGGAGGCCTTCCTCGCACGCGATCGGAGACACCAGCTGCACGTCGACCTTGATGTTGTCGCCGGGCATCACCATCTCCGTACCCTCGGGCAACGTCACCGTGCCGGTGACGTCCGTGGTGCGGAAGTAGAACTGCGGGCGATAGCCCTGGAAGAACGGGGTGTGGCGACCGCCCTCTTCCTTCTTCAGCACGTACACCTCGCAGGTGAAGTGGTCGTGCGGCGGGACCGTGCCCTTCTTGCACAGCACCATGCCGCGCTCGATCTCTTCGCGCTTCGTTCCGCGCAGCAGCACGCCGACGTTGTCGCCGGCCTGGCCCTGGTCGAGCAGCTTGCGGAACATCTCGACGCCCGTGCAGACCGTCTGCTGCGTCGGGCCGAGGCCCACGATGTCGAGCTCCTCGCCGACCTTCACGATGCCGCGCTCGACGCGGCCGGTGACGACCGTGCCACGACCGGTGATCGTGAACACGTCCTCGACGGGCATCAGGAACGGCTTGTCGAGCTCGCGGACCGGCTCGGGAATGAACGAGTCGCACGCTTCCAACAGCTTCGTGATCGACGGCGTGCCATACTCCGACGTGTCGCCTTCGAGCGCCTTGAGCGCCGAGCCGCGGATGATCGGGGTCGTGTCGCCCTTGTAGCCGTTCTTGTCGAGCAGCTCGCGGAGCTCCATCTCGACCAGGTCGAGCAGCTCTTCGTCGCCCTTGCCGATCATGTCGCACTTGTTCAGGTACACCACCATCGACGGGATGTTCACCTGCTTGCCGAGCAGCACGTGCTCGCGCGTCTGCGGCATCGGGCCGTCCGGCGCAGACACCACGAGGATCGCGCCGTCCATCTGCGCAGCGCCCGTGATCATGTTCTTGATGTAGTCGGCGTGGCCCGGGCAATCGACGTGCGCGTAGTGGCGCTTGTCGCTCTCGTACTCGACGTGCGCCGTCGAGATCGTGATGCCGCGTGCCTTCTCTTCCGGCGCCTTGTCGATCTGATCGAACGCCGTGAACTTCGCGAAGCCCTTTGTCGACTGGACCTTCGTGATCGCAGCAGTCAACGTGGTCTTACCGTGATCGACGTGGCCGATCGTGCCGATGTTGACGTGGGGCTTGTTGCGGACGAACTTTTCCTTCGACATGACGTGCGCCGTTCCTCTTGAGTGGGTTGTTCGGGTTGAGCCCTCTCCGAGAATTGAACTCGGGACCCCCTCCTTACCAAGGAGGTGCACTGCCACTGTGCTAAGAGGGCGGATTTGTTGAAAATTCTAACTTACATCGAGCGGGCGATCGGGCTCGAACCGACGACAACCAGCTTGGAAGGCTGGAGCTCTACCAACTGAGCTACGCCCGCAATGGGGGGTGGAGGGAGAAGGATTCGAACCTTCGAAGGCTAACGCCGGCAGATTTACAGTCTGCTCCCTTTGGCCGCTCGGGCATCCCTCCGGGTCTATGAAGCAAGTTTTCAGAGCTGGCGGAGGGACTTGAACCCGCGACCTCCTGATTACAAATCAGGTGCTCTACCAGTTGAGCTACGCCAGCAAGATGCTCGAGTCGCCGCGGGTAAGAGGTAGCGACGTATAAACGAGTGGATTCGGGCCGTCAAGCGCTCGCTGCGCCGCCCTGCTCCGCGCCCCCGCCCCACGTGGCAACGACGGGCAGGTCGAGGTCGGCGGCGGTGGCTGCATGCTCGACGATGATCGCGCCTGGGTGCGGGGGATCGGCCAGCGCGAGCCGGAACCGAGTCCACGGCACGAGGGGCGCGAGCCCGCGCATCCGGGCCTCGAGCACGAAGCGCTCCGGGGCGCGCTCCCCCCGCTCGTTCGGTACCAGGAGCGCGCCGAGGGCAGCTGCTGCCCAGGCCCCGACCTGGGGCAGCGCCACCGATGGCGGGGCGACGAGCGCGACGGCCTCGCGGGTCCCCGCGATGGAGGCGGTGAGGTCGTCACCGGCGTCGGCCCCCCTGCCCTCCGCACTGGCCGGGCTCCCCCGGGGCGCCTCGACCGCGGTTCCGAAGCACGGCGGCCGGCCATCGATGGCAGCGACGGTCTCCTCGGCGAGCCGCACGCGCGATCCGATCCAGCGGGTGATCCCCGCACTCGCCAGCGCGCCGGCACCGAGGGCCTCCTCCCAGCGCCAGCCGGCGACCGAGGCGAGCTCGAGGGGCGCGATCCCGCGGAGCCCCGCGAGGTGCGCTCCGTAGAGGAGGGCCAGCGCGAGCGCCAGGTCATGCGACAGCCCGAGGCGCGCCGAGACCACATCGAGCTCGAGGCGAGGGTCGTTCGGGGCGCTGCGCACGGAGCCCGCATCCACCGAGCGCGCCCACGTGGCGAGCTCGCCGCGCCAGCCCCCGGCATGGCCGGCCGCGATGCGCTCGATGCGCTCCGTGCGCTCCCCGCGATGCGGCAGCTCGCTCCGCCCATGCGCGGGCGCGACGAGCTCGTGGTGGGGTCCCGAGGGATCGTGATGGGGGCCGACCGGATCGTCGTGATCGAAGGCATGACCGTCGTCGTGATCGCCGGGATCTCGGGGCGACCCGAGCGAGGCCTCGGCGGCGGCCGCGCGCGCCAGCGCCGAGTCGCGGTCATGGCTCGCAGGAGCGGCGAGCGTGCGCGCGGGACGAGCAGCGCTGACTCCGGTGACCGCACGCGCCCGAGGGTCGGTCGGCCGGTCGGTCGGCTCGGCGTGACCCGGGGCGCGATCGGAGCCGCGCTCGGCGGCGGCGGTCGCCCCTCCGCGGGCGGCGACGACCGGGTCCGGCGCGGACGCGTCGCCGGGGTCGGGGTCGGTCGGCGCGGCGGCCGAGCCACCGAAGCGGTTGCGCCAGGCGGCCAGCCGGTGACTGATCTCCTGACGCGACCACTGGGTGGGCGGCGACGAGTCCTCCAGCGTGGAGGTGCCCGCGGACGCTGCCTCCGCGTCGGCCGGCGGGTCGGCCTGGTCAGGCTCTCCCACCCGCGTCGCCTCGTCCGCCGGGGCCACCGCCGCGACGAGCTCGGGGCCGAGCGCCGGCCGCCGGCCCGGGTCGACGGTGTTCTCCACCGCGATCAGCTCGAGCGGGCCGCCGTCGGGTTTGATCGCGAGCGCGTGGCCACCACCGATCCAGACCGTGTCCGTGATCGCGCCGCGGTCGAGCCGGACGGGCGTGCCGCGCACGAGGTCGAGCAGGTAGACGCTGCGGGTGCTCGCGCCGAGCACCGCGAGCAGGTCTCCGCTCGGGTGGGCGGCCACGCGGAGCGCAGGCTCTGGCAGCTCCAGCTTGCGCGTGGAGCGCGTGCCGAGGGTGACGACCTCGACGAGGTCGGGGGCATCGCGCGCCACGATGAACAGGCGCTGCGCGTTGCCCCCGAGCGCGATCGGCGTGACCGCGCGGTCGAGGCGCAGGCGGCGGCCGGGCGTGCGCGTCCCCGCGTCCCACTCCTCGATGGCGCCACCGATCGCGATCGCGAAGCGCTGCGGACCGATCGGCGCCGCCGCGGTGATCACCCCGCGCGTGGGCAGCGGAATCGCGACCGGAGCGGGTGCCGACACATCGGTGACGGCGGCGACGTTGCCAGCGATCGTGAGCACGTAGTTGCCCGCCGAGGCGAGCAGGCGCGCGGTGGTGCGGAACTGCACCTCGCCGAGCTTCGTCGGGCCCGCGGGATCGACGAGGTGGAGCACGGCGCGGCCACCCGAGCGCGTCATCACGGCGAGCCGACCGGCCTCACCCACGAAGCTCACGTCGTGATCTTCGAGCTCGCCCGCGATCCCGAGCTCCGCGGCGGCGACGAACCCGGGCAGATCCAGCAGCAGGACCCGCCCCGGCTCGACGAGCGCGACGCGCTGACCGGTTGCATCGGCCAGGATGCGGACGCCCTCCATGATGCGAGATGCTATCGTGGTACGCTCGGCGCGTGGAGTTCGAGAAGCGCCCACTCGACGAGAAGATCGACATCGAGCCGAAGGTCGAGCACCACGTCGATCTGGGATTCGACCGGATCGAGGCGGACCTGAAGGGTGCGATCCAGGCGGTGGGCGAGGACGAGGTCGCGGCCGCGCTCGCGCAGGTCGCGACGGGCCAGGCGCGCCCGGAAGAGCTGCTCGCGTGGATCGACGAGCTGCGCGATCCCGAGCTGGAGAGCGACGCAAACGAAGAGACGCCGCTCGGCTTCCTCCACGACTTCGAAGCCGACACGGAGATCGCAGCGGGCGAGACCGAGGAGAAGGCCGACACGGTGACTGCGGACGAGGCGGTCGCAGACCAGGCCGGGAGCGGCGGCGGCTTCGCGGAGGATGACGACGCGCACTACCTGTTCTCGGCGGTCCGCAAAGTGAAGCAAGGCGAGGACGGCGAGGACGGCGGCGGCGGCGGCGGCGGCGGCGGCGGCGGCGGCGGCGGCGGCGGCGGCGGGGCCGATGATGAGGGCAGCGGCGACGGTGGGGGTGAGGGCGGTGCCGCGGGTGACGGCGGCGATGACGCAGCGGCCGACACCGACGAAACGGCCGGTGTAGACCCGCAGCGCAAGCGCGGGACGGGCAAGCCGAAGCGCGGCGATCAAGCCAAGCCGGCGGGCGCGGGCATGGGCATGGGTGCCGGAACCGTCACGGGCCCCGGCAGCACCTCGCCCGGCAAGCCCGGCAAGCCCGGCAAGAAGCCGCACGAGTAGCCGAGCCCCGCTCGCGCCCCGGGACGGAGCGCGGCGCGGCACAAAAGGAGCCGCCAGCCCCGACGGTCCGCCGCGCGGCGGAGATTCGAGCTAGGCTCGCCAGTGGGGATGGACACGCAAACCGAATCTGCGATCGCCGACGAGTGGCTCGCAGCCGAGCTCAACAGGATCTGGATGGTGTCGGAGCGCGCGCTGCGATCATTCCAGCGCGCGCAGATCCGCCCGCAACCGGGCCACCCCTCCATCGCCGAGGTCGAGGCGATCCTGACGGCGCGGCGCACCGCGCGGCTCGGCGCGAGCGCCACCGCGGTCGAGGACGAGGCCTCGCTGACCAAGGCGATCGAGGATGTCGAGGCCAAGCTCGTGCCGCTGCGCAAGCGCGCGATGCTCGGGCGGCTCGTCGACCAGCTCGAGCTGCGTCCGCTCGAGACCGAGACGCTGGTCGTCGCGATCGCCCCGCACCTGGATGCGCCGCTCGCCGAGATCTTCAACGTGCTCAAGGGCACGGCGGGGGGGCGCCGAGGCGTCGACCTGGCGCTCGTTGCCCAGCTCTTCCGGCTGAAGCGCCCCGAGCGGGTGCAGCTGCTCGACGCGCTCGACCCCGAGCGCCCCCTGCTCCACTGGCGCCTGCTCCAGGTGCTTCCCGGCGAGTCCTTCGAGGCGTTCAACTCGATGAGCCACCGCGCGTTCAAGCCGACGTTCGATCTCGTGTCGTCGCTGTGCGGCCGCACCGAGCTCGCGCCGGATCTCGTGAACGTGGCGTCGTGGACGCGGTCGAAGGCGACGCTCGATGACCTGCGGTTCGATCCCGCGCAGCGCACGGAGGTCGAGGCGTTCTGCAAGGCTGCGAAGCACGACGCGAAGCCCGGTGGGCCATGGGTCGTGGTGTGGGGCCCCGAGGGTGTCGGCAAGCGGACGGTCGCCGGTCGCATCGCGGCCTACGCGGGGCGGTCACTGCTCGTGTTCGACCCGAACGCGGTGCAGCCGATCGCGCAGCCCGGTCTCTTCGACGACATATTCATCCGCGTGCAGCGCGAGGCGCTCGTGCGCGATGCGGTGCTCTACATCGGGCCGCTGTCCGGCGACATCCTCGCGAACGGGGGTCGCGACCTCGCGCGCCGCTTGAAGGGCTATCGCGGCACCGTGATCCTCGGCGGTGAAGGCAGCCAGCCGCCGCGCATCGCGGTCGACAATCCCGTGTGGGAGCTCCAGCTGCGCATCCCGCCGGAGCCCGTGCGCGTGCTGCTGTGGGAGGACGCGCTACCCAAATCGGTGCGCGCGCCCGACGTGAACGTCGAGAACATGGCGCGCGCGTTCAACCTGACGCCCGGCGAGATCTTTCGCTCGGCGCGCGAGACCCGCAGCATCGCGACGATCGATCAGAACCGGCTGGTCTCGCACCTCGACGTGCGCGGCGGCGTCGACCGCCGGCTGCGCAACGACCTCGGGGACCTCGCCCGCCGGATCACCGTCGCGACCTCGTGGGACGACCTCGTGCTCCCGCAGCAGGACATGGACCGCATCGAGGAGTTCATCAGCCGCAAGAAGAACTTCGACCTCGTCTACCGCACGTGGGGTTTCGGCGAGCGCATCGGCTACGGCAAGGGTCTCATCTCCCTGTTCTCGGGCCCGCCCGGCACCGGCAAGACGATGCTCGCTGGACTCATCGCCAAGGCGCTCGATCTCGACCTCTACCAGGTGGATCTCGCGCAGGTCGTGTCGAAGTGGGTCGGCGAGACGGAGAAGCAGCTCGGGCAGGTATTCGACCGCGCCGAGCGCGCGCATGCCGTGCTGCTGTTCGACGAGGCCGACTCGCTGTTCGCCAAGCGGACCGAGGTCAAGGGCAGCAACGACCGCTACGGCAACATGGCGACGAACTACCTGCTGCAGCGCCTCGAGCAATACACGGGCGTCGCGGTGCTGACGACGAACAAGGACACCGCGCTCGACGAGGCCCTGCAGCGACGACTCACGCTGCACCTGCGGCTCGACATTCCGGATCAGGCGGAGCGCGAGCGGCTGTGGCAGACCTTCCTGCCGTCGAAGGCGCCCGTCGAGAAGGGGATCGATCTCTCGACGCTGGCGAACGAGTTCGAGCTGTCGGGCGGCTACATCAAGAACGCCGCCGTGCGCGCCGCGTTCCTCGCTGCCTCGGTCGGCGCGCCGATCGGGATGGAGATCCTGCGGCTCGCGTCAGCGCTCGAGCTCGAGGACATGGGCCGCGTGGTGTTCCACCGCACGAGCGGGATGACGCGCACGACCGACTCGCTGCTGAGCTGAGCCCGCGCCGAGCCGGGCCCCCAGCGATCGGTCACCGCTTTGCCTCGGCCGCGAGCAGGTCCATCACCTGCGCGGCGCGGGTGGCGCTCGCCTGCGACCACGGCGTGTCCACGCCGAACGCCTTGGCGAGCTCGATGTTCTGCTGGTGACCGTCGAGCGCCTTCACGAGGTGCTCGTGCATCTTCGCGTGCAGCTCGTTCAGATACGCAGCCCGCACGGCGCCCGGGAGCTGCGTGGGGAGCGGCGCCTTCACGGTGGCGTCCCAGAGCTCGACGAAGATCTGCGACATCTGGTAGCCCGCCGCGGTCGCCCAGTACGCCTGCTTGAACGCGAGGCTCTCCTTCCAGCGATCGTAGGCGCGCGCCGCGAGCACGCGCTTCGCATCGAGGTCGACGACGAGCTGGGTGTCGGGCAACCGGACCGGCGCCGCGGCGAACTTGCGGTGCAGCACCTCGCCCCGGTAGTAGTGGGCCATCGCGATGTAGTACGGGTCGTCGATGTGCGGCGCGCGTCGCCAGTCGGCGATCGCGGCATCGAGCGAGGCATCGGCGGCGTCGTACTGCCGCCGCTCCAGGGCCACGTACCCGGCGCGCGCGTGGGCCTCGAGGCGATCGGCCTCGGTGAGGCCCGACCGGGCGAGCACCTCCGCGAGCGTGGCGGCGGCCTCGGGCCACTGCTGGTGATCGGCCTGGAGCGCCGCGATGTAGAGATGCCCCTCGATCGACTCGTGGGCGTCGGGGTACTTCGTGACGAGCTCGCGGAGCGTCGTGATGGTGGCTGCGGTGTCCGCCTGGCCGTCGTAGAGCGCCGCGATGTCGAAGAGGGCGACCGGCGCGTACTTCGAATCGGGGAAGCTGTCGACGAGCGAGCGATACCGCGCGATCGCGTCCTGCGTGCGGCCCGCCTTCGCGGCCTCGTTCGCGGCGCGGAACAGGTCGGTGGTCGCGATCGGCGCCTCCTCGGGTCCGACCGAGTTGCCGCGGATGCGGATGATGTCGAGATCGACGATGCGCGGATCCTTGGCCGCGAGCCCGTCGCGGTCGGGACCGCCACCGGAACCGCCCGCCGATCCCGTGGCGCGGGTGCCACGCCCCGGGAGATCGTCGACCGGGATCGCGTGCGTGCCCGCGGGGATCGTCGTCGTCGTCGCGCGGCCTCCGCACGCCGCGAGCCCGAGCCACACCAGGAGCGCGTGCTTCATCACTCCCTGGTTATGACGCATGACGGGCCACGGGGATCTTTGCGAACGCGCCGAACGGTGCCCGCGACGATTGACGGTTCGGTTGTCACACGGCTCTGCTATGGGGTGATCACTCCATGAAGGTCGCGTTCACGCACAATCTCCGGGTTACGGACGTTCGCGAGACGGAGAAGGAGGCCGAGTACGACACCGCCGAGACGGTGAACGCGATCGCCACGGCGATCGAGGCCGCCGGGCACGAGGTGGAGAAGGTCGAGGTCTCGGGCCCCGCCGCAAACCTGCTCGAGCGGCTGGAGGCGATCGACCCGGACATCATCTTCAACACGGCCGAGGGCGGAGCCGGTGTGCGCGGTCGGATGCGCGAGGCGTTCTACCCGTCGCTGTTCGAAGAGGTCGCGATTCCCTACACGGGCAGCGACGCGTACACGTGCGCGGTCACCCTCGACAAGTGGCTGACGAAGCTGCTGTGCGACCGGGCCGGCATCGACACCGCCCGCGGCGTGCTCGTGACCCCGCGCAACTTCGAGTCCATCGTCGAGCGCGGCGCCGGCCTCGCGTTCCCCGTCATCGTGAAGCCGAACCACGAGGGTTCGAGCAAGGGCATCTACAACGGGCTGCTCGGCTCGTCGGTCGTGAAGGAGCCCAAGGACCTCGGGGGCGCACTGAAGGCCGCGCTGAGGCAGTACCCCGACGGCGTGCTCGTCGAGGAGTACATCGAGGGGCTCGACATCGCGGTCGGCTACCTCGACGGCGTCGGGCACGACAACGGCCTGCTCACGCCGGTCGAGCTCCAGATCGAGAACTCGGCAGGCAGCGGCCTCTCCGCGTTCAACATCTACGACTACCGCCTGAAGAACGTCGACACGCAGCGCGTCCAGTACCGCTGTCCCGCGAACCTCCCGCGCGACGTGGCCGCGCGGCTCCGGGCGATCAGCGGCGACGTCATCCGCACGCTCGGGCTGCGCGACATCGCGCGCCTCGACTATCGCGTCACGAGCGAGGGCCGGATCTTCCTGCTCGAAGCGAACGCCCTCCCCGCCCTGTCATCGGCGTCCTCGCTGTTCGCGGCCACGGCCTCGGTCGGGCTCACCTACAACGGCACGATCGCCGCGATCCTGGGCGCGGCCGCGCTGCGGACCGGGCTCGCGACCGCCGCCCAGCTCGGCGCGCGCACCGGTCGCAAGAAGCAGGTCCAGCCGATCCGCGTCGGCTTCACCTACAACGTGAAGCGCAGCAAGGAGGGCGACGACGAGGCCGAGTGGGATCCGCCGGAGACCATCATCGCCATCGCGAACGCGCTCGCGCGCCAGGGCCACATCGTGGTCCACCTCGAGGCCACGCCCGACCTGCCCCGCGTGCTCGCGGAGGCCGATGTCGACCTGATCTTCAACATTGCGGAGGGCGTCGAGGGCCGCAACCGCGAGGCGCAGGTGCCCGCGCTGTGCGAGCTCCTCGGGATCCCGTACACGGGGTCTGACTCGGCGACGCTCGCGATTGCCCTCGACAAGGCCCTCGGCAAGAAGGTCCTGCTCCAGCACGACATCCTGACGCCAAAGTTCCAGCTCATGGAGTCGGCACGCGAGCGGCTCTCGCCCGACATGAAGTTCCCGCTGATCGTGAAGCCGAACGCGGAGGGCTCGAGCAAGGGCATCGACGCGACGAACGTCGTCGACACCGAGGAGGAGCTCCGCGCGGCCGTGAAGCTGTGCGTCGAGAAGTACCGGCAGCCGGCCCTCGTCGAGGAGTACATCGCCGGACGCGAGTTCACGGTCGGCCTGCTCGGCGACAAGCGCCCGCGCGTGCTGCCGCCGATGGAGATCAAGTTCAAGAAGGACAACCCGCGGCCCGTGTACGACTACGGCGTCAAGCAGGAGTGGGAGCAGCACGTCTATTACGAGTGCCCTGCGAAGCTGACCGACGCCGAGCAGAAGGCGATGGAGAAGATCGCGCGCGCCACGTTCTGGGCGCTCGATTGCCGCGATGTGGCCCGCGTCGACCTGCGCATGGATGCCGAAGGCCGCATCTACGTGCTCGAGGTCAACCCGCTCCCGGGTCTGACCCCGGGCTACTCGGATCTCGTGCTGATCGCGCAGGCGGTGGGCATGGAGTACGACCAGCTCATCGCCGAGATCATGGTGGGCGGGTTGCGCCGCATGCGTGACAAGCGGCGCTCGGAGCGCGAGCTCGAGCGGGAGCGCGAGGCCACGCGGGAGGCCAAGGTCGCGGAGCTGCGCGCGTCGGAGTCCAAGGTGGGCGATGCGAAGCGCCGGGCCGCGAAGCCGCTCGTGAGTGATGGCCGCGCCGCCGAGGCCGCCGCGACCATGGCCGCTACCACGCTGCCGGCGCCCACGGCCACGGCGGCGGTCACGGCGGTCACGCCGCCCACGGCGGTGCCCGCGGCCGTGCCCGCACCCGGCTCGGCCCCGAATGGCGCCGTGCGCGCGGTGCGCCGCGAGCGCTCCGAGCCCGTCGCGACGCGCGCCGAGGGCGAAGCCGAGTCCGACTCCGTCCCGACGCCGGCATCTGCCGGTAGCGCGACCACGCACTAGGGGCGGCGATAGTCCGCGCCGATGAAGGTCGCGACCCGTATCACGGTGGCGACCGCGTGTGTCGTGGCCCTCGCCTCGGCCGCGTATGCCGTGATCGACTTCCGCGCGCGGCTCGAGGAGCGGCGGATCGCGGTGGCGGGTGAGGCTCGCGCGGTGGCGAGCACGCTGCGGGTGGGACTCGAGGCTCACGTGGGCGCGGTCAGCACGCCCGACCTGGTGACGCTGCGGGACCTGCAGCGCGCGACGGGCGGGTGGCGCGTCTGGGTGATCCCGCGCGAGCGGGTCGCGGCGGCGGCGGCGGCGCTGCCACTCGAGCCGACGGTCGACGCGGCGGATGCCAGCGCCCGGGCGCTGGACACCGCGCAGGTGAAGCGGCTGCGCACGCTGCTCGAGGTTCCGGAGCTCGTGTTCGAGGGTGTCGAGGGCGACCGCTACTACTACGCGATCCCGCTGCGCGCCGACTCCGATACGCCGCGCGGACCGGAGCGGGTGGTGGTCGCGATGCTCGAGATCGCGAAGACCGTCGATGCGCTCGGCAGCACCACCAATGACTTCGCTCGCGCGATCGTGCTGGTGCTGCTCATCGTGAGCGTCACGACGGTCGTGGTCGGCATGCTCGCCTCGCGCTTCGTGAGCCGGCCGATCACCAAGCTCCTCCGCGGCATCGACGACGTCGCGAAGGGCGACCTCTCGCACGTGATCCTCTCCGAGCACGATGACGAGATCGGCGCGATCGCGACTCGCTTCAACGAGATGACCTACTCGCTGCGCGAATCGCGCGCGGAGACGCTCCGCCAGAACGCGGACAAGCTCTCGCTCGAGCAGCGGCTCGGGCAGACCGAGAAGCTCGCGACGCTCGGACAGCTCGCGGCCGAGATCGCACACGAGGTCGGGACGCCGCTCAACGTGATCGCGGCCCGCGCCCGGTCGATCCAGCGCAAGAGCAAAGACACCGAGTCGGTCGAGAAGAACGCCGGTATCGTGGCCGAGCAGACCGCGCGCATCACGCGCATCATCCAGCGGCTGCTGGACTTCACGCGCCGCAAGGTCGGGACGCCGGGCCACGCCGCGGTCAGCCTGAACGAGCTCGCCCTCATGACCATGGAGCTGCTCTCGGGGCAGTTCAGCTCCGCCAAGGTGAAGACCCGCCTCGACCGCGCCGAGGGTCTGGCCAAGGTAGCCGGGGATGCGGACCGCCTGCAGCAGGTGCTCATCAATTTGTTGTTGAACGCGGTGCAGGCGATGCCCGACGGGGGCGCGCTCGCCGTGGAGACGCGCGCCGTACATCGCGCTCGCCCCGGCCTCGAGGGCGGCGCCGAGCAAGACTTCGTGATGCTCGAGGTCCGTGACACGGGCGCGGGCATCCCCGCCACGGTCCGCGACAAGATCTTCGACCCGTTCTACACGACGAAGGAGGGCCAGGGCGGCACCGGGCTCGGCCTCGCGGTGTGCTCCGGCATCGTGAAGGAGCACGACGGCTGGATCGACGTCGACGATGCCCCCACGGGCGGCACGATCTTTCGCGTCTACCTGCCCGCGTGACGCCTCGCGGACGGGTGCCGAAGCGCGCTTACTCCAGGTAGTCGCGGCCGTAGCCGCCCATCCCACCGCCGTAGCCCGCGCTCTGCTCTTCGCCGACCAGACCGGTCATCACCTTCTCGGTCGCGGCATCGACGTCCGTGCCGCGGCTGCGCAGCTGGTAGGCCGCGGACGACCGCACCTCGGCATCGGCGTTCGCGTTGTTCACCACGGACTGCAGCGCCTGGTCGACCTCGGGGCCGCCGTTGTACGCCGCGCCGACCGCCGCCGCCGCGATCTTGGGATCCTGGTCGCGCATCAGCGACGCGAGCTGCTGAGATGCCTTGGCGTCGTCACTGTTCGAGAGACTCGAGATCGCGGCCACGCGGTCTTCGACTTTGCCGCTGCGCGTCGCGTCGAGCACGGCGGCCGAGGCGCGGTCCGAGCCGATCTGCCCCAGGGTCTGCAGCGCGGTGCGCCGCACGTCGTCGTCGGGATCTCGCACGAGCGCGAGGATCTGGTCGGTCGCCTTGTCGTCGGCCGTGCTACCCAGCGCCGAGATCGCCTGCTGCTTCACCGATGGGTCCTTCGACGCCAGCGCGTGCTGGAGCACCTCGCGTGCCTCGGGCGTGCCCTGGTTCGCGAGCGCGTAGAGGATGCCCGCCGCCGCGCCCGCGTCCTTGCCGTCCAGCACCTCCATCGCGAGCTTGTAGCCCTCGGGCGAGCCGGCTTGCACGAGGTTCTGCATCACCGAGAGCTTCATCTGCGGGCTGCCGGCGGCGGCCGCGAGCAGCGAGGCCTTGACGTCGTCGGACAGCGCACCGGTGCCGAGCGCCTCCGCGGCGGCCGTGGAGACCTTGGTGTCCTTGTCGCCGAGCGCCTTCACCAGCGCCGCGCGCGCGTCGCTCGTGCCGATCCGTCCGAGGACCGTCGCCGCCTCCATGGCCTCGCCCTTGCGACCCGAGAACAGTGACTCCGTGAGCAGCGCCGCGAGCGCGGGATCGCCCGGCCGCACCTGCGAGAGCATGTCGAGCGCCTGCGAGCGGGAGCCGCCGCGCGTGCTCCCCGCGAGCGTCATGAGCGCGTCGTACGAGCTGGGGGTGCCGGCATCCGCGAGCATGCGGAGCGCCTCGTACCGCTCGTTGCGCGACCCCTTGTTCGCGAGCTGAACGGCGAGCGCGAGCGCATCGGGACTGTTCGTCTTCAGCAGCCGCGGGAGCGCGGCGCGCCGATCCTGGCTCGAGCCGTCGCGCACGACCGAGAGCAGCGCTGCATCGACGTCGGCGCCCTCCATGTTCGCGAGCAGCGTGAGCGCCCCTGTCACCTGGGCGCGCTCGCCAAGGGCCGCCTCGATGATGAGCCCTCGCGCGTCGCTGCCACCCATCCACGACAGCGCCTGGGCCGCCGCCATCGCGCACGTCCGGTCGCCGGTCTTCATGAGATCGCCGAGGACCTCGACCGCCTGCGGCCCCGCGATCTCGCCGATCGCGTTCACCGCGGCCCACCGCGTGTTCGGGTTGCCGTGCATGGCGGCATCCTTCAGCACGGGCAGCGCGCCCTCGCCGGCCTTGCCGAGCGCGGTGAGGGCAGCGTTCACGAGCTGGTAGTCACCGGCGCGGAGGATCGTCTTCAGCTTGGCGAACAGCGCCTCGTCGATCACGTCGATCGACTGCAGCGCTGACGCGGCGATGCGCGAGTCCGGCGCATCCACGAGCTTGCGCAGCGCCACATCGGCCGCGGTCGTGTCCGCCTGGGCGAGCGCGTAGACGGCCGACGACGCGGTCTGGTAGTCGGCCGCGGTCGCGAGATCGATGAGCTGCTTGACCGCACGATCGCTCGCGATCGTGCCAAGCGCGCTGATCGCGGTGCTCTGGGCCGGGTCTGCCGTCTGCTTCGACAGGTCGATGAGCAGCGTCTCGGCGGCCTCACTCTGCGTGGCCCCGAGCGCCGCGATGGCCGCGGTGCGAACCTGCGGGCGGTCATCCTTGGCGTGCGCGATGATCGCGGCCACTGCCTGCTCGGTGCCGATCGCACCGTAGGTGGCCAGGATCGACTCCGGCACACCGCGGCGCGTATCGTCGAGCAGCGACGCGACCGCTGCCACCGAGTCGTCGTCGCCGACGGTCCCGAGCTTCTCCGCGAGCATCGTGACCTCCTTGACGGTGCGCGCCTGGAGCATGCGCTCGACGATCTCGTCCTTGGAGATCCCGGCGGCGGCCGCGCTGATGCGCAGCGGGCGCCGCAGCTGCGTGGACATCCCACCCGCCACTCGGGAGACGTGCGCCGTGGTCGCGGGACGGTTCGCCGCGGCCCCGCCGTGCCCGTGCAGGGTCGTGTAGCCGGTGACGGCGGCGAGAATGGCGGTGGCGAGCTTCCAGCGGGTCGTGGTGGTCAAGGCGGGCTCCTCTAGGACGTCTGTGTCAAACGAACGCGTCCAGGTATCGGTCTATTCAGCGCTTCCGAGGCCAGTCAGCGCTTCCGAGGCCAGGTCAGCCCAGGTCAACCAAGAGACACCCGATGACACCCGGGGATTCGTGGAACCGCGCGCGGGTGGCCGGTGTCGCACCGCGCCCGACCGTCCGCCGCCCGGCCCCCGCCGTGAGCGCCCAGGACCGGAGCCGCGCGTGATGCCGGGGTAGGTCCGTTGACGCCATCCGCCCTCTCCGTAGACTGGTCCCATGCTGACCCAGGAGCAGACGCAGGAGATCCGGACCATGTTGCAGGCCGACCTGGATCGCCTCGGCGCCCATGCCCACACGGCGCTCGAGTTCACGATGGATCGCGACCGGGACCGCATCGGGCGGGACTCGATGGACGAGGCCACCGAGGAGGAGACCTACTCGACGCAGCTCCGACTCGCCGACCGGGAGAACTTCCTCCTCGCCAAGGTGCGCGAGGCCATGGTGCGCCTCGAGGCCGGGAACCTCGACGAGTGCGAGGAGTGCGCGGAGCCGATCGGGTTCAAGCGCCTGCAGGCCCGTCCGGTGACCACGCTCTGCTTCGAGTGCAAGTCGGCGCGCGAGCAGACCGAGTCGAACGAAGCGCCTTCGGCGTAGGCCGGCGGCCTGGCCTCCAGACCAGGCCGCCGGGGTCGGCGCCGACCTCGCCCGGGCGCGGTTTTGGTCGCGGATGACGTTCATCGCTGATAGCTCTGCTAGTATTGCGTCCGTCGGGGAATGCGCGACCGGTACACGATCACGGAGCGGCTCGACCACGGCGGTATGGCCGAGGTATTCCGCGGCGTCGCGGAGTCGATGGAAGGGTTCAAGAAGTCGGTTGCGATCAAACGCATCCTCCCGAACCTGACGAAGAACCAGAAGTTCGTCGCGATGTTCCTCGACGAGGCGCGGCTCTCGCTGTTCCTCCAGCACGCGAACATCGTGCAGGTCTTCGACATCTCGAAGACTCCCGACAATGCGTACTTCCTCGTGATGGAGTACGTCGACGGGTGCAACCTCAAGTCGCTCATCGATCGGCAGAAGCAGAAGCAGAAGCGGATCGAGCTCGCCCAGTCGATCTACCTGATGATCGAGTGCTGCAAGGCGCTGCAGTACGCGCACTCGCTGGAGCACCCGGAAACGAACGAGCCGCTCGGCATCGTGCACCGCGATATCTCGCCGCCGAACATTCTCCTCTCGAAGAATGGCGAAGTGAAGCTCGTCGACTTCGGGCTCGCGAAGGCGAATAGCCAGATCGAGTCGACGGACCCTGGCGTCGTCAAGGGCAAGTTCAGCTACCTGTCGCCCGAGGCGGCCAGCGGGCTCGATGTCGACTCGCGCGCGGACGTGTTCGCGGTCGGCATCATTCTGTGGGAGCTGTTCACGGGGCGGCGCCTGTTCTTTGGTGAGACCGACTACCAGACGGTCGAGCTCGTCCGGCAGGCGCGGATCCCGTCGATCGCGGCGCTGAATCCCGAGGTCGAGCCCGAGCTCGAGCAGGTGGTGCGCAAGGCGCTCGCCAAGGATCGAGAGGACCGCTACGCGACCGCGAACGACCTCGCCGACGCGCTCGCCCAGTTCCTGTTCTCGCGGCGGATGAAGGTCACGGCGCGCGATATCTCGAACCTCGTGAAGGACACGCAGGTCGAGATGATGCGCAAGCGCTCGGCCGAGCCGAAGGAGTCGCTGATCGACGCCCTCATCCTCGACGAGATGCAGAAGATGGCGTCGCTCGTCGAGGCCGAAGCCAACGGTCAGGCCGCGCCCGTGGGCGAGGGCTCGATGTCGCTCGAGCCGAACGCATTCGTCGACACGTCCAACTGGGTCGGCGAGCTGGGGCTGGCCTCGCAGGGCGCCGTGAAGCCCGCCCCGGGCGGCAAGCGCAAGACCACGCCGCCGCCGGCTGGCAAGCTCCCGAATCGCAACCTCCCGACGCCGCCGCCCGGCGACGTGGAGTCGCTGGAGCAGATGCTCGAGCCCGAGCGCACCGGGGTGCACGCGAAGGGCGGCGGCCGTCCTGCGTGGATGATCGTGCTCGCGATCTGTCTGCTGCTGGCAGCGGCGAGCGCGATCATCGTCGTGCTCGTGATGCACTAGCCAGTCGTCTCGGCGGGACCGGATCAGGGTCGGGTCAGCGTTCGCTGCCGCTGCTGCAGATCCACGAGCGCCTCGCTGTTAGGCGCGAGCTCGTTGACCTGGCTGATCGCGCCCTCGAGCGCGAACTTGTCGTGGTTCGCGGCGGCGATCACGCCCACCAGGTACCAGCCCTGGACGGTCTCGCCATCGAGCGTGACCGCCTGGCGCGCGAGCGCGAGCGCCTGCTTGCCGTCGGTCGCCCGGATCAGATCCGCCTCGTAGAGGTACGCCGCATACAGGGACGGGTCCTGCTGGGTCACGAGCTGGAACGCGGTGATCGCCTTCACGTCATCCTGCTTCGAGTAGAGGACGAACGCGCGCCCGTACGAAGCCTGGGCCTGGCGGCGCATCGGCGCGTTGGCGCTCTGCAGCGCGGACGTGGCCGCTTCGAACGCGACGAGCGCGTCGTCGAGCTTCCCCGCGGCGATCGCGAGCTTGCCGGCAACGATGAGCGCCTCCGGCTGGTCCTTGAGGCGGGTGGCAGCGAGGGAGCGCACCTTGTCCGCGAGCCCCGGCGGCGGATCCTCGGCGGTCGCGACCTCCGCGGCGAGCAGGAACGTCTCGGCGTCGGGCCCGCAGCCGTCCAGCGCGCGGGTCAGCGCCTCGGCCGCGCCCGCGTAGTCGCCCCGACGGAGGAAGAGCCGCGCGCGCTCGCGATCGAGATGCCAGGCGCTGACATCGGGCAGCTTCGCCGCGGAGTTCAGGTACGCCTGCGCGTCGATGTGATTGCCGACGAGCATGGCCGCGCGGGCCGCCTCGAGGAGCAGCGTGGGCGAGGCCGCCGCGCCGGCCGTCTTCACGAGCTGATCGAGAGTCTGGGAGGCGCCGGGCGCGTCCCGATCGTCGAGGAGCAGCGTCGCGGTCTCCAGCAGCGCATCGGGGTTACCGCCGCGCGCAGCCTCGGCGTAAGCGGCCCGCGCGAGCTTCACCTCGCCGAGCGCGCGGTGCACGCGCGCGAGCTCGAGCTGGGCGCGCGGAATGTCCAGCGTCATGGGACCGGCGACGACCTTCAAGAGGAGGTCGCGCGCGCGCTCCACCTCCTTCGGATCGCCACTCGCGCGCAGGGTGGCGGCGTAGACGGTCACGAGCGCGGGGCTCGCCGACGCGGGCTTGTAGCGGGGCTCGATGCGCTTGCGCGCCTCGTCGACCTCGCCCGCCGCGAGCTCGAGCTCGGCGAGCCCGATCAGGGCTGGCTCGTAACCGGGGCTCGTCTTCAGCGCGGTCTCGAGATCGGCGCGTGCTCCGTCGCCATCACCCGTGCTCGCGCGCGCGGCCGCCCGCACCGCGAGCGACCCGGGCCAGGCTGCGAGGTCGAGCTTCGCGAGCTGATCCACCGCGGTGCGCGGATCCCCTTCCGCCAGCGCCACCTCGGCGAGCGTGGTGATCACGCGCCGGCTCTGCGGCCAGCGCTCGAGAGACTTCAGCGCCCCCGTCCGCGTCTGCTTGAGGAGGCCCACGGCGTAGAGCGTGTCGATCACGTCCTCCGCGAAGCGCTGATCATCGATTCCGAGATCGGAGGTCACGACGAGTGCGTTGCTGATGTGCGCCTGCGAACTCTCGTTGCGGGCGTGGTCGATCCGCGCGAGCAGCAGATACGCGTACGCGACCTGCGACGGTGACACGCCGCGCGTGGACTGGAGGTTCACGGCCTTGCTGCCCTCCCCCACCACCTTCAGCAACCGCATGCGAATATCGGTGGTCGCCTTCGTGGTGGCGGCGATCCGGCCGCTCAGCGTCATGATGCGCCCGCGCTCGATGACGGCCGCCGCGAGGTCCGGGGCCGCCACGAGGACCGGATCCAGCGTCGCGAGCGCCTGATCCCACGCCCACGTCTCGCCTTGCGCGCGAGCGAGCCCCACGGCGTAGAGCGGTCGAGGCTCGGACTTCACCGCCGCCTCGAGCTTGGCGATCGCGGTCTTCGCATCGCCACCGAGCAGGGCGACGCGGCCTGCGAGGTAGAGCACGGCGGGATCCTCGGGCGCGAGGTCGGCGGCGCGCCCGGCAGCCTGCCGCGCGGCCTTGGGATCGCTATCGGCGAGCGCCAGGTACGTCGCCGCGATCGCGCCGTCGAGCCCACCTTTACCATCGAGGCCATCGACGGCGGCCTTGGCCTCGGGGTAGCCGTCGCCGAACTCGAACGCGACGAGCGCACGGACCCGGGCGAGCGCGGCCCGGTTGTCGAGGGTGCCCGAGGCGCGCGCGATGCTGGCGAGCCGGTCCCGGGCGCCCACCCAGCCTCGCCACGCGTCTTCCTTGGCGAGGGCGGTCGCCTCGCCGCGCGCCTCCGTGATCTGCTTGTGGAGCCGGACCGCGCGGATCTTGAAGCCGGCGAACACGCCCCCGCCGATCATCGCGCCGCCGAGGACGACCCACACCACGGCGGCGAGCCGGGAGCGGCCGCGACGCCCCGACCGCGACGCCACCGCCGCCTGCTGCCCGACCTGCGGGTCGGCGGGAGGGCCCTGCCTCGCGTCCTGATCACCGCTCTGCGCGCCGGGCTGCGCGCCGTACATCGCCGACGGATCCGCGGACGCGACGGCCTGCATCATCGGCGGCGCCTCGTAGTGATGCGGGTGCTGCGAGTGCTGCGGCACCATGGGCTGCTGGCCGTAGCCGTGAGGTGCCTGCGGCGGCGAATATCCGCCCGGGTTCAGCGGATAGGGCATGAGCGTAAGGGCCAGGTGCGCCTGCCCTCCCGCGGCCATGGTCGAGTGGGCCCACGCCGGGTTCTGGGATGGGGCGCCCGCGAACAGGGAGTCCACGACGTTCGCCGACTGCTCCTGCGCGGCCGACATATGGGGCGGCGTGGGGAGTGGCATGGGCATCGCCATCGCCGTCGGCAGCGCGGCCTTGATCGAGTACGGCGGCGCGGGCTGCAGGGAGCTCACCGCCATCGCGTGCGGCTGGTTCGCGATCACGTGCGCGAGTGGCGACGCGCCGGGCATCGGCGCGAACCCAGGCGGCGGCGCGCCACCGGCGTGGTGCGCGGTGCGGGGATCACGTCCGGCCGGCCCCGGTGCGCCCGAGGGGCCGGAGCGCCCCCCGGATGGGAGGTACGCGTCCAGCGGTCCCGAGGGGATCCGCACCGCGTTGCGAACCGCGCTGCTGCGGCGACCCGCCGGCTTGTTGCCGTTCGTCTCGTGGTCGAGGTCGGCATCGTCGTCGTCGGCCTCGAGGTCCGACGCGTCGAGCTCGGCGGCGTCGAGCTCCATCGTCCCGCCCGCGTCGCGCTGCACCGGCTGCCCCGGCTGCGCCGTCCGCCCGGCTGGCATCACGCGACCGCGATCCCCGCCCGCGAGCGCCGGGCGCGGGCCCGTGGGCAGCGGCGGGGCCGCGAGCTCGTCGTCGTCCTCGTCGTCGACGCCGTCGACGAGGGGGTCGATGTCGTGCGTCCCGGAGTGGTCGCCGACCGCCAGGAGCGTGGGACTCGCGATGGAGCCCTGCATCGCGCCCGCCATCGCGCCTCTGGCTGCGCCCTTCGCCGCGCCCGCAGTCGAGAACAGCGGCTGCGGCGTGCGCTTCTTCGCGCCCGGCGCGGCCAGCGACGTCGGACGCGTGTACGACCCGCCGTCCTCCTCGTCGCCGTGGACAGGCTTGGGGGACACGAACCCGACCGCAGGATGACTCGCGCTGACCCGCGGCTTGCCGTTGCCGCGCATCGCCTCCGCGAGCAGGGCCGCGACCCGCCCATCCGTGGGGGCCTGCACCCGGACCTTCTGGAGCACCTCGACCGCGCCCGCGGCATCCCGCTTCTTCAGCAGCGCCTCGGCCTTCAGGATCTGCGCGTCGATCGAGGTCGCATCGAGCTCCAGCGCCACGCGCATCTCGGCGAGCACCTCGTCGAACCGCTTGAGCGCCAGCAAGGCCTGGCCGAGCACGACGCGCCCGTCCACCGTCGTCGGCCGGCCGAGCAGTCCCAGGCGGCAGACCTTGACGGCCTCCTGATACTGACCGGCGTTGACCAACGCCTGGCCGCGCGTGACGAAGTCGCTCTGCGACACCTCCCGGAAGCTTACCGCGTCGGCGTCGTCGTCGCGACACCCCCGCCCGCGGCCGTGTGAGTCCCGTCGCGATCGGCCACCCCGGGCATGTCAGCGCCCCTCACCAGCTTCGTATCGACGATCCACCAGGCGTCGCCGTGGCGCTCCCAGGTCTCGTCGGCGTGGGTCTCGTGGAGGGTACCCTCGCTGGTCCTGTACCAGGACCACTTGACCTGCACGTGCGCCTCGTCGGCGCGGTGCTTGTCGACCGTGATGATGTCGTAGTCGGTGATCTTGAGGTCCTCGGCGCGCTCGTCCATGTCCTGGACGAACGCGCTGCGCTCGGCGGGCGGCACGCTCGTGGCCGCGACCGAGAACCGCTCCCAGCGCACCCCCTCGTTGAAGGTGCGGATCGACTCGACGAGCGTCTCGTGGCTCTTGGGCGCGCCACACCCTAGAACGACGAGGGCGCAGAGCGAGAGTCCAGCGGCGCGAGGCATGCGGCACTGCACCACGCGCCGATCCGTCGAGCGAGTTTTAATCCCTCGCGAAGTGCTTCGAGATGACGGGGATCGAGCAGGTCGTGAAGTCCTCGCACGATGCCTTCGTCAGGCACCCCTCGATGGTGACCGCATCCGCCTGCTGCTCGGCCGTGGCCCCCGCCGCGAGGCTGCTGCACATCTGCGCGATCGAGGCGTCCGTCGAGTCGGTCGCCCACTCGGCGTTCGCCTGCGCGATCACCCCGGCGCGGTCCTTCGCGACCTCCGCCGCGATACCGGCGGGATGGTCGAGGCGGGCGCGCTCGTCGACGAGCGCCGGGATGTAGACACTGGTGCAGGTGCGGGAGCGCCGCATCATGCTCACGCAGGTCTGCTGCACGTCAGGGGCGCCGAGCTGCGCCTGCGCCGTGGCGGGCGTCCCCGTGGGAGCCGCGGCGGCATCGGAGGTCCCGCAGCCAGTGGCGAGCGGAGCGAGGGCGAGGGCGAACAGGGGGAGGATGAGGGCGAGCGAGCGAGTCATGGGGTATCTCCTTCGGAAGTGGTCATGCGACGGATCCCCACTGCGACGAGGATCCAAGTCAAGACGAGCGAGAGGCCCCCGAGCCCGAGGTTCGCCGTCGATTCGGCAAATCCCTGGAGGAGGACGAGGACGGGATCGGCCGGCTGGACGCGGACGATGAACTTGGCGGCATGCGCCAGGGCGATGAAGAAGCCGGTGAACGACGCGGCGACCTGCGCCCACGAGAGGGCGCGAATGAGAGCCAGCCGCTGCGGGGAGGCGTCGCGAGCGAACCGGACGGCCGTCACGACCAGCACGATCGCGATGCCGAGCAGCACGAACATGTTCCAGCCGCCCTCGAAGAAGGCGGCGACCAGGGAGCTCATCGCGTTCACGAGAGGGCAAACGCGGCGATGGCTCGTGCGTGACAGAGAAAGTTCGGGGCGTGCGATCTGGCGTCACGCTGCGGTTGGTGGTGCGTTGTGGTGCCGTGGGGGACGAGATGGACGAGCGCGCATGGGTCGACGGCCTGCGCCGCGGCGATGGCGCAGCGTTCGACGCGGTGTTCGGCGCGTACCGCAGGCGCGTGTTCGCGTACCTGGTGCGGATGAGTCGCCGGCGCGACGTCGCGGAGGATCTGCTGCAGGAGACGTTCTTGCGGCTCGCGCAGCACGCGAGGACCCTCCTGCCCGAGACCCGCCCCGGGGCGTGGCTGTTCACGGTGGCCCACCGCCTGTTCGTGAGCTGGACGCGGGCCCAGGCCGTGCGCGCGCAACTCGCGGGCGACCTGCCCGAGACCGAGCGTGCCGCACCCGGGGATCCCACCCGGTCGCCCTTCGAGGCGCTCGCCGATTCGCAGTCCCAGCTCGCGCTCGAGCGCGCGTTCGCAGGGCTCGCGCCCGCCTACCGCGAGGTGGCGCTGCTGGTCGGCGTCGAAGGCATGACACCCGGCGAGGTCGCGCAGATCCTGGGGCAGACCCCCGAGGCGGTTCGCCAGCGCCTCGCGCGGGCCCGCAAAGAGCTTGCTGGCGCGCTGGGCGATCACGCTCCACCCTCCTGGAGGACCCGATGAGCGACGACTTCGACGACCTGGCCGACCTGAGCCGGACCCTCCCCGCGCCCGACCTCGACGCGACGACCGCCCGGCGCATCGCGCTCCGGGCCCGGCAGGACCTCGGCAAGGGCGCCCCGAAGCGGCGGTGGATCTTGCCGATCGCCGTCGGGGTGCCTGCCATCGCGTATGGGATCTACACGCTGCTGCGCGTGCTCGATCTGCTGCGCTGACGGGCGCTACTTCGGGCGAGTGACGAGCAGGTGGCCGTGCTTGTCGGCGTCGGTGTAGCCGAAGCGGAACGCGAGCGAGCGCGGGTGGCCGCTGGCCCACAGGTCCACGAGCTCGGTATCGGTCGCCGTCCCCTGCGCGCCCTGGAGAAAGGCGCCGTGGTACTCGCCGTACGGGATCTGGACCATGCCCGCGCGCTTCGCGTAGACGGGCGGGATCCCCGTGGAGTCGGAGAGCATCCAGGCGAGATGCGAGGTGAGGTAGTCGCGGATCGTGGAGAAGTCGCCGCGCCACAGCAGGTAGCTGGCGCCCTTCACGAGGACGGTGACGCGACCCTTCGCTGCGAGGTGCGTCACCAGCTCCGGGTGCTTCGCGAGATACTCGTTGCCGAGGTTCCAGCCGAAGTGTCGGTGCACGCGGGGCACGGCATCACCGGGCACCGTGTACGTGATCTCCACGTTGCCGAACGCCTCGGAGAAGTTCGGCGAGCCCCAGTCGCCCTTGAGCTCCTTCGCGCCGGCCTTGCCTTTGGCGTCGGCGGCATCGATCTCGGCCTGGGTCACGTAGTGGATCGCGCCCGCGGCATCGAGTGTGAAGTACTTCATCGACACCGGCGTGGCGCCCGCGACCACGAGCGCCAGCAGGAACGAGCTCGCCTGCGCCGGCAGGTCGTTACGCATCTGCGCCATCAGATTCACGCTCGTGTTCGAGCCGACCTGCACGAGCCCGCCGATCTGCGTCCGGAACGCGGACAGGCTGGTCTCGAGCGCGCGGACGTCGAGCGTCCGGAGCCGCCGCGGATCGCCGCCCTGCTCGAGCGAGATGGTCGTGATCTCCGTCGCGCGGGGGAACGCGACCAGCGCGCTCAAGAGATCGCCGCCGCCGAACGGGTACACCACCGTCGTGGGCACGTCCGCCGGCACGAGCGCGTCGAACCAGGCCCGGCGCGGACCGGCACCGAAGTACGACGCCCGGAACTTCGTCACCTGCGCCAGCACGCGCTTGCAGTGCGA
This sequence comes from Deltaproteobacteria bacterium, assembly GCA_043716635.1. Taxonomy (GTDB): domain Bacteria; phylum Myxococcota_A; class Polyangia; order Haliangiales; family Haliangiaceae; genus JABFXX01. Next base: position 12,493 of record JAYSYE010000412.1, on the reverse strand, counting down.
CGCGACGACGGCCGCGACCTTCGGGTCGCCATGTCCCACCGCATCGGGTAGCGGCGTGCCCGCATCGGCGCAGGCGGCCACGCGGAAGAGCAGCCTGGCGTCGTCGATGAAGTCGACTCCGCCGGACTCGAGCTGCGCGGGCGCGGTCGGAATGGCCGGCTCGGGCAACTGCGGCTGGGCATCCTCGCCCACGCTCGGCGCCGCGTCGGTCGGCACCACCGTCGTCGCGTGATGCGGGGCACCGAGATCGAGATCGTGGGGCGCAGAGGAGCCGACCTGTCGCGACTCCTTCGGCTTGCCGCTACACGCGCCGAGCCCGAGCCCCAGCCCCAGCCCCAGCCCGACGAGCGCCGTCGCGGTGAGCCGGTGCGCGCGCATCACAGCTCCGAGACGCTGCCCGAGTACATCTGGTCGAGCACGGCCCGGTACTTCTGCTCGACGACCTTGCGTTTCACCTTCAGGCTCGGCGTCAGCTCGCCATCGTCGATCGTCAGGTCCTTCGGCAGGATCGCGAACTGCTTGATGTGCTCCCACTTCGAGAGCTTGCGGTTCGCCTGGGCGATGAACGGCGTGATGAGCGCGGTTGCTTCGTCGCTCTTCACGAGCTCGCTGTACCCCTTCGTGAGCCCCTGCCCGCGCGCCCACTTCATCATCGCCTCCTCGTCGAGCGCGACCAGCGCGGAGACGAAGTTGCGGCCGTCGCCGTGCACGATCACCTGGCTCACGTACGGACACGCCGACTTCAGCGCGCTCTCGACGAGCTGCGGCGCGACGTACTTGCCGCCCGAGGTCTTGATCAGGTCCTTCTTGCGGTCCGTGATGCGCAGGCAGCCCTTGCGGTCGAGCTCGCCGATGTCGCCGGTCCTGAGCCAGCCGTCGGGGGTCAGCGCCTCCGCCGTCTGCTCGGGCTGGTTGTGATAGCCCTGCATCACTCCCGGGCTGCGGATGAGGATCTCGTTGTCCTCCGGTGCGAGCCTCACCTCGGTGCCGGGCATCGGCTGGCCGACGCTGCCGAAGGAGAACTTGGTCATCCGGTTCACGACGCTTGCCGCGCTCGATTCGGTGAGCCCGTAGCCTTCGAGGATGAGGATCCCGCACGCGTGAAAGAACTCCGCGATGTCACGCGACAGCGGCGCGGAGCCCGACACGAAGAACCGCAGCCGACCGCCGAACCGCGCTCTCACCTTCGAGAACACGAGGCGATCCGCGACGAGCCACTTTACCGCGAGCAGCCCACTCGGCTCCTTGCCGAGCTGGCGCACCTTGCTGACCTGCTTGCCGACCACGAGCGCCCACTCGAAGACGCGCTGCTTCATGCCGCCCTGCTTCGCCTGCTCGATGATCCGGTTGTAGACCTTCTCGAAGATCCGCGGCACCGCGGCCATGATCGTGGGACGCACCACGGCGAGGTTGTCGATGATCTTGTTGACCCGGCCGTCGACGGCGCAGACGGAGCCCGACGCGATCTGGCCCGCGAGCAGGAGCTTGCCGAACGAGTGGGCCATCGGCAGCCAGAGGTACCCCACATCGTCCGCGTGCCAGAGATGGATCGCGTCGATCGAATCGGCGACGTACGCCCAGCACTCCTGCAGGAGGCGGACGCCCTTGGGCTTGCCGGTGGTTCCGGACGTGTAGATGAGCGTCGCGAGGTGCGTGCTCTCGATGCCGCTGGTCGCGTCGTCGACGGCAGCCGGATGCTCCTGTAAATACGCCGCGCCCGCGCCCTCGAGATCCGCGAGCGACATGACCCACGCCTGATCCTTGGGCTCGACGCCGCCCTCGATGAGGATGACCCGCTCGACCCCGGGCATGGCGCTGCGCAGCCCCACGAGCTTCGTGAGCTGCGCCCCGTCCTCGACGAACACGATCCGCGTCCCCGAGTCCGTGAGGATGAACGCGCACTCGTCGCCGGAGCTCGCCGGATACACGGTGGTCGTCGCCGCGCCCGCGGACAGGATCCCGAGATCGATCAGCAACCACTCGACCCGGGTGTTCGCGAGGATCCCGCAGCGATCCTCGCGCGCGATGCCGAGCGACAGCAGGCCGGCCGCGATCGCCCGCACCCGCTCACCGGACTGTCGCCACGTCATGGACCGCCAGGACGTCCCGACCGGATAGCGAAACGCCTCACGCTCGGGCGTCTGCTTCACGCGAGTGGCGAACAGCTGCGCGATGGACTTCGTCTTGCGGATCAAGCGCTCGGGAGCAGTCACGGTCGCGGTGGCCATTGCGCCTGGACTGTGCCGCGCCGCCCGGGTGCTCGCAACGCCTCGTGACCGTGCATTGCGGCCGGGCTAGGCTCGCGGCGTGGCGACCGACGCGGGGGAGTGGCTCGACGGGCTTGCCGGCGCCTGGCGAGCGGAGCGCGCGGCCACGCGGGCACGCGTCGCGCTCGAGCGTAGCGGCCGCTCGCTCGCGGAGCGGGTCGCGCTCGGGGTCGCGCTCGCGAAGCTGCGGGTCGTCGACGAGCGCGGGGCGCCGGGTGGGCGCATTCGCGTGCAGCTGGCAGTGCCCGGGAGCGTGGATCTCGATGATCTCCGGATCGGCCCCGGCGATCCGGTGCGCGTGTGGGCCAACCACCCCGACGAGCCGGGCGCGGTCCGGGGGGTCGTCGAGCGGCGCGACGAGCAGACCTTGTGGCTGATGCTCGACCGCCCGCTCGAGGAGAGCGGCGAGTACGCGCTCGATGCGGAGGCCCCCGAGGTGACGTTCGATCGTGGTGACCGCGCCGTGACGCGGGCGCGGGCCGCCGTCGCCACGAGTGACCTCGCGCGGCTCCGCGATGTCGTCGCGCTCGTGAGGTCACCACGCCCGCTCGCCCCCGTGACGTGGACGCCGATCGACGCGGCGCTCGACGACCAGCAGTGCGCGGCGGTCGACGGAGCTCTGCGCGCGGGCGACGTGGCGCTCGTCCACGGGCCACCGGGAACGGGCAAGACGCGCACGCTCGTCGAGATCGTCCGGCAGCGCGTCGCGCGCGGCGAGCGCGTGCTGTGCTGCGCGCCGTCGAACACCGCGGTGGACAATCTCGGGGTGCGGCTCGCAGCGGCCGGGCTCGACACCGTGCGGCTCGGGCATCCGGCCCGGATGTCACCCGACGTGCTCCCGCTCTCGCTCGACGCCAAGGTCGAAGCGGATGGCGCGACCAGGCTCGCCCGCGAGTGGCGCGACCGCGCGGCGGTGATCCGCAAGACCGCGGCCGGTCAGCGCGGGGCGGTGGCGCGCGAGCTCTGGGCCGAGGCGCGCGCCCTCGGCGCGGACGCGTACAAGGAGATCGGGAACGCGGAGCGCGCGATCGTGGCGCGCGCCGATGTCGTGCTCGCGACGTGTGCGGGGTGTGACCACCCACTGCTCGGCGACGCCCCGTTCGATTGCGTTGTCATCGACGAGGCGACCCAGGCTCCGGATCCCCTGCTGCTCGTACCGCTCGCGCGCGCGCCCGTCGCGGTGCTCGCCGGCGATCCCCATCAGCTCGGCCCCGTCGTGATCGGAGGGCCTCGGGTCGCCGCGGTCCTCGCCTCGACGATCTTCGAGCGCCTCGCGGCGGCGGACGTCGGCACCGTGATGCTGGTGCAGCAGCACCGCATGCACGCCGCCATCATGGCGTTTCCCTCGCGCTCGAAGTACGGCGGCAAGCTGGTGGCGGCACCCGAGGTGGCCACGCACCGCCTCGCCGACCTCGGCGTCGGCCCCGACGAGCTGCGCGATCGTCCGCAGTGGCTCGTCGACACGGCGGGCAAGGACTGGAGCGACGAGCGCCTGGACACGGACGTCGGCGATCCCAGCACGTTCAACCGCGGCAACGCCGAGCGCGTCGCGGCGGAGGCGCGGAGGTTGATCTCGCGCGGCGTGCCGCCGACGGCGATCGCGATCATCGCCGCGTACTCGGCGCAGGCGCGGCGGATCCGCGAGCTCCTGCGCAGCGAGCGCGCGGCGGGGCTCGAGATCGGGACCGTGGACGGCTTCCAGGGTCGCGAGAAGGAGGCGGTGATCGTCGACCTCGTGCGCTCGAACGAGCGCGGGGAGATCGGGTTTCTCGCCGACACGCGCCGCATGAACGTCGCGCTCACCCGCGCGAGACGCTTCTTGCTGGTGATCGCCGACTCCGCCACGCTCGGAGATCACCCGTATTACGCGGACTTCCTCGCCACCGTGGACGAGCAGGATGCCCACGGCAGCGCGTGGAGTGACGACGCCCCGCCGCTCTGATACAAACGCCTCGCCGTCATGAAGTCTCGCACCCTCGCCGCGCTCCTCCTCTGCGTCGTCCTCGCTGCCTGCGGCAAGCCGAACGACGTCCCGCAGATGCAGTCCGACGCGACCTACATGGCCACGAGCTACGCGGCCCGCTTCGACGACATGCGCCGGCGCGCCGAGGATCTCATGCGCCGCGGTCGCGTGCTGACGGGCAACGTGGAGCACATGGCCGAGGCGAGCGCGATGCTGATGCAGGCGAACCGCAAGCTCGGCGAGCTGCGCGCCGATGCCCAGAAGGCGACGACCGATATCGCGAATGCCGCGAAGGTGAGCCGCGACGAGCTGGGTCGCACGCACGACGAGCTCCGCGACAAGCTCGAGAACGGCGCGACCGAGGTGAACCGCGAGCTCGACACGGTCGAGGCCTGGATGTTCCGCGCCGAGACCCCCGTGGTCGCGATGGGGCCGGGCGGCCAGAGCGCGATGACGCCGCCGAACGCGATGCCCGCGGCGGGCGGTACGGCCGTGCCGGCGGGGACGACCACGCCGCCGTCCACCACGCCGCCGTCCACCACGCCGCAGCCGCAGCCCGTTCACGCCACCCAGCAGCCGACCACGGGCACCCCGGCCGCTCCCGCGCAGCCGGCCGTCGGCATCCCGTCCCGCTAGGACGCCCGCCCCGGCTGATTTCCGCCGGCAGCGCGGCCGGCAGTTCGCGCTATCCTCGGAGCCGATGAGAATCCCGGCCCAACCAAAGGTGATCCTGCGTGACTGCCGCGAGTACGACGCGGCGAAGATTCGCACGATCATTCGCGAGGGGCTCGAAGAGCTGGGCTTGCAGCCGTTCGGCCGCACCCTGGTGAAGCCAAACCTGGTGGCGGCTGGACCGCTGTTCCCTCACGCCTACACGCGCCCGGAGTTCGGCGAGGGGGTCCTGCAGGCGCTGCGCGATGTCGGCGGCACCGCCATGACCGAGCTCGCGGCCGGAGAGCGCTGCGGCATCACCGTCCCCACGCGCGTCGCGTTTCGCGAGTCGGGCTGGGACGCGATGCTGAAGTCGATCGACGTGAAGCGCTACTGCTTCGAGGAGGAGCAGCAGGTCGAGATCCCGATCTCGCACCCGAACCGGCTGCGGGATTACCTGTTCACCCCCGAGCCCGTCGCGCGCGCCGACTTCTTCGTGAACTGCCCCAAGTTCAAGGCGCACCCGTGGACCACCGTGACGTTCTCGCTCAAGGCGTACATCGGGATCCAGGACGACCGGCATCGGCTCATCGATCACGATCACAAGCTCAACGAGAAGATCGCGGACCTCCAGCATATCGTGCAGCCACAGTTCATCGCGATCGACGCGATCACCGCGGGTGAGGGCCGGATGCTCACGCCGCTGCCGTTCCCTCTGGGCCTCATCATCATGGGCAACAGCCAGGTCGCGTTCGACGCGGTGTGCTGCGCGATCATCGGCGTCGACCCGATGACCGTCGATCACATCCGGCTCGTGTCGCAGGCCGGGTTCGGCTCGACGGATCTCGCCGGCATCCAGGTGACCGGCGACGTCACGCTCGCGGAGGCTCGACAGCGCGCGACCGGCTTCAAGGTCGGGCTCGTGCGCGTCGAGAAGTACTTCGAGGGCACGAGCATCACCGCCTACGCGGGGCCGCCGCCCGCGACCGAGCTGGGAGGTCCCGCGGAGGTGCACGACTACTGCTGGGGCGGGTGCCCGGGCGCGATCGAGGAGGCGATCGAGATCCTGCGCGTCTTCGACCGCGACACCGATCGCAAGCTGCCGCGCATGCACGTGGTGTTCGGCAAGTACGCCGGCGCCATCCCCGCGAAGCCGGGCGAGAGGGTCGTGTTCATCGGCGACTGCGCCGACTGGAAGGGCGAGCTCCACGGCAAGCTCGTCTCGATCGAGAACCTCTACAAGGATCGCAGCACGCTCGATCCGCACGCGCCGAAGACGGAGGACATCTTCGTCAAGCTCGCGACCACGCAGGCCAAGGTGCGGGGCGACGTGGTGCGCCTCCAGGGCTGCCCCGTCTCCGTCGCCGAGCAGGTGCTCGCGCTGGTCAACATCGGGGCGCCGCACGGCCTGAAGAATCCCTACCTGGACCCGGAGAACATGATGTCGTTCGGACGCGCGTATCTCGGGTGGAAGGCCCGGGTGGCCCTCAACACGCTGCAGCGGAAGCGCTACCAGCAGAACGGCGCGTTCCGCGAGCGCGGGCAAGCGCAGCCCGACCTCGCCGCGGGCGCCTCGGTCGTGCCGATCGCGCCGATCGCTGGAGGTGCGGCGTGATCGGGGTCAGCTGGATGCCTGCGCGTGCCGCGCGCAAGCGCAAGTGCGGGTCGGCGTATTCGCCCCGGCGCACCGCCCGGCGCGTCGGTCGCGCGCGCGGTTCCGATGACTCCGCACCTCGGCTGTACTCGCTGCGGACCGCGATCTTCGGGAGGCGTGCGGCGCTGCCGGCGGCGCGGCTGCGCGGCGCGGAGTCGGGTAACTACGTGGCCGCGATCCTGCGCGGCTGGGCCGCCGGCGCATCCGCGTGGTTGCGGCCGCGCGCGATCCCCATGCTCGTCGCCGCGCTCGGCTCGATCGCCATCCTCGGCTCCACCGCCTGGCTGCGCCGGCTCGCGACCGAGACCCCGCAGCGCGTCACGGCGCCCGGCGCGAGCACGGTGCATCCGCGCATGGTGATCGACATGGACGGCCACCACCGGGTCTACAAGGTCGTGGCCACGCCCGGCGGCTCCGGCAGCCCGTCGCGCTGACGTAGTACGCTCGCCGCATGGCGATCCGGACCGTGCACCACCTCAACTGCGCGACCCTCTGTCCGATCGCCGGACGTTTGTTCGGTGACCGCGGCGCGGGCTTCGGTCGCGGCCACATGGTCGCGCACTGCCTGCTGATCGAGACCACGACGAGCGGGCTCGTGCTCGTCGACACCGGCTTCGGGACGCGCGAGGTGGCGGGCCTGTCACCCCTGCCGCGCGCGTTCACGCTGGCCGCAGGCCCCACGCTCGATGCCACCGAGACGGCGCTCGCGCAGGTGATCCGGCTCGGCTTCACGCCCGCGGATGTCCGCCATGTCGTGGTGACCCACCTCGATCTCGACCACGCCGGCGGGCTCGCGGACTTCCCCGAGGCGCGGGTGCATCTGCATGCGAACGAGCACGCGGCCGCGATCGCGCGCTCGACAGTGCAGGAGCGCGGTCGCTACCTCCCGCAGCAGTGGGCGCACGGTCCGAAGTGGGAGGTTTATCGCGAGGACGGGGACACGTGGCGCGGGCTCCCTGCGATCCAGACGCTGCGCGGTGTCGATGCCGAGATCGGCCTCGTGCCGATGCACGGCCACTCGCGCGGGCACTCGGCCGTGATCGCGCATGCGGGCGAGCGCTGGCTGGTCCACGCCGGCGATGCGTACTTCCACCACGCCTCCATGGAGGGAGGCTCCGTGCCCGTCGGGTACGCGGCCTTCGAGGCGCTCGTGCAGTACGACGGGGTCGCGCGGCGGGCGTCCGCGGCGGCGCTGCGAACGCTGCACGACCGGCATGCCGATGTGCACGTGTTCTCGGCGCACGATCCCGCCGAGCTCGCGGCGCTCCGCGGCGATGCGCGAGCAGCGACCGCATGACGACGCTGCCGCCACGGTTCCGGCCGGCGCCGTACACGGCCATCGGCGCGCCGCGCGTCGACGACCCGGCGTGGATCGAGCACGTGATCGCGGTCGTGAGCCTCCCACCCGCCACCGCCGGTGGGCCCCGGCGTGAGCTCGTGGTCGGAGTGGACGCCGGCCACGTGATCCGCGCGGTCCCGATGACGGAGGCTCGACACCTCCCCGCCCGCGCGTTTGGCGAGCTCGAGCTCCACGCGCAAGAGGGCGATGCGCTGCAGCTCACGACCGACGAGCTCTACCTGTTCGACTTGCAGATCGTCGAGAACGTGCCCGACGTCCCCGGCGCCGACGATCCCATGTACCTGTACGGCGTCATCCGCGGACCCTACCCGGCGGCGCTGGAGGCGGGCGTGTGCGGGGTCGAGGGGCAGCTCGCGACCACGCGCGGTGGCGTGCTGCGCGGGTTCCAGCTCGGCGTGCCGCGCGCGTTCCGCTACGCACCCTCGGCGTACGGGTCGCGGTGCGTGCCGATCCTGCTCGCGGGCGCCGCACGCGGCGACGGGGCCACGGCACCGCCCGGCATCGTGCTCGCGTTTCCGCTCGCGCCTCCGCTGGGCCGCGAGCAGGAGATCGCGAACGATCTGGTCGCGGCGCAGCTCGCGCACGACGTGATCGGCGCGACCCGGCGCGACCTCGGCGACGACCTCGGGGTCGACCCGGTCCCCGTGCCGAGCCGGCAGGCGTACGAGCGCGAGCTGGTCGCGGGCGGCTGGACGATCGCGGGCGACGTCGCGAAGCGCAAGACCAAGGGCCGGTTCGGCTCGCTGTTCACGCCGGCGGCGACGCAGCGGTTGCCGGCCGAGGCCACCCTGCCGGAGTACTGCGCGCTCGTGGACCCGCTACTGAAGCGCCTCGGGCCGCCGTCGCTCGACCAGGTCGCACTGCACGGCCGCGTCCGCGACGTGAACCCCGCGCCGGTCGCGCCGTCACTGCTCGGGACCTCGCCATCGCCGCCGCGCCCGGCTGCGCCGCCGCGCCCGGCTGCGCCGCCGCCCGTGCCGCCGCGAGCGACGCCGCCACGGCCGCTGCCGCCGTCCGCACCGCCGCCGGTGCCAGCGCATCGCCACGCGAGCGAGTTCAGCGACTGGATCGAGGACATGTTCCGCGAGCGCGATGGCCATCCGCGCGAGCGCGCGCGCCTCGCCCAGCCATCCCGCGTCCACGGCACGACTCGCGCCCGCCTCCCCGATTGGATCTTCGACAGCTCGGACACCGTGCCGCCGAAGCGGCCCCGGTGATCCGACCGGCCGGCACCAGACGCGTGGTGTCAGAGGTTCGTGTCGGCCGTGAGGTACGTGAACTTGCCTGCGACGAGCGGCACGGTCGGCGGAAGGCCGCTCGAGCCCGCGAGCCTCACCATCGTCGTGCCCGAGCCGACCTCCACGTTCGGAATGTACACATCGGTCCCCGTCTCCCCGGCCACCCAGCCGCTGCCCACGAGATGAAACCCAGCCGCGTGCGGCGCGACCACGGTCACCGGCTCGCCCACGCCCGTCATGTGCACGAAGATCTGCGCCTTCGTCGCGTCGTAGCCGAAGTCCGCCGCGCGCGTCGGGGTCATCGTTCGCATGCTCACGCCCGCGGTGGGCGCGAGCGCCTTCGCGACGATGCCGATGCCACCGATGTAGTCGGGATGGTCGCCCGTGGTCGCGGGCGTCACGGTGTAGCGGACGTAGTCGTCCGCCGGAATTTGCAGGTCGAAGCGACCGTTCGGCGCGGTCTTGGCCGTGCGCGTCGCGTCGCTGTCGACCGTGATCGTCGCGCCGAACACGCCGAGGAAATCGGTCAGCGTCGAATCCCAGCTCACGTACTCGCCCGTGAACCGGACCTCCGTCGCGGCATCCGGCGCCGCATCCGCGTCGGATGCCGCGTCGATCGGCGGCTGGTTGCCATCGCCGCCGCAGCCAGCAGGCGCCGCAGCCACGAGTGCGACGAGCGCGGCGACGGCCAGGGTCGAGGCCAGATCAGCGAGACGCATCATCTCGTCAGGCTAGCACCCGCGTGGCGCGGCGGTGACTACTTGCTCGCGACGGGCATCGTCGCGTCGGGCAGCGTCAGCTCCGCCAGCGCGTCCTGGAACTGGACGCGACCGAGCATGATCTTCTCCTCCTGGTCGACGAGCGCGATCGTCGCCTTCTGCACGCGCTCCGAGATGTCCTTCATCTTCGACTTCAGGTGCGTCATCAGATCGCCACCCGTCTTCACCGCCTGCAGCGTGAGGATCTGCCCGTGGAGCTCGTCCATACGCTCGCGGTAGTCGCCCAGCCGACGCCGCATGCTCTGCTGCTCCTCGGCGAGATCGACCAGCGCCTTGTGGATCACGAGCAGCTTCTTCAGCTGCTCCTTCACGCCGGGCATCCCCTCGGGCGCATCCACGTAGACGCGCATCATCTCTAGCGTGACATCCGCGGACAGGTCCAGCGTCCGCTCGATCGGCGTGGACTCCGAGATCACGACCTTCCGGGTCTCGTTGGCGGCGAGCGTCACCTCGAACAGCGCCGCGTCACCCACGCGCTCGAACTGCGCCGGCGACTCCACCAGCTTCCACCCCTTGCCGAGGGTGTGCTTGATGAAGACTTTTGCCGGCTCGCGCAGGCGGTTCGTCACCGTCAGCGTCTTCGTGCGGAGGTGCTGCACCTGCGCCGTCAAGATCCCGCGCTGCAGCGTCACCAGACTGGAGAGCTTGTCCGTCTCGCCATCGTCATGATCGACCACGATCTGCCGGTCGAGCGCGTACGGCACCACCGCCGAGGCCTTCGGCGGGATCGACTCGGTCAGCCCCTCCCCGATGAAGCGCTCGTTGCCGTACACGGTGACGGGGCCGGTCTCCAGCGTCGAGGTCGTCGGGTTCAGGAAGCGCACCGCCCGGAACGCGAAGTTGGCGTTACCGCGCTCGCCTTCCGCGTCGTAGAGGTACACGACCTCGCCGTCGGTCTCCTGCCGGATCATCGACACCATCGCCGAGGCCCCCTTCTCGACCGTCATCGGCGTCGGGCTCGCGAAGTGACTCTCCCCGACCGGCTCCGCCGCGAGGTCCGCGGTCTGGTGACCGGCGGCCTCCGCCTTCTGTTCCTCCGGCGACACGGCCTGCGCGACGAGCTTCACGCGCTCGCCCTGCCCCGTCTCCGTGTGCGCGACGACCTTGATGCGCGCCGGGGGCACGCCCTGGTCGATCAGCTGGTTGCGCACGATGTTCGCGCGGTCGGTCGCGCGGCGGTTCGCGTCGCCGCCCGTGACGGGATCCGCGTACCCGTTGACGACGATCATCTGGTTCGACTTCGCGAGCTGCGTCGCGATCGTCCGCATCTTCTCGTCGCCCGTCGCGACGCGCGCATCGCGCTGCGCAGCCTGCTCCTCGATCGCCGCGACCCGCTGGGGCGCCTTTGACTTCTTGTCGCGCCGCGAGGAGCTGCTCCGTCCCGAGCCGCCGCCGTAGGACCCGGTCGCGACGCCCCCGCCGTAGGAATCGGTCGACTCCATACCCGGCATCGGCGCGGGGGCCACCGACTGCGGACGCACCATCGCTGGATCGTCTGCGGCCTCGTCGTCCTTCATCGCGACCCGCTTGGTCGCCACATCGCCCGGATGCCCCTCCGGCTTCCGGATCTCGCCATCGTCGAGATCGGCCAGCGCGACCTCGGCCGGCTGCTCCGCGACGCTGCCGCCGTAGGGCGACACGCCCGTGGGCGGGGCGATCGCGAACCGCTCGGTGTCCTGCAGCGTCTCGCGCTGCACCTGGCGCACGCTCCACAGGTCGTAGTGGAACGACAGCGCCGAGCTCGACCCGACTCCCACGAGGACGCCCTTCCAGTCCTCGCCGGAGGTGTTGTCGACGATCGCCCAGCCCTCGAGCATCACCTTGCCGTGCTCGCCCACGACGACGCGGTAGCTCGGCTTCCAGGCCGGAGACTCCGTGACGTACGTGAGCACGACATCGGCCCTCGCCTTGCTCGGCAGCTGCAGCTTCATCACCAGGTAGGGCCCGTCGTTCGCCTGCTCGCGCGGGATGGAGACCGGCAGCGGCTGCTTCGTGATCGCATCGACCACGGTGAGCGACTTCAGGAAGTCGTCGACCCGGTCGCGAGGGACGCTGACCGTGAGCAGGCCGCCTTCCACGGTGGCGCGGCGCTCGTAGAACGCGACCCCGTTGCGGTAGACGACCACGCGACCCAGCGCGACGTCATCGACCTTGACGAAGGTGGAGTGGTGCTCCGCGTGGCAGGCGACGAGCGGCGCGCCACCGAGAGCTGCGGCGAGCAGGAACCGGGCGAGCCGCGGGAACATCCCGCGCGAAGCACGGCCGGAGGGCCGCGCGGTGAGATGGTCGAGGCGAGCTTTCATCGTCCGGTGCCAAACGCATGGAGGGACCCGGCCGGTCTACGAAATGTTTCGCACCTACTTTGCCTCACGCTTCGACCGCGGCACGTTCCGCCTGCCGCCCGCGCCCGAGGGGCTCGCGCGCGCCTTGCGACGATCTGGCTGCATTCGCCGTATCAAACCCACCAGTACACCTACGATTCGCAGGGAAACTGTACGCGGGAGACCCAGGACAACGACAACGATGGTGCGCTCGAGGTCGAGCTGGATCGCGAGTTTGATCAGCGTGGAAACCCGATCCA
>JAYSYE010000411.1:0-4288 GCA_043716635.1 Deltaproteobacteria bacterium | reverse complement strand
TGCGGACGATCGCCTCCGGAACCCGGACGAGTCGCATGCAACCCGCGGAAGCTTGTCGGCATGCGGAGAGGCGCGGGAATTGCGTCAGGGCGAGCGATGATCGACGCCGCGATGAACGAGAGCGCGCTGGCTGCAGACGGCGGCTTGACCAAGAATTGCGAGCGGCCCAGGGAGCGATTGTTCCGGACGGGCGCGGGCTCGATGGGGGACCAGGAGCTGCTCGCCATGGTGCTCGGCACCGGCGTGCGGCATCACACGGCGTTCGACGTGGCGGGTGAGCTCGTGCGCAGCGGCGGAGGGGTCGCCGCGCTGTCGCGAAGTACGCCGCGCGAGCTCGCGCAGGTGCTGGGCGTCGGGGCCGCGCGCGCGACGCGGGTCGCGGCGGCCTTCGAGCTGGGCCGCCGCGCGGTCGAGATGGTGCAGCACCGCGAGACGGTGGGGCGGCCCGATGACGTGTACCGCGTGGTGGCGCCGCGGCTCGCGGGGCTCACGCAGGAGGTGTTCCTCGTGATCGGCGTCGATATCCGCAACGGGCTGCTCGATATCACCGAGGTCGCCCGCGGCACCGTGTCCGGGGTGGAGGTGCATCCGCGCGAGGTGTTCCGCCCGCTCGTCCGGACGTCCGCGGCGGGTGCGGTGCTCGTGCACAACCACCCGTCCGGGGACCCGACCCCGAGCCTCGAGGACATCGAGCTCACGCGGCGGATGCGCGAGGCCGGGAGGATCATGGGCATCCCCGTGATCGATCACGTCGTGATCGGCGACCGCTCGTTCCGCTCGATCAGCGAGTGGATGGGGACCGACCTGGAACCGTAGCCGAAGCCGTCGCAGCAGCGGTCGCGGAAGCGGTCGGCGATCGCGACGGCGGCGGGTGCGCTTGCCGGTGGCGGGGCGCCTTTCACCGCGAGCTGGAGTCGCTCCCGGCTGACGCCGGCGGGCGTGGCGCGCTCGCCGGCACCGACCTCCGCCAGGTTCGAGGTTCGACGGCGATGCCGCCGCGGCCCACCGCCCGCGTAGGCGGCGATGGTAAGTCGTTGGCCACGACCGTCGCCACGTATCAGCTTTCGTACGTATCGGTGGGCTTCAGACCCGTCGCACCGAGGGCAGGCACCAGCTCGTCGAAGAACTTCGCGTCGAAGTTATCAAGCTCTTTATTCGCCTCTTCGTCCGCGATATCGAGTGGCTCAAATATAAGCTCCGCGGCAAACCAACCATCCTCCTCGATAATTCTTGCAAACGCGCGTTGCTTCGGCCTGTCAGTTTTGCTCCCCAACAGATACCCACCGAAGTGGCTGTCATTATCTCTCTCGTGCCAGTCCCAGGTGGGTGTCATCCTTGTAAGAACTTGAAGCATCTCATCAAGTTTCATGGGCGACGGAAATGCAAAGGCGTACCGTTGACTCTTCATAAAGTAACCTGGCTTTCTGGATTGCTTACCCGTGTGGCGGATGCGAATGATTTATTCGACAAGTTGAGTTTGAAATCGAATCCGTCCGGAACCGCTTTCCCATGGACAATGACATCCAAACGTAGTGCGAGCGCCTGTAGCTTCTGTCCGACTGGGGTTTCGTACATGCCAGCACGCCCGTCCTTGGCGTTATTCCTCAGGGTCGTGTAACGGCCACTCTGCTCGTTCTTCGGGTTGATCGCGACATCGAGTGCGCGAGCTTGTGCGAGCATCTGGTCGCTGAAGATTGCGAAGTCCGCATCGCTCTCCGGGCGCCATGCCTTGCCGGTCTTGCCGGGCGCGGTGCTCCAGCCGGTCGTCCCGGAGCCGAGCTGGACGATGGTGGCGTCGGTGATGCCTTCCGAGACGAGAACGGCCTGGACCTCGCCCTGGAACTGGTGAAGAGCTTCGCCGCCTCGGCGGGATCGGCGCCGTAGGTGAGGGGGATGCGCTCGCCGGTGATCGCGTCGCCCTTCACCGCGAGCTGGAGTCGCTCCTGGCTGACGCCGGCGGGCGTGGCGCGCTCGCCGTGCATGGCCTCATCGTACATCCGGTCGACGGCCTGACGCCGCTCCGTGAACGCAGCGGTGTCGGTGCGAGCTTCCGCCGGTGACATTGGATGCGGGTGGGAGGTTGCGAGCGCGTCGGCCCACTCGCGGGTCGTCGCGCTGTCCCGGGGCGCATCGGGCTCGTAGATCGTGATCTCGCGTCCGTTCAGCCGGACCGTGCGCGCCGCGGTCTTGGAGTCGACGCGACTCTCGACCTGAAACCCCATGTCGGCAGCCGCTCTCAGCGCCTTCGCGACCTGCGGTCCGGTGCCTTCGAAGATGTCCTTGCCGGCGACCGGCCGGAGGCCCGAGAGGCGCAGCGGGACGTCGGCGAGCTCCGGGGAGACCGCGCCGATCTGAGCGTCGACCGCCTCGAGGTTCGGAGACGATGCGCCTTCGCCGACGATTGACTGATAGAGCGAGCGCTCCTCGAGCAGGAGCTCGTGATTCCTCGCGAGCAGCTCCAGCGCCTCGTCGGGCGTCGTCTCGCGCTTCGTCGACGCGCTGCGATGCTCGAGGGTCACGACCTTGCGCTCGAACACGGTTGCCGCGTTGCGCCCTAGCTCCTTCGCCGCGCTCTCGACGCGCGAGTGCATGCCCTTGGTGCTCGCATGCACGTAGCGTCCGGCGACGAGCGCGAGGCCCTGGGTGATCCAGCCGTCCCAGGTCGCTGCTTCGACCTTGCCGAAGTGAGTGATCGCGTGGGCGGCCGTCGCCGCCCCCATTCCCACGCCCACCTCGGCACCGAGCTTCACGCCGGCGCGCCCGGCGGCCCTCGCGAGCTGACGGACGGTCTGCACCTCCGCCTCGGCGCTCCCGAGGCTCTCGAACAACTTCGCGAACGGCCGCATCGCGATCTCGGCGAGCCCGATCGCGAGCGCGTTCTCCGCGAATCCACGCGCGCTCGGGTCCCCGCTTGCCAGCGTCCACACTCCCGCCTGGACGCCGACCTCGACCGCGCTGTACGCGAGAGTGGCCCCGGCCGATGCTTCGATCACCTCCCCTGCGATCATCGCCTCGCGCGCGGTCATCACGCCGCGCACGACCCCGACCGCTCCGCTCGCGATCTGCGCGGACACGACCATGATCGCGAGGTCCCGCGCCAGATGAACGACGGCCGTGCGAAGCGTCTCGTCGCGGACCTCGTGTTGGGCCCGCGTGAAGAAGTCCTGGAGGCCCAGCGTCGCATCGAGCCCGGTGAGCCCGCCCTGCGCATGTCGGACGGCGTCGCGGCGCTGTTCGAGCACGCTCGCGGCGGCCCCGAGGCTGTGGATCGGGCCCTGGTATTGGTGGGCGGCATCGAGGGCGCCGACCCATCCGATCATCTCGACGCGGATATGGCGGACCACGCCTCGCACGGTCGAGAGGCCGTTCTCGAAATCTGCCGCGGACAGGCCGGCGGCTTCCGCGGCGGAGTCGAC
The DNA here is from genome assembly GCA_043716635.1 of Deltaproteobacteria bacterium. Taxonomy (GTDB): domain Bacteria; phylum Myxococcota_A; class Polyangia; order Haliangiales; family Haliangiaceae; genus JABFXX01. The sequence continues at coordinate 872 of JAYSYE010000411.1, read as the reverse complement.
GTCACGGAGCCGGGTCTCGAGCGAGCTCAAGCGTGCGCGAAACGCGACTTCGTCGGCATCGACGGAGAGGCGCTCGATCTCGACGCCGTCGATGTGCTCGCCGCGGATCGCGTGACCTCGGAGCTCGGCCGATCGCTTCGACAGCTCGGCCATTTCCGCGCCCGTTCCCGCGGTCTCGCGCGCCACGCGCACGCGGTCCACGGCGAGCGCGAGCGGGAGCCCGGCGCGCAGTCGCCGGGCGGCGGCGAGAGCCTCCGCACCGTCGACCGCAAAGTGGGAAAGCCCCGCGGCGCGGGCGTATGCATCGACCACGTCGTGGATCGGCGCGATCGAGCTCGCGTCCGCCGCCGAGTTGCCACCTTTCGTCAGCGTGTCGAGCACGGACTCGAGCTCGCCGGTGACCGCGAACAGCGTCTTCTCCTGCGCTGCGATCGCGCCGGCCCAGTGTTCGAGGTCGCCCGCCGGAGTCTGTCGTCGCCGGGATCTGGAAGTACGGCGCGACCGAGACGATCTGGTACGCCTGATCGGAGCGCGGCTCGATCGAGCTCGCGCCGAAATCCGTGTACAGGGTGTACGCCACGTCCTCGGCAGTCGGCGCCGTCGGCGACGTGACCCGGACCCAGTTCCACAGCTTCGGGTCGCGGGTCCCCTGCCACTCCAGCTCGACGAGGCGCAGCCCGCTCTCGAACGGCTTGCCAGGCGTGTCGTCGCCGTGTTTACGGACCACGTCCGCGATCACGCCCGGACCTCCCATCGTCGAAGCCACGATGCGGTCGAGCGGTGTGCTCGCCACGAGGTCGCTGGCACCGAGCTGGTCCGCTGCCGCGCGTGCCAGCGCGTCCGGAGAGCGCTCGGAGTAGACGACGCGCACC
>JAYSYE010000042.1:0-7599 GCA_043716635.1 Deltaproteobacteria bacterium | reverse complement strand
CCGTCGCGCCGATCCGGTACGCCATCGCCACGCCGTCGCCCGTCGCGACATCGGGGTTCGACGTGTAGACGTAGACCTTGCCCGTGCCGCCCGTCGCGAGGACGGTCGCTCGCGCGCAGAACGTCTTCACCTCGCCGGTGCGGCAGTCGAGCACGTACGCGCCGAAGCACTCCGCATCGCCGCCATACTTCGCCATCGACAGCAGATCGACGCCGATGTGCTCGTCGAGCACCGTGATGTTCGCGTGCGCGGCGACGGCGGCGAGGAGCGCGCGCTGGATCTCGCGCCCGGTGATGTCCTCCCAGTGCACGACGCGATGCCGCGTGTGCGCGCCCTCCATGCCGAGATCGAGCGCGCCGCCATCCGTGCGCGCGAGGCGCACGCCGAGCTTCAGCAAGCGCTCCACCTGTGCCGGTCCGCCCTCCACGCACAGCTCGACCACCTTGCGATCGCACAGCCCATCGCCGGCGAGCAACGTGTCGTTCACGTGTCGCTCGTAAGTGTCGTCGTCAGCGAGCACCGCGGCGACCCCGCCTTGCGCCCAGTTCGTGTTGGTATCGGAGGGATGCTTCTTCGTGAGCACCACGACGCGCCCGTGCTCCGCGGCGAGGAGCGCGAAGTTCAACCCCGCGATGCCGGAGCCGAGGACCAGGTAATCCGTCTCGACGACATCGCTCATGGGCAAAGCAACAGTACAAAGGTTTGGTCGCGCGAGGGGACCCGGGCTACGCTTTTGACGGATGCGACCTCTGACCGCGGCGCTGCTCGCGCTGGGAGTGACGACTGCTCTGAGCGCGGTGGGTGTGCTGGCGCCGGCTCGCGCGGACGTCTACTCGTGGACCGACGCCGAGGGCGGATCGCACTTCACGAACATGAAGCCGCAGGGCGGCAAGTGGAAGCGCGTGATGCTAAGCGAGCCCGAGCGCGGCTCCAAGGCGAGCGCCCAGCGCGGTGATTGCGAGCGCTGCGACAAGGTGCCGGCGACGGATCGCTCGCCCGATCGCTACACGCGCTACGACGGCTACATCCACGAGGCGTCGCAGCTGTACCGGATCCCGGAGGCGCTGATCCGCGCGGTGATCAAGACGGAGAGCGACTTCGATCCCCACGTGGTCTCGGCGATGGACTGCAAGGGCCTGATGCAGGTGCACCCCGCGGTCGAGCGGGACATGGGGGTGGTTGGCGACGTGTTCGATCCACGGACGAACATCATGGCGGGCACGCGGCTGCTGCGCTGGCTCGCGAACCAGGTCGATGGCGACCTGGTGCTGACGATCGCGGGCTATCACGCGGGGCTCGGGTCGCTCGCGAAGTTCGGCTACACGGTGCCGCCGTACAAGTACACTCGGCAGTACCTGACGATGGTGCTCGACAAGTACAACGTCTACAAGACGGGCGTTCCGGTCGGGCCGTGGCACGGCGTGCCTGCTGCCGCCGCACCGTGAAGCGATTCGTGATCAACGAGGTGGGGCGCGTCGCGCTGCCGCCGATCGACCTGGACGAGCCGCTGATCGTCATCGGCAGCGGAGCGCGTGCGCAGGTGCGCTTGCCGGCGGCCGCCGCGACCGAGATCCACGTGCGCATCGAGGGCGACTCGTGGACCGCGGCGGGCCCGGTGATCGTGAACGGGATCGCGCGCAACGCGGGCGAGCGCGGCGCGCTCGCGCCGACCGGGCCGACGGTGATCGAGGTGACCGGATATCGCGTCGAGGTGTCCACGCCGCCGCTCGGGTCGCAGGTCTCGGCGCCGTCACGCACGGAGAGTCTCGCGCGCGAGCTCGTGCGCGGCATGCTGGGAACGGACGCCGCGCCGGTGCTCGAGATCGAGTCGGGTCCGCAGCGCGGGAGCGCGCGGCCGCTGCCGCCGCCCGAGGCCCTGGTGGTGCTCGGTCGCGGTGACGAGGCCGACTGGATCATCCTCGACGAGGAGCTGTCGCGCCGCCACGCGGAGGTGAAGCGCGGCTGGGACGGCGTCGCGATCCGCGATCTCGGGTCGAAGAACGGCACGCGCGTCGATGGCGTCGCGATCGGCGACGGGTGGACGAGCGTCGCGGACGGATCGCGTGTCGCGCTCGGCGACGTGGTGCTGCGGTTCCGGGATCCGGCGGAGCGGCACCTGCGCGGCGAGACCTACGTGGCGCCCACCGCACCCACGCCCGTGCCGGACGTGACAGCCGGAGCGGACGCGCGACCCGCCGGGCCACCGGCGATCGGACCCGGCGCCGTCGCTCACGGCGGCACCTCCAGCCAGACGCCCTTCTACATCGCGATGGCGGTGGCGGCGGCGGCGGCGGCCGGGCTCGTCTGGGTCCTGATGACATGAGGGGCCGAGCGCATGCGCACGACGAGCGATGCGGGCATGCAAGCGGCGCGTGGCCCGGGCTCGCAGCGCCATCAGCAAGGTGCTGACCTTGCACACCCCGGCTCACCCCGGAGGGTTCGATGACCACGACCGCCTCGGTCTTCACCAGCTCGACCGACAGCAGCACCGGTCATGGATGGCTACGAGCTCGCGCAGCGACTGAAAGTCCGGTTGCCGGACGTCAAGCTCGCGAGCGCTCGCGATCCGCGGGCTTCCACGCCCATCTCGTGAAGCCCGTCTCGATGACGGACGTCATGAGCACGCTCGATCAGCTGCTGGGGTGATCGGGTGCGGCGACCGCACGGCGGCCGCTGACGAGGACCTCCTCGCGGCCATCGTCGGCGACGTGGCGGACGAGCCGATACGTGGTGTTGCCCTCGGCTCGCGCGACCTCGGGTGCCGCGATCAGGAGCTGCAGGTCGAGGTGCTTGCAGAGATCGAACAGTACGCCGAGGTTGTCGCGCGAGAGGCGGTTCGCCTCGTCGAGGAAGAGGAAGCGCAGCGATCCGCCCGTGCGCCGCCCGCGCAGGAGATTGGCGTCGCGCTCCCACTCGGTGAGCACGACCATCATGAGGGCGGCACCGACGCCGATCGCCTCGCCCGTGGAGAGCTTCGTGGGGCTCGCAGCCTCCCAGTCGCCGGACGTCTGGCGGCGGATCTCGACACCGAGCTCGAGGTACTCGCGGTAGTCCAGCAGGCGCTGCCCACCGCCGCGCCCGCCGCCGCCGTAGCGGCGAAAGATCTCGTCGAGCGCTTGCTCGATCGGCACGGATGTCATGAACAGCAGCTCCTGGACCTCGCCGAGGCGGAGCGCGCGGAGGATCTGTTCCATGCGCTCGACGCGCCGGATCTCGACGCGAATCCCGTGGATGCTTCCGAACCGGATGCCCGTCAGCTGCTCGTTCAGGCGTCGCACCTGGCCATGCGCGCGGCGGACCTGCACGTCGATGCCGCGCGCGACGTCCTCGGAGGCGCCGCGGAGGTCGAGCTCCTGCCGGGCGAGGCGACCCTCGAGGACGTCCAGGTGATCGCGGAGTCGCTCCAGCGCGAGGAGTGGCTCGTCGATCTCCGCGACCTGCGCGGGCACCCGGCGCCGCAGCCACTCGCGGGTCGCTCGCCAGCTCGCGAGATAGCCCGCGCCGTCGAGCGCATGGTCTCGCAGCAGAGTCGCGAGCTCGTCGCCGCCGCGGGCGCGGACCAGGCGATCGAGGAGCAGCTCCTTCTTGCTCCAGGCGTCGGCGGCGAGCTGAATGCTCGTGCGGTCCGTGCGACCGGCCGCGAGCACGGCGTGCAGGAGGCCGTCCGCCGCGGCAAGCGCGCGCAGGTCCGTCCAGCCCGCGACCGTGGGGCCGGCGCTGGCGGCAGCGAACGCGGCGCGCGCCTGGGAGACCTCGACGGCGGCGGTCGCGCGCGCGTGGCGCTCGACGGCGAGGGCGCGATCGGTGGCGACGAGCCGGGACTCGGCATCGAGCTCGGCTACCGTGCGCTCGAGGGCCTCGAGCAAGGCCTGCGACGCGGGGGCGGGCACGGCACCCAGCGCGGCGAGCTCGGCGACCGCACGATCGCGGTGGGTGAGGGCGCCGAGGCGCTGAGCCTCCGCGAGCTGGGCCGCGGCCGTCGCGGTCTCCCACGTCGCCTCCGTGGCCGCCTCGGCGTCGGTCGCCCGCTGCACGGCGGCGCGCGCCAGGGCGTGCTGCGCCTCGAGCGCGGGGGCGAGCCCGACGCGGGCCCCGAGCGCGATCTCGGCATCGCTGTAGGCGGCGGCATGTCGATGGACGAGCACATCCTCCAGCGCGGTCCGCGCGGTGGCGAGTGCGTCGAGGCGCGCGACGATGTCGCCGGCGCGCGCGGCGTCGACCGCGCTCGTGGCGTCGTCGGGCGGGGCGTGACGGAGCGCCTCGAGGTGCTGCGTGAGGGCGGCGCGAGGCCCGGCGACGAGGCCGAGGTCGGCGGCGATCGTCGAGAGCTCCGCACGCGCGAGCGCGAGTCCCGCGGCCCGCGCCGCGAGATCGGGTCCATCGAGGAGCGCGACGTCTGGAAGCAAGCGCCGCAGCCCATCGAGGCGAGCGCGCAGCAGCGCCAGCGCTCCGTCGTCGTCGCGGGCATCGGTGTCGCGGGCCACGGCTGCATCGTCCAGGGCGACGAGCGCGGCCTCGACGTCGGCGCGCTCGGCCGTCGGATCGCCCTGCGCGAGCGCGCCGAAGTGCGCCTCGAGCACGTCGACGTCACGCCGCCACGTGGTCACCAGGGCCGTGCGGGCCGCGGTCTCGTCGAGCGTGCTGGCGGCGCGCTCGATGGCCTCGTAGAGCTCTCGCACCTGACGCTCCCGTGCGCGTCGACCGAGGCTCGGGCGCGGGAGCCGTCGCGTGATGCGCAGCCCGAATGGTTCGGATGACACCACGTCATCGCCGAGCTCGGCTGCATTCGCGGGCGGCTCGAACGAGAGCGGCGAGCCGGCCTGGACCAGCCACACCGTGGGCGCGCTGCGGTCCGAGCGCTCGACCGCGGCCGCGGCGACATCGAGATCGTCGACGATCAACGCGCTCGCGAGGGGACCGAGACGCGCCTCGACCCAGCTCGCCGCCTCGAGATCGAGGTCCTCGAACCGGCTGGCCAGGAGCTCGCCGCCGAGCTCGTCGCGCAGCCGCAGCAGCTCCGGGTCGAGATTCGTCCCGCTCCGCTCGACGCTCACGGCACGCTGCTGCAGCTCGGCGCGGCTGGCCTCGAGCTGGATCCGGGTCTGCGCGAGCGTGTAGTGCTCGAGCGCGAGCCGCTCGCGGAGTGCCACCAGCTCGGCATGCGTGTCGGGGACGGGGCCCGTCGGCTCGAGCCGGGCGGCGGTCGCCCGGGCGAGGTGATACTCGGCCGTACGCGCCTCGAGCGTCGCCAGCCGGGACTGCAGCTCGCCGGCTCGTGCGCGCTCCGTGGTGGCATCGGCGCGCCTGGCTTCGATCGCGGACTGCTTCGCGTGGAGGTCAAGCTCGACCGCAGCGAGCGCCGCGATGACCTGGCTCGCGCGCGGCTCGACGGCCCGCTCGTCGCTGATCGCGAGCGAGGCCGCGAGCGCGTGAGCGGCGACCTGGCGGGCCGCGAGCACCTCCGCCTCGCGGAGCTCGCGCTCGAGCTCGGCGCCGCGGCTGGCCTGCGCCTCGCGGCCCGCGAGCGCGCCCAGCACCGCGCGGGCGTGCGCGTGCAGGTCAGCACCATCGTGTGGCTCGGCCGCGAGCGAGGACGCGGGGCTCGAGGTGAGCGCGGTCAGGGCGGCGAGGGCCGCGGCATGCTCGGACCGGCGGGCCGCGAGATCCCGCGCGTCGCGCTGGAGGCGGGCTCGCTCGGTCTCGAGCCGCGCGCGCTCGGCGTCGAGCTCGGTGATCGCCGCCGCGGCATCCTCCGGCTCGAGGTCCGCGCGTCCCGTCGCGGCTCGCGCATCGGCGAGGCGGCGCGCGAGCTGGCGATACCCGTGGGCGCGCCGCACCAGCTCGTCGAGCCCGGCCTGCAGGTCTGCGAGCCCGTGCGCGGCGCGATCGTACGCGTCGAGGGCACGCGTGCGCTCGGCCCTGGCCGCGACGCGCTCGGCCGTGGCCGAGCCGTGAATGGCGCGGGCGAGCCGCTCGCTCTCGGCGAGAGCCGCGAGCTCGGTCTCGAGGGCGCCGACTCGCTTCGCGACCGCCTGCGCCGCGAGCGCACGATCGCGGTCCGCCAGCGCGGTCGCGAGCTCGACCCGGGCCCGCCCGAGCCTTGTCGCGACCTCCGCGCCGCGCGCCTCTCGACTCGTGATCGCGTCCGCGTGATCGAGCTGCGTGCGCGTGGCCTCCACGAGCGCGTGCCGCGCGGTCTCGGTCTCGCGCTCGGCCTCGGCGGCGGCGGCGCGGGTGCCGTGGACGGCGGCCGCGAACATGTCCGTCCCTGCCTCGTAGATCGCGCTGATCTCGCGCTCGAGCTGGCGCGACTCTGCGACCTCGGTGCGGGTGCGCGCGCAGGCCTCGAGGTTCGCGCGCATGCGGGCGAGGGTCTCGGCGAGGCCGGTCTCCTCCTTCAGCAGGAAGCCGCGCAGCTCGCTCGTGAGCGCGCGCGAGATGCCTCCGGTCATGCTCGTGCGGAGCATCTCGTTCAGCTTCCCGCGTTCCTCGTCGGTCGCGAGGCGCATCGGGGTGATGCCGCGCTCGAACAGGAACGCGAAGTACTCCTTGACGCTGCGAAACGTCTCCAGCGTGCCGCCGAGCCGCGCGGCCGCGGCCTTGATCTCGTCGAGCTCGGGGATGTGATCGCCATCGAGGCGGCGCTCGAGCAGCAGCTCCGACAGCCGCGCGTCCGCGGGCAGGCCCGTGACGGCAAACGCGGTGGGCTCGACGGTCGGCTCGGCGAGGCGCACGAGCTTGATGCCGGCGAGCACGCGCTCGCCCCCGACGTCGAGCTCGAGCACGGTGTACGACGGCCTCCCGGGCTCGCCGAGCCGACCCCAGATGCCGCGATCGCCTCCCGTCGCGGCGGTCTCGCCGAGGTTCGTGAACCGCAGCTTCGACAGGTCCGGGAGGAGCGCGACGTAGGCCGCGATCATCACCGTCGTCTTGCCCGCTCCGTTCGCGCCCTCGAGCGCGGTGACGTGCCGGTCGAGCAGGTAGCGCTCGTAGAAGACGCCCTTCCAGTTGACGAGGACGAGCGCCGCGATCCGTGCGCGCGTCACCAGTCCGTGTCCTCCGCAGGATCTTCGGGCGCGTCATCGAGCGGATCGTCGGCGATGGGGTCGGTGTCCGACGCGGTACCTGGTGGGAATCGCGGCTCCTCGACCTCGTCGGCGTCGGCGTCGGGTTCGACGAGCAGCACCTCGCCCTCCGCGACGAGCTTCGCGAGGGCCTCCGCGGGCGCGGAGAGGCCGCGCACGGGCTCCGCGAACCGGAGCAGCGCCGGCCGCAGCCGGAGGGCACCATCCTCGCCCTGGTCCACGAAGCCGAGCGCCTCGAGGTGCCGCAGCGCCTCGCCGATCTTCGTGCGGACATTCTTCTGTGCGATGCGCTCGTCGACGCGGCGCCGGCGCTTCGGGTTGAAGGCACCGATCAGGGCGTCATTGCCGAGCACCACCACGAGCTGCCCGATCACGTCGTCGACGCTCGCGCGGCCACCGCGCTCGATCGTCGCGGGATCGAGGTACAGCAGCGCCAGCGCCTGCCCGACGAGCATGTCGCCCGGTGCGAGCTGACGTCGGGACAGCTTCTCGCCCGTGGGCAGCAGGTAGTAGT
>JAYSYE010000410.1:0-4306 GCA_043716635.1 Deltaproteobacteria bacterium | reverse complement strand
GTGACTTCCGGATGTGGAAGCACATCGCCATGGGCACGATGGATCTCGAGCTCGACAAGCACGCCACGACAGCAGCGAAGCTCCAGGCGGCCTGAGCCGCGGGGACTGGGCGCCGCTCGCTTCTCGGTTACTTCTCGAGCAGCTTCCGGGCGGCGCTGTCCCAGCGCCAGAGCGGTCCGCGCCCCACGAGGTGCACGCCGCCGCGCCAGGTATCGATGCCGGTCTCGGCGACGCGATCGAGCACGCCGGCGAGCGCCTGGCGACCACGCGCGGTGATGCTGATGCCGCCGCTGGAGACGACGGTGGCAAGCTCGAGCGTCGCGGGTGCGCCCTCGACGAACCCGGACACCTGAAGGCCCTGAAGCGTCTCGAAGAGCACGACGTCCGTGACCGGGTAGCGTGGATCGATCGCGTGCACGGCCTGCACGAGCGCGGCGCTGGTGCCGAGCCCGCGCGCGATGGCGGCGAGCAGCTGGCGCTCCGTCCGCGAGAGTCCACTCGTCGGATCGGGGAACTCCTCGAGGTGACGCTCGAGCGCGCCTGCGAGGAATGGCATCGCCTTGATGCGGCGGACGAGGAACGGCACCGCGCGGGGATCGGCGGCGGTGACCGCGATCCAGGTGGTGACCGCTTCATCGAGCGCGTCCTTCGACAGTCCCGTGCGCCGGGGCCAGAGCGCAGCGAGTTGCTCCGGCTGCAGCTGTCCGAGCCCGAGGAAGCTCGGCACCTCGGGATGGCGATCGATCGAGACGATCGACAGCGTCGCGGGGAGCCCACGGCGAACGAGGCGCGCGAGGATCCGCACCAGCGCGAGCTGGTCGAAGAGGTCGTGCTCGAACCAGAGGATCAGCTCCTCGGCGCCCGCGGCCTCGTCGAGCCCACGGTCCCATTCGCGCAGCTGCGCCTCGGGGGCGGCGGCCCGACCTCGCCGGGCGTGCCACGCGGCGCGTGCGCGGTAGTGCTCGTCGTCGGACCCGGGCAGCACGGGGCCCTGGTCGAGCGCGTCGCCCCACACGCGGATCTCGCCGGGGAGGTCCGCGAGCGAGAGCGCGTCGGCCGTGCTGTCGCCATTACACAGATGAACGATGCGCTCCATGTCGTCGACACGTGTCGCACATCCGGGCGCGCCGCGACTGCGATGGGGCGGCCTTTCCGCGGCGGGTGGGGGCGATCAGCGGCCGCGCTTCTCGAGGCCGTACTTCTTCATCTTGTCGATCAGGGTCACGCGCGAGACCCCGAGCCGGCGGGCGGCCTCGGACTGGTTGCCGGTCGTGGAGTCCAGGGCCCGGGCGACGAGTCCCCGCTCGAACGCCTCGACCTGCTCCTTGAGGCTCGGGCCGCCGCGCGCATCGCTCGGGACGGGTGCGTGATCGTGCTCGTCGCCCGCATCGTGCCCGGGGCCGAGCGCGCCGGGCTCGGTGACGGCGGGCATGTCGCCGCTGTTCGAGGCCGAGTAGTAGTCGGCGAGCCCGATCGTGCCGCCCGCCGACAGCGCGGCGAGCCGCGCGATCGTGTTCTCGAGCTGACGGACGTTGCCCGGCCAATCGGCCCGCACCAGCGCGTCGATGAGCGGCAACTCGAGCGTGATCGCCCCGAGCCCGAACTTCTCGCCGTAGCGACGTCCGAACTCGATCGCGAGGGCAGGGATGTCGTCCTTGCGATCGCGCAGCGGCGGGACGATCAGCTCCACCACCGCGAGCCGGTAGTAGAGGTCCTCGCGAAACTGTCCCGTCTTTGCCTCCGCAGCGAGGTCGCGATTCGTCGACGCGACGACGCGCACGTTGACCTTCTCGATGCGCCCCGATCCCACCGGCTGGATCTCGCCCTCCTGCAGCACGCGCAGGAGCTTCGCCTGCACGGCGAGCGGCAGCTCGCCCACCTCGTCGAGGATCAGCGTCCCGCCGTCGGCCTGGGAGAAGTAGCCGGGTCGCGTCGCCGTCGCGCCCGTGAACGCGCCCCGCACGTGGCCGAACAGCTCCGCGTCCGCGAGCTCCGCGGGGAGGGCCGCACAGTTGAACCGCACCAGCGGCTTCACCGACCGCGCGCTCTGCGCGTGCAGCAGCTCGGCGACGAACTCCTTGCCCGTGCCGGTCTCGCCGCGGACGAGCACGGTCACGTCGCGCGTCGCGACCCGCGAGGTCGCCTCGAGCAGGCGCCGCATCGGCCGCGAGGCGCCGACAATGCGCCGCCCCAGCGTCTGCTCGGCCTCGAGCCTCCGGTTGTCGATCCGCAGGCGCCGCGCCTCGAGCGCTCGCTCGATCACCACCGCGAGCTCGTCGATATCGAACGGCTTCGACAGGTAATCGTACGCCCCCTGCTTCATCGCCGCGACCGCGACCCGCTCGCTCCCGTGGGCCGTCAGCAGCACCACCGGCAGCGATGCATCGCGCTGGCCGATCGTGCCCATGAGCTCGAGCCCATCCATCCCCGGCATCGAGAGGTCGGTCACGACCGTGTCGGCCTCGTCGAGCTTCGCGAGCGCCTCTGGTCCCGAGCGCGCCGTCACCACGCGATGACCGCGCTCGACGAGCAGCTCCGATAGCGTGAACAGCACGCCGGGCTCGTCGTCGACGAGCAGCACGGTGGTCAAGCGTGCGCCTGAGCGAGGGGCGCCCGCGCGGACGGCTCGGTCACCATCGCCGGTCGCGCCCCGGGTGCTGGCAGGGAGATCGATGCGGTGGTCCCCCGGCCGACCTTGGAGTCGTACTTCAGCGAGCCCCCGTGCTGCGTGATCACGCCCTGCGCGAGCACCACGCCGAGCCCCGTTCCGTTCTCGCGCGTCGTGAAGAACGACGTACCCATCCGGCTCATATCGTCGGCCGAGATCCCGCGGCCGCTATCGACCACGTCCATCACGACGCCGGCCGCGCTCGACCGCACCTTCAGCGCGACCGTGCCGCCGGTCGGAGTCGCCTCGATCGCGTTCGAGACGAGGTTGATGAGCGCCTCCTTCAGCCGCCGCGGATCGCCCTGGACCGGCATCGCCGCCCCGCCGATCGACGTCGTGACGCCGGCGTTGACCGCGCGCCCGTCGAGCACGTCGAGCACGTCCCGACCGAGCGCGACCAGGTCGATCGACTCCGGCTTCAGATCCTCGAGGGGCCGCGAGAACGACAGGTACTCGCGCAGGATCGTCTCCATGCGCGCGATCTCCGACGTCGCCACCGCGAGTCGCTCCTGCGTGCGCTCGCTCTCCGGCGTGCGCGCGACGAGTTGACACAGGCCCTTGATCGACGCGAGCGGGTTCTTCAGCTCGTGCGCGACCTTCGCGCCCACAGACTGCAACCGACGCAGCTGCGCCTCGGCATCGCCGATGCGCTCCTCGCGCAGGCACGCGACCGACTCCCCCGCGCGGCTCGCCACCACCGACAGCTTGCCGACGAGCGCGTGCAGCATGAACAAGAACCACGTCAACGAGATGATGATGCCGACCATGTGCATGCGCTCGGACAGCTGCGGTCCGACGATCCACTCGGGTAACGTCACGACGGCGATGACGAGCAACGCGTTCGCCACTGCGACCCAGCGGGCGACCGCCTGCGGACCAAAGAACATCAGCGACACGATCGCCGGCATCACCAGGCTCGGCAGGAAGATCGAATGCACGCCGCCCGTCAGCGCCGCCGAGACGGTCACGAACACGAGCGACGCGACCGACATGTAGATGAACGACGAGGACACTTTGCCCGGCTCCGAGGTGCAACGCATGATCGCGCGGTGGCACCCGGTGAACACGCAGTACGCGGCGAACAGCGCGCCGACCCGCCACGTCGGATAGCCCGAGCCGAGCAGCACCGCAAAGGTCGCGAGCTGCACGCAGGCGCCGAGTCCCATGATGTATCGCGACGTCTTCTTCGCCTCGATCACGAAGAAGTGATCGCGCTCGCGGCGCCACATCGCCTCCGGGCTGATCGGGATCATCGTCGAGGGCGCCACGCCACGACCGGCTGCGAGTGACGTGCCATCACTCGAGGCGAGACAGCGACCGAGCGGCGTCATGCCGCAACTCTACTGGATTGTTACTGACTCGCCGACGAAACGTGACCGCGACAGTCACGGGCCGTGACCCCCGCTGTATGGGCACCCGACATCCGGCGCGGTGGAAACTGCATCGGGCCCCGTTGCGCCGTGGCACGGGCGATGCTCGTGTCGCCCGCATGACTCGCAGTTTGGCGCTGGCCCTGTGCCTCGGCTCCCAGTTGATCGCGTTCACGGCACAGGCGCAGGTGCCGCGTCCTCCCACCGCACCCGGCTCGGCGCCCGACCCCGTCCCGACCCAGGGCAACCCCGCCGGGACTCGCTCGGG
>JAYSYE010000409.1:0-4307 GCA_043716635.1 Deltaproteobacteria bacterium | reverse complement strand
GGCTGCGCCTGACGGACAAGGTCGCATTTCCCGCCGAGCTCCCGATCACCGCGCGCGTCATCGACATCGCGAACGCGATCGACGAGCACCCGGTGATCATCGTCGCGGGCGAGACCGGCTCGGGCAAGACCACGCAGCTGCCGAAGATCTGCCTGGCGATGGGGCGTGGCGCCAACGCGTACATCGGGTGCACGCAGCCGCGGCGCATCGCGGCCACGAGTGTCGCGGCGCGCGTCGCCCAGGAGCTGAAGACCGAGGTCGGGGACGTCGTCGGCTACAAGGTCCGCTTCAACGACAAGATCAAGCCGACCTCGTACATCAAGTTCATGACGGACGGCATCCTGCTCGCCGAGATCCAGGGCGATCCGCAGCTGCGCCGCTACGACACGATCATCATCGACGAGGCGCACGAGCGGAGCCTCAACATCGACTTCCTGCTCGGGTTCCTGAAGCGCCTGCTTCCGCAGCGACCCGACCTGCGCATCATCGTGAGCTCCGCGACCCTCGAGACCGACCGCTTCAGCGTGTTCTTCGACGGCGCGCCCGTGATCCAGGTGTCCGGACGGACCTACCCGGTGGACGTCCTGTACCGGCCTCCGCGCGAGGACGAAGGCGACATCGCCGAGGCGGTGGCCAACACCGTCAACGAGATCACCGAGCTCGATCCGCGCAACGACGTGCTCGTGTTCCTGCCGGGCGAGCGCGAGATCCGCGACGCCGTCCAGGAGCTCGAGCAGCGCGCCCTGCCCCACACGGTGATCCTGCCGCTGTACGCGCGCCTCTCGCCCGCGGAGCAGCAGCGCGTGTTCCAGACGCTGCCGCAGCGCCGCGTCGTGCTCGCGACCAACGTGGCCGAGACGTCGCTGACGATCCCGGGAATCGTCTACGTCGTCGATGCGGGCGTCGCGCGCGTGAACCGCTACAACGTCCGCACCGGCGTCACGCAGCTGCTGATCGAGCCGGTGTCGCGCGCGAGCGCCGACCAGCGCAAGGGCCGCTGCGGGCGCACCGAGAGTGGCGTGTGCTTCCGCCTGTACGAGGAGCAGGACTACGCGTCGCGACCGTCGCACACGGATCCCGAGATCAAGCGCGTCGGGCTTGCGGGCGTGATCCTGCGCATGAAGGCGCTGCGGCTCGGCGCGATCGAGAGCTTCCCGTTCCTCGATCCGCCGCAGAAGCGCGCGGTCGACGAGGGCTACCGCGTGCTCGAGGAGCTGGGCGCGCTCGACGAGTACGGCCGGCTGACCGCGACCGGCGAGCAGCTCGGCAAGCTGCCCGTGGACCCCCGGCTCGGGCGGATGATCCTCGGCGGCAGCGAGGAGGGCGCGCTCCGCGAGGTGCTCGTGATCGCGTCCGCGCTCGGGCTGCAGGATCCGCGCGACCGGCCGCAGGCCGCGCAGCAGAAGGCCGACGAGGCGCACCGCAAGTTCAAGGAAGAGGGCAGCGACTTCGCGGGCTACCTGAAGATCTGGGCGTTCTGGCAGGAGGCGAAGGCGCGCGGATCGAAGGGCCAGCTCTACCGCACGGCGCGCGAGCACTTCCTGAACTTCAACCGCATGCGCGAGTGGGAGGACATCCACGAGCAGCTCGCGCGCAGCGTGCGCGACCTCGGGTTCACGGTGAACACGGCGCCGGCGGGCGCGGACGCGATCCACCGGGCGTTGCTCCCGGGGCTGCTCAGCAAGCTCGGCATGTGGAACGTCGAGTCGCGCGTGTACATCGGCGCGCGCCAGATGAAGTTCCAGATCCATCCCTCGTCGGGGCTCGCGCGGAAGCCGACGCCGTGGGTGATGGCGGCGGAGCTGGTGGAGACCTCGCAGCTCTACGCGCGCTCGGTCGCGAAGATCGACCCGGCGTGGATCGAGAAGGCGGCCGGTGCGCTGTGCCGGCGGAGCTTCGGCGATCCGCACTGGGAGCAGAAGCCGGCGCAGGTCGTCGCGAAGGAGAACGTCACGCTCTACGGGCTGCCCATCGCGAATCGCAAGGCGAACTACGGGCCCATCGATCCGGTGACGAGTCGCGACATCTTCATCACGCACGCGCTCGTGCGCGGCGAGTACGAGACCAAGGGCGCGTTCATGGCGCACAACCTGCGCCTGCTCGAGGACGTGCAGCGCATGCGCGACAAGGCGCGCCGCAGCGACATGCTCGCCGACGAGCACGCCGTCGCGGAGTTCTTCGAGAAGCGCGTGCCGGCCACCGTGTACAGCGGCAAGACGTTCGAGGAGTGGCGCCGCGTCGCGGAGGCCGCCGACCGCCACGTGCTGGAGCTGACGGCGGCGGATCTATTGCTCGACGAGGTGAACGAGCTGTCGGTCGCGCGCTACCCCGATGCGCTCGTGGTGCGCGGCGCCACGCTGCCGCTCGCGTACCGGTTCGATCCGGGCGAGGACGACGACGGGATCACGATGACCGTGCCGCTCGCGCTGCTACCGCAGCTCGACCCGGACGTGATGGCGTGGACGATCCCCGGCTGGCACGAGGCGAAGCTGGTCGCGATGCTCGAGGGGCTGCCGAAGGCGGTGCGCAAGGCGATCGCGACGAACGCGCCGCTCGGCGAGGTGGCCCGCGAGCTCGCGCGGACGCAGACGCCGTTCGAGGGCCCGATGCTCGCGACGGTGGAGCGCGCACTGTTCGAGCGCACGGGGGAGCGCGTGAACCGCGACGCGTGGGAGCTCCGGGCGCTGCCCGCGTATTTCGGCTTCTCGTTTCGAATCGTCGACGAGCACGACAAGGTGCTCGGCACCGGGCGCGACCTCGGCGAGCTCCAGCGCGTGCTCGGGCAGCGCGCGAAGCAGCTGTGGGCCGTCGCGCCGACGGCGCAGCACGAGCGCAAGGGGCTGACGGCGTGGGACTTCGACACCCTGCCGGCGTCGGTCACGCTCGAGGTCGGTGGGCGGCGGATGGCCGCGTACCCGGCGCTCGTGGACACGGAGACGGCGGTGGACGTGCGGCTGCTCGAGTCGCCGGAGGCCGCGACGGTGGCGACGCGCGCGGGACTGCGCCGGCTGTTCCTGCTGCAGGCGGGGATGACGGTGGCGAAGCTCGAGTCTGGGCTGCCACCGTCGACAGCGAGTGGCCCGCTCGTGGTGGGTGGCGATGGCGCCGGCCCGGCGACGGCCGTGCGCTCCCCGGGAGCCACGGCGACGGGCAGCGTGGGCGTGGGGATGGCGGCGGCGCTCGCGCGAGCGGGGACCCCGCCCGTCGGGCCGATGTCGCCGCGGCGGCAGATCGTGCTCCGCGCGCTCGACGAGGCGTACCGGCTGACCGACCCCGCGACGTTTCCGCGCAACAAGACCGCGTTCACGGAGCGCGTGATCGAGGGCCGCGCGCAGCTCCCGCGATCGCTCGCGGAGCTCTCCCGCGTGGCGATCGAGCTCGGCGGCGAGCTCGAGAAGGTCCGCGCGGTGCTGAAGGGCATCGCGGGCAAGCCGGGCCCGCTGAAGATCGCGTACGAGGACGTGCAGAGTCAGCTCGGCCACCTGGTGCGCGCGGATCTGATGCTCGCGACGCCAGCGCAGCGGCTGACGCACATCGTGCGGTACTTCAAGGGCATCCAGGTCCGGCTGCAGCGGCTGATGCACGACCCGCAGAAGGACGCGCTGAAGGCGGCGCAGGTCACGCCATTCTGGACGAGCTTCGCGAAGCTGCAAACGGAGATGCGCGCGCGCGGTCGGACCAGCGTCGACGTCGAGGAGTTCGGCTGGATGCTCGAGGAGCTGCGGATCGCGACGTTTGCACCGGAGCTCAAGACTGCCGTCCCGATCTCGACGCAGCGACTCCAGGAGCAGTGGGCGAAGGTGCGTTCGAGCTGAGCATCCATGCGAGAGTTCGATCGATGGCCGACGCGACGGCGACGATCTATCTGTGCCGGCACGGCGATACGGCGTGGTCGCCGGAGCGCCGGCTCGCGGGCAGGACCGATCTGCCGCTGACAGAGGCGGGCGAGGCGACGGCACGGAGACTGCGTTCCAAGCTCGCGGGCATCGTGTTCGACCGCGTGTGGGTGAGCCCCCTCGGACGCGCACGGCGCACGGCGGAGCTCGCCGGGTTCGGCGACCGCGCGGTCGTGGACGACCGCCTGATCGAGATGAACTTCGGTGCGTACGACGGCCGGACCGTCGCCGAGATCCGCGTCGAGCGCCCCGGCTTCGCGTACCTGCGCGACGGCAATCCCGATGGCGAGTCGCCACACGATCTCGCGGCGCGCGCCGATTCGGTGCTCGCGGATCTGCGCGCAGCCGGCGGCACCACGCTGATCATCGGCCACAGCGTGATCCATCGCGTGGTCGCGGCCCGCTGGCTCG